>JBBQJG010000242.1:0-9376 GCA_038325725.1 Polyangia bacterium | reverse complement strand
TCGCGCGCCGTGGCCGCGCTCTTCGGGCTCGCGTCCTCGGTCGCGCTCGCCGCCGGCTGCGACGGCAACGGCCTCACGACGCTCCCGCCCGCGACGCCCACGGCCGACGGCAGCTTCGTTTCGTCCGCGCTGTGCGCCTCGGGCCGGATCTGCACGATCGCGGGCACGGGCATCGCGGGCGACGGCGCCGACGAGCTGGCCGCCAAGGACACGCGCCTCTACTTGCCTCAAGACATGACGGCGGGCCCCGACGGGCGCTTGTACGTCGTCGACTGGAACAACCACCGCATCCGTTCGATCGACGGCGCGGGCGTCATGCACATCGTCGCGGGCCTCGGCGAGCTCGGCACCTCGATCGACGATCCTTCGTCCGAGCGGCTCAATCACCCGACGCACGTCTCGTTCGATCCGATGGCGGCGCCCGGGGAGATGATCATCGCCGCGTGGCACAACAGCCGCATCAAAAAGGTCGATCTCGCGACGACGTCGATCATCGACATCTGCGGCACGGGCAAGCGCGGCTTCGCTGGCAACGGCGGCCCTGCGATCCAAGCGACCCTCGACCTGCCCGTCGCCGTCGTGTTCGACGCGGCGGGCGACATGCTCATCGCCGATCAGGCGAACCAGATGATCCGCAAGGTGGACCGCGCGACCGACGTCATCACGACGATCGCGGGCGTGGGCCGCTGCGCGGATTCGGTGAACCCCAACCCGTGCGTCATCAACGACGGTGGCCCGGCAACAAAGGGCGGGTTTCATTTTCCGATCGGGCAGGCCGCGTCGCCGGGTGGGCGCATCGCGCTCGGCCGCGACGGCAGCATCTTCGTCGCCGACACGGAGAACTTCCGTCTACGGCGCGTCGACCCGCAGGGCATGCTCGAGACGTTCGCCGGCACGGGCACGTGGGGCTTCGCGGGCGACGGCGGCCCGGCGAAGCAGGCGCAGCTCGGGCGGCTCGCCGACGTCGCCGTCGCGCAGGACGGGCGCATCTTCATCGCCGACACGGACAACAGCTGCGTGCGCGTCATCGGCACCGACGGCATCATCACGACGTTCGCGGGCCAGTGCGGCGCGCGCGGCTTCGCCGGGGACGACGGTCCGGCCGCCGCCGCGAAGCTCGACCGGCCCTCGGGCGTCGAGGTCGGTCCGCTCGGTGACGTGTTCATCGCCGACACCCACAACAACCGCATCCGCGTCGTCGGCCGCTGAGCGCCCCCGTTTTTTAAGGAGACAACCATGTCGATCCATTTTGGTTTGCGTTCTGGTCTTGGTCTGCGCTCGCGTGGGTTGGCGGCGCTCGCGCTGCTCTGTGGTCTGCCGGTCGCCGGGGTCGTCGCGCTGCCCGGGGACGCGCGCGCCTGCGGCGGGTTGTTCTGCAACGGCGGCCCCACGCCGCAGAATCCCTTCGCGCCGCTGCCCGTCGCGCAGAACGGCGAGAACGTCGTCTTCGCGATCACGCCGGACCCCGCCGGCGGCGCGCCGACGATCGAGGCGCACATCCAGATCCTCTACACCGGCGACGCCGCGAAGTTCTCGTGGGTCGTGCCGGTGGACGCCGCGCCGACGCTGGGCACGGGCACCGATCGCCTGTTCACCGCGCTCGCGGGCGTGACGACGCCGCAGTTCGTTCCGAACTACATCACGAGCGGCACCTGCATCGCGGACCCGCAGCCGATGTACGAGCCCGGAACCGCCGGGGGCGCATTCAACGGCATGTCGTTCGACGCGGCCGCGTCGGACAGTTCGGCAAATCCCTCGGTGCAGGTCAGCTTCCAGGGGGCCGTCGGTCCGTTCGACGCGGCCGTCATCAAGTCCGACGATCCGACGGCGCTCAAGAAATGGCTCGTCGACAACGGTTACACCGTGAGCGACGCCGCGGCGGCGCTCATCGATGCCTACGTCAAAGAGAACAAGTTCTTCGTCGCGCTCAAGCTGCTCAACGGCGTGGGCGTCAGCCAGATCCAGCCCATCACGCTGAAGTTTCGCGGCGCCGAGGCCTGCGTGCCGCTGCGCCTCACGGCGATCGCGGCGAACCCCGACATGCCGGTGCTCGTGTGGGTGCTCGGCGACAAGCGCGTCGCGCCGCGCGGATACCTCGAGCTCGAGATCGACGAGGCGCGCATCAACTGGTCGTCGGGCGGCGCGAATTACGGCGGGCCCACGGGCCTCGTGAGCCTCGCCGCCAACGAGGCAGGCGGCAACGCGTTCATCACCGAGTACGCGGGCCCGGCTTCGGTCGCGCGCGCGCAGGTCTTCGCGAACGGTCAGATCAACCTCGATGTGCTGGGCCAGGCGATGACGCCGCCCGCGTACGTGCAGGCATTGATCTCGATGGGCCTCGCGGGCGATCCGCTCGTGCTCGGGCTGCTCGACCAGTACCTACCGATGCCCGACGCCGTCAAGAAGATGGGCGTCACCGACGTGCAGTTCTACGGGAACCTCAGCATGTATTGGGGCCAGTTCGCGTTCCCGCCCTTCAACCTCGCCGCGATCACCGACGGGATCTCGAAGTCCGTCGTCGCGCCGCGCATGAACGCGCAAATGATGATCGACGCGCACCCCATGCTGACGCGGCTCAACACGTTCATCTCGCCCGAAGAAATGACAAAAGACCCCTTCTTCTTCGAGGCGAAGGACCTGCCCGCCGTCTCGAACGTGCACACGGCGACGATCCGGACGATGTGCGGCAACCAGCAGTACACGGAGTGCAACGCGCCCGTGCGGCTCGAGCTCGCCGACGGGCGGATGGTCTCGCTGCGCGCCGGCTCGACGGGCTCATGTGACTACCAGGGCTACAACTACGACGGGCTCACCTCGTTGCCGGCGCTGAGCGTCGCTTGGGCGCGCGAGGTCACGGGCAACGGACAACCGATGGTCGACAACCGCGCGAAGATCGCGACGGCGCTCGACACGTACAACGCGAAGTTTCCGGAGATGAAGGTGTTCCCCAGCAACGCTCCGGGCCTCACGGGGTCGGGCAGCGGCGGCTGCGGGTGCCGCGTCGGCGGTCGCGCGGGCGGCGGCCTCGCAGGCGGCGCGCTGCTGGGCCTCGCGGCGCTCGGGCTCACGGTCGCGCGTCGCCGTCGCCGTCGCTGAACGAATTCCACCAAGCTCGAGGAGACTCACATGTCACATCGCAATCGGAAGCTCGTTCTCGGCAACGGAGCGGCGACGCTCGCGCTCGTGGGCCTGTCGCTCCTCACGATCGTCGCGACGCCCGGCGAGGCGCGTGCCTGCGGCGGTCTGTTCTGCAACGGCGGGCCCACGCCACAGAATCCGTTCCTGCCGTTGCCCGTCGCGCAGAACGGCGAGAACGTCGTCTTCGCGATCACGAAGGATCCCGCGGGGGGCGCGCCGACGATCGAGGCGCACATCCAGATCCTCTACACGGGCGACGTCGCGAAGTTCTCGTGGGTCGTGCCCGTCGACGCCGTGCCGACGCTCGGCACGGGGACAGACTTGTTGTTCTCGTCGCTCGCGTCGGTGACGGCCCCGACGTTTCAGTCGAGCTTTCAAACGATGGGGACCTGCTACTACCCGCCCCAGGCGACGATTCCAGGCGGGTTCCCGACGATGAACGGAGGGGGGACCATCGGCACCGCGGGATCCACCGGCGCGGCGACGCCGCCGGGGGTTCAGGTCGCCTTCCAAGGCGCCGTCGGGCCGTTCGACGCGGCGGTCGTCAAATCCGACGATCCGACGGCGCTCAAGACCTGGCTCACGGACAACGGGTACATCGTGAGCGACCAGGCCTCGGCGATCATCGACAGCTACGTTCAGGAGAACAAATACTTCGTCGCGCTCAAGCTGCTCAACGGCGTGGGCGTCAACCAAATCCAGCCCATCACGTTGAAGTTCCGCGGTGTCGAGGCGTGCGTCCCGCTGCGCCTCACGGCGATCGCGGCGAACCCCGACATGCCCGTGCTCGTGTGGGTGCTCGGCGACACGCGCGTCGCGCCGCGCGCCTACCACGAGATCCAGATCGACGACGCCAGCATCGACTGGGAGCGCAACGGCTCGAACTACTACGGTCCCAAGGGGCTCGTGAGCAAGGCGGCGGACGAGGCGGGTGGCAACGCCTTCATCACCGAGTACGCCGGCACGTCTCAGATCGCGCGCAATGTGGTCTACACGAACGGCCAAATCAATTTGACGGCGCTCGGCCAGGCCATGACGCCGCCCGCGTACGTGCAGCAGCTGGTCCAGATGGGCCTCGCCGGTGACCCGCTCACGTTGGGCCTGCTGCAGAAGTACATCCCGATGCCCGACGCCGTCGTCAAGATGAACATCACGCCGGCGCAGTTCTACGGGAACATTTCGCAGTATTGGTCGCAGGTCGCGTTTCCGACCTTCGATCTCGCGGGGCTCACGGCGGCCATCTCGACGTCGATCGTCATGCCGCGCGTGAACGCGCAGATGATGATCGACGCTCACCCGACGCTGACGAGGCTCAACACGTTCATCTCGCCCGTCGAGATGGACAAGGATCCGTTCTTCTTCGAGGTGCAGGACCTGCCCGACGTCTCGAACCTTCACAAGGCGACGATTCAAACGTTGTGCGGCAATCAGGAGTACCTGGCGTGCAACGCGCCCAGGCGGCTCGTGCTCGCCGACGGGCGAAAGATCTGGCTGTCGGCGGGTTCGAAGGCGATGAACTGCAACGGCGGCAGCGACACCTACTCGGACTTCGTGGCGAGCCTCCCGGCGTCGAGCACCGCGTGGGACCGCGAGGTCATCGGCACCGGTCAGCTCGCGCTCGACAACCGCACGAAGATCGCGACGGCGATCGACGTTCGCAACAAGGCGTTTCCCACCGAGGCGCAGCTGTTGACGGGCGACCCCCTCGGCGCCGCCGGAGTCTCGGGCGGCGCCGGCCTGTCAGGGGGCGGCGGGAGTGGTGGCGCGGGCGGGAGTGGCTCGGGGGGCCTCGGCGGACCCGGCGCGAACGGCAGCCACGGCAACGACGCGTGCGCCTGCAACGCGGGCGCGGGCTCGTCCAGCGGCGCGCTCTTCGCTTTTGCGGGCGCGCTCGGCCTCGCCCTCGCGCGTCGCCGCCGTCGCTGACGTTAGCGCCGGCTTCGGTACAGCGCGACGAGCGCCGCGCCGATCGCCTGCGAAAGCTCGCCCAGCGTCGACGGCAGCACGCGGATGCGGTCGCGCTGCTGCGGCCACAGGTAGGGCTTCGCCGTCGTCGCGACCAGGCGCAGGTAGCGCTCGCGAAAGGCGTCGGTCGTGCTTTCCGGATCCATGAGCCCGCCGCCGATGATGACGAACGTTGGGTCGAGCACCATGGCGAGCTTCGCCACGTGCAGGCCGAGCGCGCGCGCCTGAAAATCGAACAGCTCGACGGCGAGCGGATCGCCCTTCTGCGCGAGGCCGCGCAAGGCCATCGCCTTCTCCTTCGGCGTTTCGGTTGATTTGCCGAGCGGGTGGTCGGGATAATTGGGCAGCTTCTCGGCGAGGAGATAGGGCAGGCCCGACAGCGTCGTATAGACCTCGATGCATCCCCACGTCCGCCCGCAGCCGCACGGATAGGCCTTCGCGTCGAGCAGGTGCAGGGCGGCCGCCATGTGCGCGGTCTCCATGCCCGCGAGCGTGTCGCCCTCGAGCGGCAGCCCGTCGGGCGCGATGTACGCCGACCCGAGCCCCGACCCGGGCGCGAGCATGAGCACGCCGCCCGAGCCCGAGCCGCGCACGCGCTGCGCCTCGCCCACGCCGCCGAGCGCGCCGTCGTTGCCGACGACGAGCGGCACGGCGCGCCCCGCCTTCTTCGACAGCGCGAGGCTGTACGCCGTGTGCACGTCCCACCCGTCGAAGCTCGCCGGCAGGTTCGCCGACTTCCCGAGCACGCCGTAGCTCTGGTACGGCCCGGGGATCGCGAGGCCGACGCCGCTGACCTGATCCCACGCGAGCTGGTTCGCCGCTAGGAACTTGTCGATGGCGGCGATCCATCCGGCGATCACCGATTGCGGGCCCTCCTGGAAGTTCGTCGGGGCCTGCTGCAACTTCGTCGAGACCGTCGTGCCGTCCGCCCACACCGCGCCCACCTTCGACATCGTCGCCCCGCTGTCCGTACCGATGTAGACGCTGGGAGTCGTGCTCATGGCGCGCAGCATAGGACGAATCGCGCGGGTTCGCGCTACGTGTATCGTTCGCGGATGTCCACCTCGCCTGCGTCGGTGTCCGCGGCCCCCCTCGTCATCGACACGAACGCCATGCCTTGGGAAGAGCGGCCCAATGACAAGATCGGGCGGCCGATCTACCGCAAGTTTCTCGTCGACGATCCCGACACGGGCATGGGCGTGCGCCTCACGCGCTACCCGGCGGGCGTCATCAACCCGTGGCACACGCATCATTGCGCGCACGGCATGTTCGTCCTCGAAGGCACGCTCGTCACGAGCGCGGGCAACTACGGCCCCGGCACGTTCGTGTGGTTCCCCGAGGGCGCGCTCATGCAGCACGGCGCGACGGCGGACGGCGATGTCACGGTGGTGTTCATCACCAACAAGCCGTTCGACATCCAGTATCGAGAGGACTAGCCGAAGGTCGGGCGCAGCGTCGGGTAGTTCGGGCGGCCCGTGAAGCGGTGGCGGGCGCGGATGTGGCGCACGGTGCCCGAGCTCGAGCGCATGACGACGGAGTAGGACTCGGCGCCGTCGGGGACGAAGCGCACGCCGCGCAGCAGGAAGCCGTCGGTGACGCCGGTCGCCGCGAACATGACGTCGCCCGAGGCGAGCTCGTCGATCGCGAAGATGTGGTGGATGTCGGGGATGCCCATGCGCGCGGCGCGCTCGATTTCACCCGCGTCGCGGGGCTTGAGAATGGCCTGCATGTCGCCCTTCACGCAGCGCAGCGCCGCCGCGGCGAGCACGCCCTCGGGCGCGCCGCCGATGCCCATGAGGACGTCGATGCCGGTTTCTCCCGGATCGGCGGTCGCGATCGCGGCGCCCACGTCGCCGTCGGTGATGAGCCGGATGCGCGCGCCCGCGCTGCGCACTTCCGCGATGAGCGCCGCGTGGCGCGGGCGATCGAGGATGACGGCCGTGAGATCGCGCAGACCGACGCCCTTGCGGCGCGCGATCGCGGTCAGGTTCTCGGTGGGCGAGCGGCGGATGTCGATGACGCCGCGGCCGACCTCGGGGCCGACGGCGATCTTGTCCATGTACATGTCGGGCGCGTTCAAGAACTTGCCGTGCTCGGCCATGGCGACGATGGCCAGCGCGTCGCCCACGCCGTTCGCGCACAGGTTCGTGCCTTCGAGCGGATCGACGGCGATGTCGATCGCGGGCGCGCCGTCCGAGCCGTCGCCCACCTGCTCGCCGATGTAGAGCATGGGCGCCTTGTCGCGCTCGCCTTCGCCGATGACGATCGTGCCCTTGATGTGCGGCGACTCGAAGGTCGCGCGCATCGCCTCGGTCGCCGCGTGGTCGGCGCCGTCGTGCAAGCCGAGTCCGACGTAGCGCGCGGCCGCCAGCGCGGCGGCTTCGGTGACCCGAACGACTTCGAGAGCGAGGTTGCGATCCATGGCGGCGCCGATTGTAGCCCGGCGCTTGCGTGCGGGCGCGCGGCGCGTGATCGTCGATGGCCGTGGACGCTGTCGAGCTCTATCTGCCCCACGAGCCGTATGACCAAGGTCGGCTCGACGTCGGTGACGGCAACGTCGTCGCGTGGGAGGTGTCGGGCGCGCCCGACGGCAAGCCGGCGGTCGTGCTCCACGGAGGTCCGGGGCAGGGGAGCGCGCCGAACATGCGGCGCGCGTTCGATCCGCGGCGCTATCGCATCGTCTCGTTCGACCAGCGGGGCTGTGGGCGCTCGACGCCGAGCGCGAGCGATCCCGCGACGGACATGAGCGTCAACACGACCGCGCACCTCATCGCCGACCTCGAGGCGCTGCGCGCGCACCTGGGAATCGCGCGGTGGCTCGTGTCGGGCGGCTCGTGGGGCGCGACGCTCGCGCTCGCCTACGCGCAGCGACACCCGACGCGCGTGTCCGAGCTGGTCCTCTCGTCGGTGACGACCTCGCGTCGTTCAGAGGCCCGGTGGTTGTACGGCGAGCTCGCGCGCATTTTCCCCGAGGCGTGGGAGCGATTCGCCGGCCACGTTGGAGCGGCGAGCGCCGACGAGGTGATCGCCGCTTATGCCGACAGGATGCAGGCCCCCGATCCGGCGGTGCGCCTCGCGGCGGCGCGCGCCTGGTGCGCGTGGGAGGACGCGGCGCTCTCGCTCGAGCCCAACCGCGACGCCGGCCTCTTCGACGCGCTGTCGACCAACGACGCGCTGGCGTTTGTTCGCATCTGCACGCACTACCTTCGGCACGGCGCTTGGCTCGAAGAGGGCGCTCTGCTCCGCGACGCGCACCGACTCGCGGGAATCCCCGGCGTTTTGATCCACGGCCGCCGAGATCTGACCTGCCCCGTCGACACGGCGTGGGCGCTTGCGCGCGCGTGGCCCAGCGCCGAGCTCGTCGTGCTCGACGACGCCGGGCACCTGCGCAGCGATTCGAAGCGCGCGGCGCTGCTTGCCGCCCTCGACGCCTTCGCGCGACGGTGAAGAACACGCGAAACGTGCGACGAAGGAAGCCATGCAGCCCCCCGTGAGCCTGCGCAAGCCAATCCTCGGCGTGCTCGTCGCGCTGTGGCCGGTGTTGTGGCTCGCGCGCGCGCGCGAGGTCGATGCGCTCACGCGGTGGTTGATTCCCGCGTTCGTCGTCCTCGTGCTCGCGTCGGTGCTCGCGTGGGGAGCGTCGCCCGCGCCCGGCGCGGCGCGATGGATGAAGGCTGCCTTCGGGCTCGTCGCGGTCGGCGATCTTTTCCTCAACGTGACGCCGTGGCCGGCGGGCGCCGCGCCGGCGTTCGTCGGCGCGCACGGCTGCTTCGCGGTGGCGTTTCTTCGCGAGCGCTCCTTCACGAAGCCCGACCTTCCGTTGGTGCTTCCGCCCGCCGTGGTGACGATCGCCTTCGGTTGCTTCGAGGTGTCCTCAGTGTCGGGCGCGGCGCGCGCCGCCGTGCTCGGCGTCTATTTGGCGGCGCTCTGCATGATGCTGTGGCGGGCCCTGTGCACGCGTGGAGGCGGTCGGGCCGGCGCGCGCATCGGCGGCGCGACGCTGTTCTTCGCGACGGATCTCCTCGCGATCGCGACGGCCGTTCACGGCACGCGCGCCTTCATTCCGTGGATCTGGGCGCTCTATCCGCCCGCGTTGATCTGTCTCGCGTGGTCGTCGTGGCGGCCCGCGCCGGACCGCGTCTTTGACCCTCGAGCGGGCCGCTCTCTATAATCCGCCTCATGAGCCCCTTTCGTCTGCGTAGCTTTGCCTTCGTCTCGCTCGTCTCGGTCGCCGTCCTGGGGTGTGCCGCGAGCCCCTCGACACCGAACCACA
>JBBQJG010000241.1:0-9533 GCA_038325725.1 Polyangia bacterium | reverse complement strand
CTCTTGCGCGAAGGCGTGCGCCCGTCGACGGTCGGCGTGACGGCCGCGGACGGAACCTTCAGCCTGCTCACGCGCGGGGGAACGCTGGGCGCGGTGATTTCGCCCCCGCCGGGCAGCGGCTTGGCCGAGGCGCACGTCGCGGCAGGCTCGGGCCTCGTGCTGCCCGCGGACACGGCCAGCGTCACGCTGCGGATGCAATGGGCCGCGTTGCCGGCCGGGGCGTTGAAGATTACGGCGCGCGGGCCGGACGGGAGCGCGTTGGCGGGCGCGCGCGTGCGCGCCGAGAGCAGCGCCGAGATCCCCAGTGTGGGAACCTTGCACGTCGAGTTCCGAGATCCGCCTGTGCTCGAGGTCGGCGCCTCGGGGAGCGCGCGCGCCGACGGCGTCACCGACGCGAGCGGCGTCGCCGATCTCGGTCTCCTTCCCGCGGGCTCGTATCGCGTGACCGTGGCGCCGCCGAGCAGCGCCTCGCTGGCCGTGACGACGGCGGACGTCTCGGTTCCCAAGGCGGGCGTCGCGGCCGTCGTCAACGTCGGCGCGCTCGTGAAGTTGTCGGGGAAGCTCGACGGCGCCGACGCCGCGACGGGGTGGACCGTCACCGCGATCGACTATGGCGCTCTCGCGCCTGCGACATCTCCACAAGTGACCACCCACGGCAGCTACGAATTGCTGGTGTCGCCGGGGCGTTCTTACGAGCTCGTCGTCGGCACGCTGGCCGGTGGCCACACCCGCACGTTCGTGCTGGCGACGGGGGCCGTGGCACCTTCGACGGGCACGAGCGGGACGGTGCCGGGTCCGCTGACTTGGAACGGCACGATCACGGGCGGCGATCGTCCCGTGGCGGGCGCGTTCGTCGAGGTGTTCTGCGTGAAGTCGTCGTCGCCGGCGTGCCTCGATTCTTCGGTGCCCGTGGCCCAGGGCGTTTCGCAGACCGACGGCAAGCTGACGCTGTTGCTGCCGGACATCGCCGCCAACGACAACTGACACTCGTCGCCGATGCGCTTCGCCGATGCGCTTCGCCGATGCGCTTCACCGATGCGCTGTCGCCGATGCGCTTCGCGGGGCCCGTGTTACCTTGGGCCGTGATCGATCGATCGCGGGTGTTGCGATGGGCGGCCGTCGCGGGGATCGCGTGCGGGCTCGCGGCCGGGTGCGCGCCGTCGCTGTCGACGTTTCAGCCGGCGCACGTCGCGCCCAAGGGACACGTCGCGGTCGAGGCGGGGCTCGAGGGTGGCCTCCCCGTGGGCGCGTTCGGGAACCTGGTCGACGCGGGCAAGGCCCTCGCGGCGCGCGGCGCGAACGAGAAGCTCTCCGACGCTGACATCTGGAGGATCTTCGACGCGGGCGTGAACCTCGCGCTGACGATGCCCTCGATCGGCCCGCACGTCGCCGTCGCCTACACGCCCGCCGACCGGTTCGAGCTCGCCGTGCGCTACGCCGGCTCGGCGTGGCGCGGCGGCGCGCGCTACCAGATTCTCGACCACACGACGGGACCGTTCGACTTCACGGTGGGCCTCGGCGTCGCGCGCTTCGCGTTCGAGTTTCCCATCTCGGATCAGATCCCCGGGCTCAAGCTCGATGATTTTTCGCGCTGGCAGGTCGACGTGCCGATCCTCGTCGGCACGTCGCGCGATTGGTTCCGCGTCTGGGCGGGGCCGAAAATCCTGCTGACGACGTTCGAGACGCAGATGACCCTGTCGCTCCCCAATAACAATTCGACGGTCGCGCGGCTCGAGGGCAAGGCCGGCGCGTTCGGCGGCCAGGCGGGCTTCGCGATCGGCTACAGCCGCTTGTTCTTCGCGGTCGAGCTGACGCTCGCCGAGGCCTTCGGCACGGCCCACCTGACGGCGCCGCGTCCCATGATGCCGACGCACGACACGAGCATCTCGTCGTTCACGATCTTCCCGGCCTTCGGTCTCATGGGCGAGATCTGAAGCGGACGCCGCGCGAGCGGCGCGATGGTAGTCTCTGCGCCCGATGGATCCTGAGCGCCTGCGAGACCTGCTAGAGGCCGTCGCCGCGCGTCGCGTGCCCGTGCAGGACGCCGTGCGCGAGCTGCGCGATTTGCCGTTCCGCGACCTCGGCTTCGCGCACGCCGACACGCACCGGCACCTGCGCACGGGCTTCCCGGAGGTCGTGCTCGGGCAGGGCAAGACGCCCGAACAGATCGCCGCGATCCTCGCCGAGCTCGCGCGCGGCGGGTCGACCGTGCTCGCGACGCGCGTCTCGCCCGAGGCGGCCGCGATCGTGGTCCCCGCCGTCACGGGCGCGCGCTACGTCGCCGTGCCGCGCGCCATCGTCGTCGGTCCCACGCCCGCGCCCGACCGCGGCCGCGGGCCGATCGTCGTCGTGAGCGCCGGCACCGCAGACGTTCCCGTCGCCGAGGAGGCGGCGCTCACGGCCGAGCTCGCGGGGAATCACGTCGAGCGCGTCTTCGACGTCGGCGTCGCCGGGCTGCACCGCCTGCTCGCGCACCGGGACGTCATCGAGCGCGCCGAGGTCGTCATCGTCGTCGCGGGCATGGAGGGCGCGCTGCCGAGCGTCGTCGCGGGGCTCTGCGCGCGCCCCGTGATCGCCGTGCCGACGAGCGTCGGGTACGGCGCCGCGTTCGGCGGCGTCGCGGCGCTGCTCGCGATGCTGACGTCGTGCGCCGCGGGCGTCTCGGTCGTCAACATCGACAACGGCTTCGGCGCGGGCCAGCTCGCCGCCATGCTCAACCGAAAGCGGGACGCGTGAGCGAACCCTTGCGCGGGCGGCACCTGCACTTCGAGCCGACGTCCGGCATCGCGGGCGACATGGCGGTCGCCGCGCTCGTCGATCTCGGCGTGCCCGCGAAGATCGTCACCGATGCGATCGCGGCGCTGGGCGTGCCGGGCCTGCGCACGTCGTTCGGGCGCCGCCAGCGCGGGGCCTTCGTGGGGCGCGGCTTCGACGTCACGTGGCCGGGCCGCGCGCCGAAGAAGCGCGCGCCTGCGCAGGCGCACGACCACGGCGCGCACGACCACGGCGCGCACGACGCGCACGCCAAAGGTGCACACGCGCACGATCACGACCCGCACGCCAAAGGCGCGCCCGCGCGGGGGCACGCGAAGCACGCTCACCGTGACTACGCGGAGATCCGGCGCCTCCTCGCGCGCGCGCGGCTCGACGCCGACGCGCGCGCGCTCGCCGAGGACGTCTTCGCGCGGATCGCCGTGGTCGAGGCCGCGCTGCACGGCACACGCGTGGATCGCGTCACCTTCCACGAGGTCGGCGCCTACGATTCGATCGCGGACATCGTCGGCTTCTCGGCCGCGCTCGTGTGGTTGGCGCCCGCCTCGGTCGGCTCGTTGCCCGTCGTCGTCGGCACGGGGCGCGCGCGCGTCGCGCACGGCGCCGTGCCCGTGCCCGCCCCCGCGACGGCCGCGCTCCTGCTCGGCATGCCCATCATCGCAGAAGGTGAGGGCGAGCTCACGACGCCGACGGGCGCGGGCCTCCTCGCCGCCGTCGTCGACGCGTTCGGGCCGCTCCCGCCGATGCGCATCGAAGCGATCGGCTACGGGGCCGGCACGCGCGAGCTCGCGGATCGCGCCAACGTCCTGCGCGTCGTCGCGGGTACGCCGCTCGGCGCCCCCGACGTCGACGCAATCCCCGAGGTCGTCCGGCTCGAGGCGAACCTCGACGATCTGTCCCCCGCGCTCGTCGCCGCGCTCTGCGAGGCCTTGTTCGCGGCCGGCGCGGTCGACGTCTGGACGACCCCGATCGTCATGAAGAAGGGGCGCGCCGCCGTCGAGGTCACGGCGCTCGCGGCGCCCGCCGCCGTCGCCGCCGTGCGCGGCGCGTTCTTCCGTCACTCGACGACGCTCGGCGTGCGCGCGCAGGGCATGGCGCGCACAGTGCTTGCGCGCGCTTTCGAGACGGTTCGCACGCCGCATGGTCCCGTGCGCATCAAGCTCGCCGCGCTCGACGGCGAAGTGCTGGGCGCGCAGCCCGAGCACGAAGACTGCCGTCGCGTCGCGGCGCGGGCGGGGGTCCCCGTGCGGGAGGTCTTCACGGCGGCGCTCGTGGCGGCGCAGACCTTCCTGGCGTCGTCAACGCCGAGGCACGCCAAGCGAAAGGGCCGCGCGTGAGCGACAAGCTCCGCCGCGCGCTCGACGAGGATCTCGTGAAGGCGGCGCAGGTGCTCGCCGTCGGCACGGGCGAGAGCCAGCTCCACGCCGCGGCCGAGCACGTCGCGCACGCGCTCGCGGCGTCGTCGGTGAGCATCCTCGCCGTCGTGTCGGATCCCGAGGCGGCGTACATCGTCGCCGACAGCGACGAGAGCGACGTCGGGCGCGTGCGCCTGTCGCTCGCGCAGTATCCCCACCTCCAGCGCGCGCTCGAGACGGGCGAGGTCACGTACACGGGCCCCTCCGGCGACGGGCCCGCCAACGAAAGAGAGGGACCGTTCTCGCGCGAGGCTTCGGTCGTGTTCCCCCTCGTCGTGGGCCGCAAGCCGCTCGGCGCGCTCATCGCGCGCTTCGCCACGGCCGACGGGCCGCCGACCGAAGACATCATCGGCGTGGGGCGTCTCGCGTCGGCCATGGTCGGCATGGTGCTCGGCCGCGCCAAGGCCCTCGATCCGATCCGCGAGCGCACACGTCGCATCACGCTCCAGGACTTTCAAGAAGAGCGACGCGTGCGCGCGCTCGAGCCGTACCGCGCGTTCCTCGACAGCGCCTCGGACGGCATCGTCGTCGTCGACGCCGCGGGCCGCGTCCTTTACATGAACCGCGCCGCCGAGGAGGTCACGGGCTACGCGCGCGACGGGCTCGCGGGCGGACCGCTCGCGCAGATCGTCCCCGAGGCGCACCACCCCAGGCTCGAGGCGGAGATCGCTCACGCCGTCGCCGGTGAGCCCGTCGCCAACTTCGATCTCGAGCTCGTCACGACGTCGGGCGACCGCCCGACGTTCTCGGTCGCGTCGATCGGGATCCTCTCCGAGCATCAAGCGGCGATCTTCTCGTTTCGAGACGTGACGCTCGCGCGAGAGCTCGAGCGCGAGCTGCGCCGCACGACCGAGTTCCTCGAGCGCATCTTGAACTCGACGGTCGACGGCATCATCGCGGCTGATCTCAAGGGCACGATCCTGCTTTTTAACCAGGGCGCCGAGCGCATCTGCGGCCACCACGCCGTCGACGTCATCGGCAAGATGTCCGTGCGGAAGCTGTACTCGCCCGGCGTGGCCGAGGAGGTCATGCGCCTCGTGCGCTCTGCCGAGCACGGCGGCGGCGGCCGCCTCGATCCCGTGCGCCGCGATCTCGTGACGAGCACGGGCGAGAAGGTCCCCGTCTCGATCTCGGCGGCGCTCGTCTTCGACGACGAGGGCCGAGAGATCGCGACCGTCGGCATCTTCTCGGACCAGCGTGACCGCCTGCGCATGGAGGAGCGCCTCGCCTCCGCGCAGGAGAAGCTCGCCGTCTCTGAAAAACAATCGGTCGCGATCGAGCTCGCGGGTGGCGCCGCGCACGAGCTCAACCAGCCTCTGACGTCGGTCATGGGCTACGCGCAGATGCTGCTGCGCAAGCTCGGCGCCGCCGATCCTCACGTCGGCCTCGCGCAGACGATCTTCGAAGAAGCCGAGCGCATGGCCGGCATCGTCCGCAAGCTCGGCAGCCTCACGCGTTACGAAACCAAGGTCTACGTCGGCAGCGCCCAGATCCTCGACATCGATCGCTCCGCGGAAAACTTCCCGTCGAAGACGGAACCGGGTAAAGGTAAGGGCGAATGAAGCCTGAGCAGATCACGGAGACGTTGGAGCAGGCGGCCGCCCAGCTGGGGGTTCGCGTGCGCTACGAGACGATGACCGGCGACACGGCGGGGAGCGGGGGCCTGTGCAAGGTCAAGGGCGAGTGGTGCGTGATCGTCGATCGCAAGACGCCCTCGGCCGATCGCGCGGCGCTCCTCATCGAGGCGCTCGCGGGATTCGACACGGACGCCGTGTTCTTGCCGCCGCAGCTGCGTGAGGCGATCGCGATGAAGCGCGCGCAGCAGCACGCCGTCACGACGGCGTCCGCGACCTAACTCAGCCCTCGAAGACGATCGGCGATCATCGGATCGCTGCTGATCGTGTCGCGGAGGGCGTTGCGCACCTGATCGCGCAGCGCCGCCGGCGCGTCGGCGCCGAGCTGCTTGTCGAGCACGCGCTCGACGACGCGATCGAGCGCGGCCTCGGGGGCGAGCTTGCCCGCCTTGAGCTCGGCGGCGATGTCGGACGTGAGCGGATCCACGGCGCCCGTCGCACGGGGTGCCGAAGCGGGCGTGGCCCGTCCGGCAGCGAGCGTCTCGGCGAACGAGCGTTCAGACTTCTTCGCGCCCGCGATCGCGCCTGTGGCCTTCGAGGCCCCTTCGGTGCCACCAACCTTGTCGCTCGCGCCCGGTCCCTTGGCGGCGGCGTCAGGCTCGGCGCCGGGGACGCCCGGCGTCTGCGGTCCGGTGATTTTCATCGCCACGACGACGGCACCTTAGCACGTCGAGGGCGCGTCAACTCCGGATGTTCGAGACCGCGGCCTTCGCCGTGTCGTGCTTGGCGCGTAGCACGTTCGACAGGGTGGTGAACCGCCGGTTCTCCTGTTGGACGTCCTCCTGTAGCGCGAGGAGCTGCATGTTGAACGCCTGACTCTCGCGCTGCATCGCCTGCATGGTTGCCATGTCGGAGCCGTCCGTCACGGCGGCGCCGCCCGGCGTCGTGCCCGCGGCTCCGGTTCCGCCAACCGGCAGGCCCGTGCCCGCGGCCACCGCCGCCGGCAACGCACTCCCCATCGACGTTCCCAGAGCCGGCGTCGCTGGCGCGCCCGCGATCGCGCCGGTCGCTTGCACACGCGCATCCTGAACGGCCGCCGCCAGCACGGGCCCGGCCAGGACGCTCGTCGCGACCTGAGCGCCGCCCATGAGGACGGAGACGCCCCCCGCGAGGATCTCGCGGAACGGCCGGGCCGGCGCCTCGGTCTGCCGCTGACGCGTCTGCTCGACCATGACTTTGTTTTGGAACGTGACGGGGGCATCGGAAACGCCGTTTGATTGCGACATGGGGAACCTCCTGGCTCCTTGTCGGCCAGCGGTCCGGAATTGTTGCTTGGCTGGTTGCCCGCGTCATCGGTGCCTCGTTGAATGGCCGGTGGGGGTAGAATCCGTCCGTGGGTTTTTTTCGTGGCTTCCTCGCGCCGTTCCGCGGCGCCTACTTCGTGGCGCGCGAGCGCCTCTGGGCGCACCTCATCGCTCCCATTCTCGTCAACCTGGCCCTCGGGGCGACGACCCTCTTCGTGGCGTCGCGCTTCATGAAGCGCGAGCTCGACCAGCCGTTCGCGGGCTCGCCCATCATGGGTTGGATCTTTCTCGCGTTCTCGACCGTTCTAGGTGGCGTGCTGCTGTTCATCCTCCTGCAGCCCCTCATGAGCGCGATCTTCTGTGATCGCCTCGCCGAGGTCGTCGAGAAGAAGGTTCGTCAGTCGGCGCCGCGCGCGCCGTTCTTTTCATCGATCGGCCGGGCGCTGCTGCACGGGCTGCTCAAGCTCGCGCTGTACGGCTTGGCCGTCGGCATCGGGCTCGCGCTGACGGCGCTGCTCACGGGGATAGGGACGCTCGTCGCCCTGGGCCTCGGCGCGATCTTCCTCGCCTACGACGGCTTCGACTATCCGCTGGCCCGCCGCCACGTCACCTTCGGGGCAAAGTGGGTCTACCTCGCCAAGCACCCGGGGCTCACGTTGGGCTTCGGCCTGGGCGCGTACGCCCTGTACCTCGTGCCGCTGGCTTTCCTGGTCGCGCCCCCGTTCGCGGCCGTGGGCGCCACCCTCGTGTTCCTCGAGGACGAAGACCGAGCCCAGCAGGTGCGGGCGCGCAAGGCGGGGGTGGTGGCCCCCGTGAAGCCGGCTCCCGTGTCGGAGACCGCACACTCAAATTGACATGTCAGGTGGTTAGGTCGGATAAATAGCTTTCTCGGAACAGCTTTCCGACTCGGTTTGCCGCCTGGACTTCCCCAGGCTCCCCAAGCGGACGCGAGGGTCCCATCGCACTGAAGAAGCCCATCCCGTTCGGCAAGTACTACCTGCTCGAGCGGATCAACGTCGGAGGTATGGCCGAGGTCTTCAAGGCCAAGACGTTTGGCGTCGAGGGCTTCGAACGGCTATTGGCCGTCAAGCGCATCCTCCCGAACATCGCCGAGGACGAAGAGTTCATCGCGATGTTCATCGACGAGGCGAAGATCGCCGTGCAGCTGCAGCAAGCGAACATCGCGCAGATCTTCGACCTCGGGAAGGTCGAGGAGAGCTACTTCATCGCGCTCGAGCACGTGCACGGCAAGGACCTGCGGTCGATCTTCGATCGCATGCGTGGCAAGCGCGAGGTCATGCCCGTGCAGCAGGCCTGCTACATCACGATGCAGCTGTGCGAGGGGCTCGACTACGCGCACAACAAGCGCGACGCCCAGGGCCGCGAGCTGCACCTCGTGCACCGGGACATCTCGCCGCAGAACGTGCTCATCGGCTACGAGGGCGAGGTCAAGCTCATCGACTTCGGCATCGCTAAAGCAGCCGGCAAGGCGAGCAAGACGCAGGCCGGCATCCTCAAGGGCAAGTTCGGCTACATGTCGCCCGAGCAGGTGCGCGGGCTCCCCATCGATAGGCGCAGCGACATCTTCTCGTGCGGCATCGTCATGTACGAGCTGCTCACGAACGAGCGGCTGTTCGTGGGCGAGAGCGACTTCTCGACGCTCGAGAAGGTGCGTAACGTCGAGATCCTCCCGCCGTCGTCCTACAACAACAAGATCCCCGAAGAGCTCGAGCGCATCGTGCTCAAGGCGCTCGCGAAGGATCCGGAGGATCGCTACCAGAACGCTATCGACCTCCACGACGATCTGCAGGCGTTCCTGCACAAGGTCGGCGGGTTCTACTCGCGCAAGGATCTCGCGGCGTGGATGAAGAAGGTGTTCGCCGTCGAGATCGAGGAAGACAGCGCCAAGCTCGAGCAGTACCGCTTGCTGACCGCGCCCGAGGGCGCCGTCGAGACTTCGGCGCGGCGCGTGGCCGTGGGGGGCGCGCCGGCCAGCGCCGCCGCCGCGCGGGCGCCGTCTGGTGCCGCTGGGCGCGCGCCGGCCGCCGTCAAGAAGACCGAAGCCAAGGGACCGGAGCCATCGATGGATTGGGACGACGAAGAGCTCGACACACAAATCTTCGACAAAGACGATCCCATCGACGTCAAGCAGGTCTCGGCTGACGACCTCTTCTTCGAGGAAGACGAGCACACGGTCGTCAACGAGCCGCCGCCCGACATTCTCGAACAGGCGCGTCCGCCGGGACAGGTCGCGGCGCAGCGAGCGGCAGCGGCCGCCGCAGCGGCCGCCGCGCCGGTCTATCGCGCGCCGGCTCCGGCGAAGCAGACGCTCATGGGCGTGCCGGCCGCGCCGTCGGTTCCCTTTCCTTCGGCTCAGTCTCGCGCGCCTTCGCAGTCGCGCTTGACGCCGCCCGCGCTGCCTCAGCTCCCGCACCCGGGGCCGCCGCAGGGGCTCGCCGGATTGCGCC
>JBBQJG010000240.1:0-9548 GCA_038325725.1 Polyangia bacterium | reverse complement strand
GACAGCCTCCCAGGCCAACAATAACGGACCGTGCGACACGCGGCGGACGACGACGCCCCGTTCTCTGAATCGATGCTGGAATGGCTCGAGGAGGGCGATCGCATGGGCGAAGCGGGGGCAGGCCCGCGGCCCTCTGGCGCTCACCACGTCACCGAACACTCGTCGCGCCGTCGCGGGAAAATGATCATCGGCGGGGCGGTGGTGATCGCGGGTGGTCTCGTCCTCGTGTTGCGCCTCATGGGCGGCGGCAAGCCCACCGAGGAAGCGGCGACGAAAGCGACGATGGTCGCGACGGCGGCGGTGGTCGCACCCGCGCCCCTCGCGGCGGCGCCGCAGGTTCCGGGCGCGGGAACCGATCCAGCCGTCGTCGCCGCGGCGCCCGTCCCGGATCCCGCGGGCACCATCGCGGATCCTTCTGCGCACGTAGCGCCGCCCAGCGATCGGGTCGCGGCGCCGGCTGCTCAAGTCGTCGCGGCGCCTGTCGCCGAAGCGGTTGCGGTGCCGGCCGTCGTGCCGGTGGCTCCGGCGATCGCCGAGCCCGTGGTGCCACCGGTCGCCGCGGCGCCGGCGCCCGAGCCGGTTGTCGCGGCGGCGCCTGTCGCCGAGCCGGTCGCGGCAGCGCCTGTCGCGGCGGTCGCGGCGGCGCCTGTCGCGGCGGTTGTCGCGGCGGCGCCGGCGCCCGAGCCGATTGTCGCGGCGGCGCCTGTCGCGCCGTCGATCGCTGGGTTCGCGTCAGCGCTCTCTCAGTGTCGCTCGCACGTCACGGCGGGGCGCATTCGCGCCGCGCTCTCCAGCTGTCGGGCGGCGGTCGACGCGCAGCCGGCGTCCCCGGAGGCGCTCACGCTGCTGGCCGAGGCGGAGTTCACGCGCGGACACGCGGCCGAGGCCCTGCGCCTCGCGAACACGGCGGTCAACAGCAACCAGAACTTCGCGGACGCCTACGTCATCATCGGCGGCATTTATCAGGACAGGAACAAGCCGGCCGAGGCGCGCGCGGCCTACGAGCAGTACTTGGCGTTGCAGCCGCGGGGCAAGCACGCCGCCGACCTGCGCGCGATCTTGGGCCCTTAGTTTTCAGCGGGGCATCGCCTCTTTGATGCCGCCGTCGATCGTGAGCACGGCGCCCGTCGTGTACGCGGCGCGGGGCGAGCAGAGGAACAGGGCAGCCTCGGCGACGGCGCGCGCCGGGATCGGGCCGACGCCGAGCGCGTTGCGCGCGCGGTAGGCCGCGGTCTGCGCCTCGACGGTGACGCCGCGCTGGTGCGCGCGCTCGCCGATGAGCTTGGCCATGAGGGGCGTGTCGACGAAGTCTGCGTTGAAGTAGTTCACGCGGATGCCGTCGGGGCCGAGCTCGGCGGCGAGGTTGCGCGCGAGGGCGGCGACGGCCGCCTTCGAGCTCGCGTAGGCGGCGTTGTCGACGGTGGGCGCGAAGGCGCCCTTGGACGCGTTGAACAGGATGACGCCGCGCCGCTGCGTCTTCATGACGGCGGCGGCCTCGCGGGCCGCGAGGAACGCGCCCTTCGCGTTGACGTCGAAGTGGCGGTCCCAATCCTCCTCGCCGATCGCGCCGAGCGGGGCGGCCGCGACGAATCCGGCATTCGCGACGAGGATGTCGAGGCCGCCGAACGCGAGGACCGCTTCATCGACGGCGTCGGCGGCGGCGCGCGCCGAAGTCGCGTCGGCGGCGACGCCGCGCAGACGCTCGGGCGCGCGGCAGGCGGCGCCGATCGCGTCGGCGGCGGCGCGCGCCGCCGCGCCGTCGACGTCGGCGATCACGACGTGCGCGCCCTCTTCGGCGAAGCGCTTCGCGATGGCGAGCCCGATGCCACTCGCGCCGCCCGTGACGAGCGCGACGTGACCGGCGAGCTCGCGCTCGACCTGTTTGAGCTTCGCCATCTCCAAGGACCAGTACTCGATCGCGAGGCCGTCGGCCTCGTCGAGGAATTGAAAGGCGCCGAGCGCCTCGGCGGCGGCGATGACGCGCGCGCCGTGGCCGTAACAGAGCGTGCCGAGGGCGGCGTTGCCCTTGTTCGACATCGCGCCGACGACGCCGAGCCCGGGCAGCAGCACGATGCGAGGGATGGGCGGCAACATCTCGGTCGCGGGGCGGTGGCGCGCGAAGGCGGCACGCGCGTCGTCGGCATAGCCGACGAGGGCGCTCTCGATCGCGCGCGCGGCGTCCGCCGTCGGCATCGTCGCGAGGTCGGCCTCGGGCTGTACGTCCACGGCGCAGGGGAGGCGGCCGCAGCGCAAGATGTGCTCGGGCGTCACCATGCCGCGCGCCGCGATCACGCGCGCCTCCGCCGAGCCGACGAACGCGAGCGCCTCGGGCGAGTCGTCGAGGTGCAGGATGAGCGGGCGACCCGAGGGCATCGCGGACGAGAGCTCCCTCCGGAGCCCCGGCAGCAGCGCGCGCGCGGCGGCGCGGCGGCGCGCGACCGGCGCGGGCGGCGTCGCGGGGGCGAACGCACGGCCGCCGCCCGCGGCCACGAAGGCCTTGGCAACGAAAGACTCGGCGCGGTTGATGAGCGCGTGCAGGTTGTCGTAACAGGCGCGCGCCGAGTCGCCCCAGGCGACGAGGCCGTGGCGGGCGAGCACGAGGCCGCGCGGCGCGTTCACACTGCCCATGCGGGCGAGCGCGCGGGCGAGTGGGAACCCCGGCCGCACGTAGTCGACGTAGGCGACGTCGTCGCCGAACGCCGCGCGCACGTTCTCTTCGGGGCGCCGCGTGTCGGTGAGGGCCTGCGTCGCGAAGTCGTGGGTGTGGACGATGAAGCGCTGGGGCAGCAGCGCGTGGAGGGGCGTCTCGACCGACGGCGCGGGCTCGCGCGCGTCGAGCATGCACGCGCGCATGAACGCCATCATCTCTTCGTCGGACATCGCGTCCTTGGCCTGCAGGAGCGCGAGGTCGGCCAGGCGCAGCGTCGTGAAGCCGCCGCGCGCGATCGTCGCGAGGTCGGTGCCGCTGCCCTTGACCGACAGGACTTCGAGCTCCCGCCCCGCGAAGTCGCGCGCGCGACGCTTGACGGAGCTGTTGCCGCCTCCGGGTTGCGTGAGCGTGGGGTCGGCGCCCACGGCGTTCGAGAGCGAGACGAGCGCGTCGAGCTCGTCTCCCCCTGAGGGAGCTTCTGCGAAACGGTGTTCCACTGCGCGCGGACGTTATCATCCGGCGCGTCCATCGGCGGTGATACACTCGGCCCCATGAGCGACGCGGCGGCGGTCCTCGCCTACTGGTTCGGCGACGACCGCGACCCCATCGACGGGGTCGCGGCGCTCGAACGTCGTGGGGCCATGTGGTTCTACGGCGGCGCCGAGGTCGATCGCGAGATCGCGGCGCGCTTCGGTGGCGATCTCGAGCGCGCGCGCCGCGGCGAGCTCGACGCGTGGTCCGAGGTCGCGCGCGAGCGCCTCGCGCTCATCGTGCTGCTCGATCAGTTTTCACGAAACGTCTTTCGCGGCACGCCGCTCGCGTTCGCGCAGGATTCGACGGCGCAGCGCCTCGCCGTGAGCGGGCTCGAGGCGAGCATGGACCGCGACCTCGCGCTGCATGAGCGCATGTTCTTTTCGCTGCCGCTCAATCACGCCGAGGACCGCATCCTCCAGGAGCGCGGCCTCGCCTACGCCGAGCGCGTCGTCGCCGAGGCGCCCACGGCCGTGCGCTCTTTCTACGAGCGCGGCGTGACGTTCTCGCGCACGCACCACGACGTCGTCGCGCGCTTCGGCCGCTTCCCGACGCGCAACGCGACCCTCGGCCGCTCGTCGACGCCCAAGGAGATCACGTACCTCGAAGAGCTGAAGATCACCGGCGCTTACATCTAGGCGTGGCGCCCGCTCGTGGGGCGTCGTCCTTCAACGCGCGCGGCGTTCAGTTTGAAGTGAAAACGGGGTCGCCGAGGCGGGCGGCGAGGGAGCGGGGGGTCTCGCCGCTCTTGTTCTTCACGTCGTCCTTCGCGCCGTTCTTGCGGAGGAACGCGACGACTTCATAGCGGCCGCGCGCCGAGACCACGGCGCGGTGGAGCGGCGTGTTGCCCTCGTCGTCGCGGGCGTTGACGTTGGCGCCCCTCGCGACGAGCAGGCTCGTGAATTGCGGGAGCACCTCGTCGGCGGCGAAGTGGAGCGGGGTCCAGGCGTGCTCGTCGGCGGCATCGACGTCGGCGCGCGCTTCGAGGAGCAGGCCCACGAGCGCGACGGAGTTGCCGAGGATCGCCGAGACGAGGGGCGGGCGGCCGTCGGAGTCGCGCGCGTCCGGATTCGCGCCGCGCGCGAGCAGATCGCGCACGCGCAGCAGGTCGCACACGAACGCGGCTTCGGCGAGCTCGCGATCGAGCGGGCCGGGGAGAGTGGTCGTCATGGGGTGGAGCATACTCGACGGCGGCCAAACATCGGCCCGACGACGGCGCTCAGCCGCGGAAGGCGAGGGCACCGAAGCTGACGACGCTCGCGTCGTCGATGTTCCACTGTTCGTAGCGCAGGAGCTCGCCGCGGGCGGCGGGCACGGCGCGCTGAAAGGTGTACAGCGGCGCCGAGCCGCACCATTTGAGATCGTCGTAGCCGTGGTCGGGCGTGGGGCGCTCGCACACGAGGTCCCAGAAGCCGGGGGCGTCGCCCGCCTCGAGCCGCGCGATGCGCTCGCGATCGCGCGCGGCGACCCCGACGAGCGGGCCCTCGTCGGCGCGCGCGGCGAACGGGTCACCGTAGCGCCGCCCGATGTGGGCCATGTCGACGCCTAAGACGAAGAAGAGGCGCTCCCCCTCGCGCGCTGCGAGCTCGCCGAGGGCGTCGCAAAAACGCGCGACGGTCTCGCTCGCCTCGGGCGGCTTGCCGGCGGATGGCCCGTCGACGAACGCGCCGCACAGCACGGGCAGGATGCGCACGGTCGCCCCGAAGAGGTGCTGCAGGAACACGACCTGGAATTCGATCGAGTGCTCGATGGCGTGGCAGTAGTCCTCGACCTGCGCGGCGTCGCCCGCGGCGCGCGCGAGCGCGTCGACGAGGCGCGTGTCCGTCGCGGCGGCGCCGAAGGGCGTCGCGAACGGCTTGCGCGTGAGTCCGTAGTGATCGGCGGCGCCGTAGTGCGACGTCCCGAGGATCACGAACGTGCGATCACCGAGGTCGGGCGGCAGCGCGCGGTACGCCGCCGCGTAGGAGGCGATGCCGCCCTCGGGGCTCACGTGCGGCGCCGCGATGCCGACGAGCGGCGCGGGCTTCTTTCGGCGCGTCGCGGATTTCTTCGCAGAGTTTGTCGCGGGCGCTGTCGCCGAGGCGGGCGCTGTCGCGAGATAGCCCGCGAGGGTCTTCGCGAGCGGTGCCGCGTCGTCGGGGTAGCCCGAGCCGGCGTGCGCGGGGGCGCGCTCCGGCGCGCGCGCGAAGGCCGCGCGCCGCTTCTCGCGCAGCTCCGCGAACCGATCGTCGTCGAGGAACCCGGCGTTGCGCAGCGCCGCCACGAGGTGGCTCGCCGGCTCGCCGACGTCGACGCGCTCGAGTAACCGCGCGAGCGTCGCCCGAAGATCGAGCTCCGTTTGCTCGCCGTCGAAGCACCCGAGGCAGCGCGCCAGCACGGGCGGCACGATCAGCGTCGCGTCGGAGTAGTGAAACGGATCGCGCAGCAACAGCCCCGGCTGTCCCTTCACGGGTGACGGCATGATGTCGAGATCGGGGCGCAGGCGCGGCAGGCGCGGCGAGGTGGCGGCCATGACGTTCAGCGCGCCGGCGTCAACACGCGCCGGCGTGATTCAGTTGGGCGCCAGCGCTCTGTCGCGCGCAGTCGTTGCCGTACGTCTTGCCGTCACAGCCGCACACGGGCACGAAATCCAGCGCGCACGCCGAGGGCTTCGTGATGCACGTGCCTGACGCCGTGCTGGCCGCACACCGGCCCGGCTGGCTGAGATCGCAGACCTGCGCCGAAGGACACGCGGGACCTTTGTCGGTGCACGCTTGGCCGGTTTCGGCGGCGCCGTCTCGCTGCGGACAAGGATCGACGAGGAACGCGGGGCAGGTTCCCCCGGGGGCGGCGCAAAGAGAGAGGCACGCGTAACAGCATTGTCCTCCGAGCGCGCAGGTCTTCGTGCCGCACGCCTCCCCGCCGCTGCCCGCGCCGCCCGTCTGTCCCGCGGCGCCGTCGCCCGAACCGGCGTCGGAGCCCGGTGGGCTCTTGCCGCACGAGCCGCTCGAAAGGACGAAGCCAGCGACGACGAAGAGGATCGTCGTGAACTTCGAACGGCGTTGGTCGAGCCCGCGTGACTGGAGCATGGGCCCGAGTATATCGGTCCGCTGAGCGCCGCGCGCTCGTCGCTCGCGACCTTCGACCAGGCTCGGCGCGCGGTGGCGCGCATCGCGCGTGCGCATTGAGAGTCTCCTGTTAAAGTTCCGGCGCGTTGCGCGCCCCCGCCGTCCTCCTCGCGCTCGTTGTGGGTGTCGGCCTCGGGCCGGCGGGCGTCGCGCGCGCGCAAAGTGACCAGCCGCTGCCGCCGCCGCCGGCGAAGGCGAAGGCGGCGCCCGCGCCCAAGCTCACGAAGGCCCCGGCCATCACGAAGAACGTCGAGCCGGTCTATCCGCCCGAGGCGTTCGCGGCGGGGTTGTCCGGCGACGTCACGCTCGCGCTCGATCTCGACGTCGCGGGGCACGTCAAGGCGGCGACGGTCGCGGTGGGAGCGGGCCACGGCTTCGACGAGGCCGCCGTCGAAGCGGCGCGCCAGATGGAGTTCTCGCCCGCCGAGGTCGACGACAAGCCGGCGGCGATTCGCATCGAGTACACGATTCACTTCCAGCCGCGCGTCGTCGCGCCCGAGCCACCGCCCGTCGAAGCGCCCCCGCCGCCACCACCACCGCCGCCGCCGCCCGAGCGCTTCGTCGTGAGCGGTCGCGCGCGCGAGAAGGGCACGCGCGAGCCGCTCGTCGCCGCCGACGTGTCGGTCGCGCCGCTCGACGCCGACGGCAAGCTGACGGCCGCGCGCACGGCCGTCGTGGGCGCGACCGACGACAAGGGGCACTTCGAGGTCCGCACCTCGCTGCCGGGCGGGCTGCGCGTCGTCATCTCCGACACGACGCACGAGCCCTGCATCCGCGACTTCACGCCCGCGGAGCTCGCGGTGGCGCCCGTCGACTGGGCCTGCGCGGCCGCGCGCCGCAGCGGACTGCTCTACGAGACGCGCGTGCACGCCGACCCGGCCCACGCCGAAGAGACGAAGCAGACTTTGTCCCGCGCCGAGCTCACGACCGTGCCGGGCACGCTCGGCGATCCGCTCCGCGTCATCCAGAGTCTGCCCGGCGTCGCGCGCGCGCCGTACGGCCTCGGCGTGCTCATCGTGCGCGGCGCGAACCCGAACGACACGGGCGCGTTCATCGACACGCTCGGGGTGCCGCACATCTATCACTTCCTCGTCGGCCCGTCGGTGTTGTCGCCGAACCTCGTCGACAAGATCGATTTTTATCCAGGCGGCTTCGGCGTCCGCTACGGCCGCTTCTCGGGCGGGCTCGTCGACGTCACGACGCGTTCCGAGGTCGGCCGCCAGCTGCACGGCTCCGTCGATCTCAACGTGCTCGACTCCTCGGCCTTCGTCGAAGGCCCCGTGGGCGGCGGCGTGCGCGCGAGCGCCGCTCTGCGCCGCAGCTACGTCGATCAGCTCCTGCCGTTCTTCATCCCGAAGAAGGTCGGCTCGAGCTTCGTGACGGCGGTGCCCGTGTACTACGACTATCAGGCGCGCGCCGAGAAGGATCTGCGCGGCGGCGGCCGCCTCGTCGTCGAAGCCTTCGGCAGCGACGATCGCCTCGAGATCGTCGCCCAGGATCCCGCGCGCACGATCAACATCGACCAGCACTCGGGCGCGCACCGCGTCCTCGTGTCGTGGACGACGACGGTGGGCGGCTGGGTCTCGCGCTTTCGTCCGGCCTTCGGCTACGGCGTCGACGCGTTCTCGTTCGCGACGAACAGCGGTTCGATCGCTTACCAACGACTTTTCGTGCGCGAGGATGTCACGCGCGCGTTCGGACCGAAGCTCACCGTCGGCGTCGGGTTCGACGGCCTCGTCAGCTACGACACGGCCGACTTTCACGTGCCCGCGCCGCGCGAGGGCCGCAGCATCGGACAGACCACGGCGGAGGTCGTCACCGTCGGCCGGCGCCTCTACGACACGGCGCCCGCGCTCTATGCAGAAGCGCAATGGAGCCCGCGCGCGAACCTGAAGATCGTGCCCGGCTTGCGCTTCGACTACTACCACGTCGTCGACGTCGACAAGTACAGCGTCGACCCGCGCCTCTCGGGGCGCTGGGCGATCACGCCGCGCTTCGCGCTCAAGGGCACCGTCGGCCTGTACCATCAGCTCCCGACGCCGCAGTTCCTCGACAAAGAGTTCGGCAACCCGAACCTCGCGCTCATCTGGGCGGACCAGTACGAGCTCGGCGTCGAGCGCAAATTCACCGACGTCATCAACGCGTCGGTGACGGGCTTCTTCGTGCGCCGGCACGACATGCCGGTCGCGACGATCGATCACTTCGCGAGCACGGGCAAAGGCCGCGCCTTCGGGCTCGAGGTGTTGCTGCGCCACGAGATCACCGAACACTTCTATGGATGGCTCGCCTACACGCTGTCGCGCTCCGAGACATCGGGCAACCTCGCAGAGGGCCTTCCCATGGGCGGCGCGACGGGGATGGCACGCAACGGCGCTGACATATCGTGGCACCCGAGCCAGTACGACCAGACGCACAACTTGAGCCTCGTCGCGAGCTACACGTGGCGCGCGTGGCAGTTCGGCGCGCGTTATCGCGTCGTCACGGGCGCGCCGTCGACGCCGGTCGTCGGCTCGTTCTACGACGCCGACTTCAACGGCTACACGCGCCTGAACGGAGCGACGGGCTCGGCGCGGCAGCCGACGTTCAGCCAGCTCGACGCGCGCATCGAGCGCGTGTGGACGTTCGACGCGTGGACCTTCGGCGCGTATCTCGACGTGCAGAATGTCCTCAACGCGAACAACCCCGAGGGAACGATCTACGATTACCGCTTCGGGCAGTCGGCGCCGCTCCGCGGGTTGCCGATCCTGCCGGTCGTCGGCGTGAGAGGTCGGTTTTGAAGGCCAACGCAAAAGTGAGGCGCCTGGGGTTCGGGTTGGCCGCCGTCGCGTCGGCGTGCGCGACCTTCGCCGACGTCAGCACCGTCGTCGATCTGCGTGTGCTCGCCGTCGAGACCGACCCGTCTGAGGTGATCCTCACCGTGACGGGCCTGCCGGCGGATCCTGCGGCTGCCCTCGACCCGAAGGCGCTCGCCATCGACAAAGCCTCGATCCCGACGATTCACGTCACGCCGCTCGTCGTCGAGCCGCCCGGCGCGTCGGGGCGCACGCTGACGTACTCGCTGTCGGCGTGTCCCAACAACCCGTACGGCGCCGCGCCGCCGATGAACATGGGGGGCGGCGGTCCCGATCCCTCGGGCGGCGCCCGCACGACCGTCGGCAGCACGACCTGCGACGACGCCCCGATCGCGTGGGCGTTCGGCTCGAACACGACGGGCGCCTTCGACGTGACCCTCACGCCCGACGAGCTCGCGTACGCGTTCA
>JBBQJG010000239.1:0-9581 GCA_038325725.1 Polyangia bacterium | reverse complement strand
CGCGCCGCCGCCAAGACGACGACGCCGCCGCCGGTGGATACAGAGACGCCGCCTCCGGTTGCCTCCACGCCGCCGCTGCACCCCGCTGCCGCGGGGGCGCGCGAGTACAGGACTGACGCCGATCGCGCCGAGCGCGCCTCGGTCTCCCACGACCGTTTGCGCGAC
This sequence comes from Polyangia bacterium, assembly GCA_038325725.1. Classification (GTDB taxonomy): domain Bacteria; phylum Myxococcota_A; class Polyangia; order Fen-1088; family Fen-1088; genus DASZFV01. The sequence continues at coordinate 9,416 of JBBQJG010000239.1, read as the reverse complement.
GACATCATCAAGGACGCGCGCGCGATCGCGAAGCGTCTGCACAAGCCCGCGCCTCACGAGGATGCGCGCCTCGATCTCGCCATGAACGATCTCGCCCGCGACCTGCGCGAGGACGAGATCCCCGCGCTCGAGGTCGTCGACTTCTTGTTGACCCACTACGGGATCGCCGAGCCTTCGCCCCACCTGCTGCTGTCGCACGCGACGGCGGGGGCCGACCGCGAGATCCGCGCGCAGGCCGGCAAGGAGATCGCCGAGATCCTCAAGGCGGGCCCCGTGGCGCGCGTCGGCGTCGGCGTCGCGCGCGCGGGCGAGCTCATGTCCGTCGTCGTCGGCATGCAGGAGACGCACGTCGCGCTCGCGCCCGTGCCGCGGCGGCTCGAGCGGGGGCGCACGCTGACGATCACGGGCAAGCTCGTGGGGAAGTACAAGGCGGCGCGGCTCGTCATCACCGCACCCGACGGACGCGTGAGCGAGCAGGAGCCGCCGACGCCGTCGGCGGGCGTGCGCGGCACGCTCGCGTGCGCCGCCGAGGGGCGCTACCAGGTCGAGGTCACGGCCGAGGACAAGAGCGGCACGGCGGTGCTCGCGAACTTCCCCGTGTACTGCGGCGCCGCGCCGCCCACCGTCGCGCCGCGCGGGGCGGGCACGCGCCCGGGCGGCGTCACGGCCGACGCGGCCGAGCAGATCGTGCTCGCGCTCGTGAACCGCGATCGTGCGGCGGCCCATGCGCCGCCCGTGACGTGGGACGCCCACCTCGCCGAGGTCGCGCGCGCGCACAGCCACGACATGGCCGACCACGACTTCGTGGGACACGTCTCGCCGCGCACAGGTTCGGCGCTCGATCGCGTCCACAAGGCGGGGCTCGAGCCGGCGCTCATCCTCGAGAACGTCGGGCGCGCGTACTCGGCGCAGGAGGCCGAGGCGGGCTTCATGTCGAGCCCGGGCCACCGCGCGAACGTCGTCGAGACCCGCGCCCGCAAGCTGGGCGTCGGCATCGCGCTCGGCAAGCCCGTCACGGGGACGATTCCCCTGTATGTCACGCAGGTGCTGACGGACTGACGACGGGCGCCGCCGTGAGCACGACCGTGAGCACGACCAGGAGCACGGGCCCCGCGGGCGTTCGCACCAGGTGGCTGAGGGGGAGGCCCAGTCCCGCGGCCTCGAGGCGGCGCCGCTCGTCGGACGAGGCGCTTGCGACAGGCGCGATCTCGCCGGCGAGCTCCTCGTACCAGATCTCTCGGCGATCGAGCGACAGGCGAAGCACGCGCTGGACGTCGGGGCCGCCGGCGGCCGCGCGCACGCGCAGCTCGGCGAGACCCTCGGCACTGAGCGGTTCGTCGAGCCGCTCGACGAGCACGTCGCGCGCCGTGCGTGCATCGCGACGCCGCCACAGAGTGCCCCGCCCGGTGTGCCCGACGAGGCGCTCCTCGTCGACCGCGAGCGCGGCCGGCGCGGGGAGCGTCGCGATGCCTTTGGCGAGGGCCGGCGCGTCGGCCACGCTGGGCCACGCGGCGATCGCCACCGCCATGTCGGCCGCCGAGGCGAAGCGCTCTCGCGGCGCCTTCGCGAGCGCCCGCGCGAGGACCTCGTCGTGCGACGGCGCGAGGCCCGGGCACAGCGTCGACGGCGCGGGCGCCACCTCGCCGAGGTGTTGCGCGACGAGATCAGGCCCCAGGCAGGGGAGGCGCCCCGTGAGCGCCTGGAACAGCGTCACGCCGAGCGCGTAGAGATCCGCGGCGAAGCCGATGGGGCTCGCGCTGATCTGCTCGGGCGACATGTACGCGATCGTGCCCATGAAGCCGCCTGTCTGGGTTTGCCCGAAGTCGGCGAGGTGAGCCGCGCCGAAGTCGCCGAGCTTGGCGTTGCCGGCGTCGTCGTAAAAGACATTGGCCGGCTTGACGTCCCGGTGGACGATGCCGCGCTCGTGCGCGGCGCCCAGCGCGGCGAGCACGTCCAGGGCGAGCCGCCGCACGCGCGCGAGCGACAGCCGACCTTCATTTTCATTCGCGAGCCGCTCGCCGAGCGTGCCACCCGGCATGAGCTCGAGGACGAAGAGGCCGCGCGCGGGGTCGGCGTCGTGGAGCGCGACGATGTTCGGGTGACGAAGGCGCCCCGCGGCCTCGGCCTCGCGCACGTAGCGCAGGTACGCCTGACGCTCGGCGCCCGCGGCGTCGCCGGCGCCGGCCTGCAGCAGCTTGAGCGCGACGGGCTGGCCGAGCAGCGTGTCGTCGGCGAGGAAGACGCGCCCCGTGGCGCCCGCCCCCAGCATGCGGCGAACGTGAAAGCGGCGCTCCCCCGAGCCCGTCGCGACGGCTCCCCGACCCGCGGCCACGGCCGCGGCGTCGTCGATCGCGACGAGCTCCTCGGGCGACGTGGGGACGTCCTGCCCGTCGCGGCGCAGGCGCGCGAGCACCTCGACGGCGGCGGATCGATGACCGAGGGCGAGCAGCGGTCCGCACAGGGCGCGCCGCGCGGCGACGCGCCCCTCGGGAACGCGCGCGGCGGCCTGGAGCAGGCGCGCCGCCTCGCCGTGGCGGCCGAAGCGCCCGAGCAGCCGCCCCAGCGCGATGCGCCCCGCGAGGGCCTCGGCCGCCGTGCCGCGCGCCACGAGCCGCTCGTAGACGAGCCCCGCCTCGCGCAGCTCGCCGGCCGCCTCGCGCGCGCGCGCTTCGTCGAGGGGGGCGTCGGCGCGGCGGTAGAGCGCCGCGGCGCGCGCGGGCTCGCCGGCGCGCTCGAGGAGGCCGGCGGCCTCGAAGGCGTGCCCGCGGTTCGCGAAGGCCTCGGCGACGGCCCGCAGCGTCGTCGCGTCGGCGCTTGCAACCGCCGCGGCGAGCTCGGTCGCGCGCGCCGGGAGCTGGGCCTCGAGCGCGAGGCGCACGGCGAGCGCCGGATCGCCGAGTTGCTCGGCGAGAGGCAGGGCATCTGCGAAGCGCCAGACGCGCTCGTACAACGTGATCGCGCGACGCAGGTCGCCGCGCTCGACACAGATCCGCGCCGCCTCCACGTACGCGCCGTGGGCGACCAGGTACTCGATGACGTCGCCGTCGTTCGGTGATAGAGACATCCCACTCCAGTCGGCGTGCAACCACCATGATACTCGGCGTCCTCGGCGGCAGTGGCCTCTACGATCTCTCCGGGCTCGAAGCGGTCCGCGAGCACGCCGTCACGACGCCCTTCGGCGAGCCCTCGGGGCCCGTCGTGGCCGGACGAATGGGAGGCGCCGACGTGCTCTTTCTCCCTCGCCACGGCCGCGGCCACCGCCTGCTCCCGTCGGAGATCAACTACCGCGCGAACGTCCACGCGCTCAAGCAACTCGGCGCCGAACGCGTGTTGTCGATCTCTGCCGTCGGGTCGCTCAAGCCAGGCCTCGTGCCGGGCGATCTCGTGCTCGTCGATCAGTTCATCGACAAGACCCACCGCCGCGCGTCGACCTTCTTCGGCGAAGGGGTTGCCGGCCACGTCAGCTTCGCCGAGCCCGTGTGCGCGACGCTGGCCGACGCCGTCGCCGCGGCCGCGCTCGGCAGCGGCTTCGTCGCGGCGAGCGCCCCCGAGCGCGACGTGGCGCCCGCGCTGGCCCCGGCGGCGCGCGCGCAACGCCTGCACCGCGGCGGCACGTACGTCTGCATGGAGGGGCCGCAGTTCTCGACGCGCGCCGAATCGCGCCTGCACCGCGCGTGGGGCGCCGACACAATCGGCATGACAGCCGTTACAGAGGCCAAGCTCGCGCGCGAGGCCGAGCTGTGCTTCTCGGCGCTCGCCCTCGTCACGGACTTCGACAGCTGGCACGACGAAGAGGAAGCCGTCACGACCGAGGCCGTCGTCGCCGTGCTGCTCGCCAATGTCTCGCGCGCGAAGGACGTCATCCGCCGCGTGCTGCCCACCATTCAACAACCACGCACGTGCGCTTGCGGGCAGGCCGCGGCGCGCGCCATCATGACCGCCCCCGAGGCCATCCCCGCGTCCGCGCGGGAGCGGCTGCGGGGGCTCTTCGGGAGGTATCTGTGACTGACTCAGCAGGAAAATCATCTTCGGCAACTTCATCAACTTCATCTCTGCTCGTCGTCGGCTCCGTGGGCCTCGACACCGTCGAGACGCGCGCCGGAAAGCGCACCGACGTTCTCGGCGGCGCGGCGTCGTACTTCTCGGTCGCGGCGTCGTTCCTCGCGCCCGTGCGCCTGACGGCCGTCGTCGGCACGGACTTCCCCGCCGAGCACACGAAGCTGCTCGAGGACCACAAGGTCGACCTCACGGGCCTCGAGCGCGTCACGGGCAAGACGTTCCGTTGGTCGGGCGTCTACGCGCCTGACTTCTCGACGCGCACGACGCTCGACACGCAGCTCAATGTCTTCCAGGACTTTCAGCCGAAGCTGCCGGCGCCTTGGAAAGCGTCCGAGTACGTCTTTCTCGCGAACATCGATCCCGTGCTCCAGCTGTCGGTCCTCGAGCAGGCGAGCAAGCCGAAGTTCGTGGCGTGCGACACGATGAACTTCTGGATCGGCGGCCCGAAGCGCGCCGACCTGCTGCGCTTGCTCGAGCGCGTCGACATGCTGCTCCTCAACGACGAAGAGGCGCGTGAGCTGTCGGGCGAGGCGAACCTACCGGCTGCGGCGCGCGCGATCCGCAAGCTCGGGCCGCGCTCCGTCGTCATCAAGCGCGGCGACGCGGGCGCGTTGCTCTTCCACGAGGGCGGCGTGTTCGCGGCGCCGGCGTTCCCCCTCGAGAACGTCGTCGATCCGACGGGCGCGGGCGATTCGTTCGGCGGCGGCTTCATGGGCTGGCTCGCGCACGAGGGCGACACGAGCCCTCAGACAATTCGCACGGCCATGATCATGGGCTCGGTGTTGGCGTCGTTCTCCGTCGAGGACTTCAGCCTCGATCGCTTCAAGCGGCTCGATCTCGCGCAGATCCGCGAGCGCTTCATGGCGTTCGCCGACCTCGTCCACTTCGAGAAGATCAAGCTCTAGGGCGCGCGTGTCCGACGTCCACGTAGCGCGCGCCGAGACCGCCGAGGCGATGCAGGCCCTCGGCGAGCGGCTCGGCGGCGCGCTGCGCGTCGGCGACGTCATCGCGCTCGTCGGGACGCTGGGCGCGGGGAAGACGACCTTCGTCCAGGGCCTGGCGCGCGGCGCGGGCGTCTCGCCCGAACGCCACGTCGCGAGCCCGACCTTCGCGCTCGTCAACGAGCACCCGGGGCGCGTGCGCCTCGTGCACGCCGACCTTTACCGCATCGAGCGGCGCGCCGAGCTCGCCGAACTCGGCCTCGACGACGCGTTCGATCGCGCCGCCGTCGCCATCGAGTGGCTCGACCGCTTTCCCGACGCCGCGCCCGCCGATCGCCTCGAGATCACGATCGTGATCGAGCCCGACGGCGCCCGCCGCCTCACGTTCGCGTCGACGGGCCCGCGAGGCGCCGAGCTCGTCGCCGGTGTCGCCGCAGCCGTCGGCTGATTACTGAATCGGCGTGGGCGTCCCCGATGAATCGGGGCGCTTCTTCTTGGGGCGCCGGGGCGCCTGCTCCGACTCGGACGACGCGGGCGACTCGGCCGCCTCGGTGATCACGGCCGGCTCGTCCGGAGCGGACGTCGGAGTCTCGACGACGGGCGGTAAGGCGGCCGGAGCCGCGGCGACCGGCGCCTCGATGCGCTCCGACTCGCCGCGGGTCACGGACCGCGGCGGGATGAGGTGGGTCGTGCCACCCGCGGGCGTCGAGAGGCGACGCGCGAGCAGGACGGGCCGCGCGGGGCCGCGCGCCGGTTGCAGCTCGCCCTCGATCTCGACCTCGTCGCCGTCGGCGATCCAGGCGTCCTCGGTGCGCGTGTCCTCGACGACGACGCGCCGACGAACCGGCAGGACGACGACCGCCTCGAACGGGTCGATCGTGTAGAGCTCTCCCTCGGCCGTCTCGAGCTCGAAGGTCACTCCCGCCGCGAGCGTTCGCGGGAACACGCGGGCGGAAGACCACGAGCTCGCGACGACGCACGCGCCGTCGACGCCATTCGCTGTCAGTCGGACGGTCGCGCGCACGCGGCCGTGGACGGTGATCATCGAGGGCGAGTGTACTATGTTCGCCGTCAGATGTTCGCCGCGCTGATCGCGCTCGCCCTGGCGAGCGTCACGACGTCCCTGGATGCTGCGGCGCCCGCGCCGCGCGCCATCGCCCGCTCGTACGAGGCGATGGGCACCGAGGCGACGTTCACGCTGTGGACCGCCGACGAACCCCGCGCCGAGGCGGCCTTCACCGCCGCGCGCGCCGAGCTGGATCGCATCGAGCTTCTCATGACCGACTGGGAGCGGCCCGAGCGCGCCCCGAGCGACGTCGTGCGCATCAACAAGGCCGCCGGCCAAGAGGCCGTCAAGGTCAGCGACGAGACGTTCGAGGTCATCGAAAAGTCGCTCGAGATGTCGAAGAAGTCCCAGGGCGCCTTCGACATCACCTTCGCCGTCATGCGCGGCCTGTGGAAGTTCGACGAGGACTTGGACCCGAAGGTCCCGCCCGCCGACGAGATCGAGCGCCGCCGCAAGCTCATCGACTGGCGGCAGGTCGTCGTCGATCGCCGCGCGCACACGGTGAAGCTGCGGCGCGCCGGGATGCGCCTCGGCCTGGGCGGCATCGCCAAGGGCTACGCCGTCGATCGCTGCGCCGCCGTGCTGCGCGCCGCTGGCTTTTCGGACTTCATGGTCCAGGCGGGCGGCGATCTCTACGTCTCGGGCTCGAAGGGCGCCGCGAGCTGGATGGTGGGCGTGCGCGATCCGCGCGGCGGTCCACGCGCCATCATCGCGCGCATGGCGATCAAGGACCACGCGTTCTCGACGGCGGGCGACTACGAGCGCTCGTTCGTGCTCGGCGGCCGCCGCTACCACCACATCATCGATCCCAAGACGGGCTATCCGGCGCTGGCCTCGCGCGAAGTGACGATCTTCGCGCCCACGGCGTTCCTCGCCGACGCGCTCGATGACAGCGTGTTCATCCTCGGCCCGAAGAAGGGCCTCGCGCTCGTCGCAACCTTCCCGGGCTGCGCGGCGCTCGTCGTCGACGCGCAGAATCAGGTGTGGATGTCACCGACGCTCGAGGGAAAGCTTCAGCGCACGGCGGCGCCGACGGACGGGATCTAATGCGAACACGCCAAGGCGGGGGTTCTGACGACGTCGTCATTATCGGCGGCGGCGTCATGGGGTGCGCGGTCGCGCTGCGGCTCGCGCTGCGGGGCATCGGTGTCACCGTCATCGAGCGCGGCATCCCGGGCGCCGAGGCGTCGAGCGCGGCGGCGGGCATCCTCGGTCCGCAGATGGAAGCCGAGTCCGCCGGCCCGCTGCTCGATCTCGGGCTGCGCAGCCGCGCGCTCTACCCGGCGCTCGCCGCCGAGCTGCGCGACGCGACGGGCATCGACATCGGCTACGTGAAGTCGGGCGTGCTCGCGGTCGCCTTCGACGGCGCGGGCTCGGCCGATCTGACGGCGCGGCGCGCGTGGCAGACGTCGCGCGGCCTGCGCTGCGAGACGCTCTCGTCGGCGCAGGTGCACGCGCTCGAGCCGGCGCTCGGGCCCGACGTGCGCGCGGCGCTGCGTTTCCCCGACGACGGTCAGGTCAGCGCGCGCGACCTCGCGCGTGCGTTCTCGCAGGCGGCCGCGCTCGCGGGCGCACGCTTTTTACAGGGACGCTACGTCCGCCGCGTCGTCGTGCAGGAGGGCGTCGTCACGGGCGTCGAGCTCGACGGCGAGATCATCGCCACGGGCGACGTCGTCGTCGCCGCGGGCAGCTGGTCCGGCCTCGTCGAGGGCGCGGGCGTCCCCGCGAACGTCGTGCGCCCCGCGCGCGGCCAGCTCGTATCGATCGAGACGCGCCCGCCGCTGTTTCGTCACGTCGTGAGCGTCCACGGCCGCGGCTACCTCGTGCCGCGCCCCGACGGCACCGTGATCGCCGGCAGCACCGTCGAGATGGTGGGCTTCCGCAAGGAGGTCACGGTCGGCGGCCTCGCCGAGATCCTGACGCTGGCGCGCGCCCTCGTGCCCGCGCTCGCCGATGCGCCCGTGACGGGCAGCTGGTCGAACTTCCGCCCCTACACCGAGGACCACCTGCCGGTGTTGGGCCACACGCCCGTGCGCGGCCTCGTCCTCGCGACGGGCCACTACCGCAACGGCATCCTCCTCGCGCCCGTGACGGCCGAGGCGATCGCCGCGCTCGTCGAGACGGGCGCGAGCCCGGTCGATCTCGCGCCGTTCTCCGTCGCGCGCTTCGGCGCGTCGGTCTAGCGATCCCTCCTGTCGTCGAGCGTGTCGCGCTCGTCGGGCTCGCCGCCCGTGTCGGCGACGTCGGCCGTCGTCACGGCGCCCGTGCCGAAGCGCGCCGTGATGCGATCGAGCGTTTGGTTCAAGACGTCGCGCGGACTCTGCGGAGGCGTGAGCAGCGACATCTGCGCGGCGAGGGCGGGTTCGAGACCGTGCGCCGAAACGCCGGTGAGCCGCACGGCCTGCGCGGGGGCGTTGTGCGCGAGCAGCGCCTCGGCGGCGCGGTAGAGCGCCTGCCCGTCGTCGGTGGGCGCGTCGAACGTCGACTGGCGCGTGACGAGCGTGAAGTCCGCGAGCTTGAGCTTGAGCTGCACGCCGCGCGCGCGTAACCCCGCGCGCCGCAGCCGTCGCCCCACGCGCAGCGCCTGCGCGTGCAGGTGAGGACGCAGCGCCTCGACGCCGCGCAGGTCCTCTTCGAAGGTCTCCTCGGCGCCGATGCTCTTGGCGTCGCGATCGGGGACGACGGGGCGCGGATCGATCCCGCGCCCGAGCTCCGCGAAGTGCAGCGCCGCGGCGCCCAGCTTGCGCTCGAGCGTCGCCGGCTTGCAGCGCGCGAGGTCGCCGATCGTCCGAAAGCCGAGCCGCTTCATCTTCTCGTCAGTTTTAGGGCCGACGCCCCATAGCCGTGAGATCGGCAGCGGCGCGAGGAACGCCGCGCTCGCGCCCGGGGCGATCTCGCGCTGGCCGTTGGGCTTGGCGATGTCCGAGGCGATCTTGGCCACGAACTTCACGTCGGCGATGCCGCACGAGGCGGGCAGGGCGAGCTCCTCGGCGATGCGCCGCCGCAACATCGACGCGATCGCGCCGGCCGTCCCGAACAGCCGCGCCGACGCCGTGACGTCGAGGAACGCCTCGTCGAGCGACAGCCCCTCGACCAGCGGGGTCACCGACAGGAGGATGTCGAACACGCGCTCGCTCGCGTCGGCGTAGGCGCGCATGCGCGGCGGCACGACGACGGCGTCGGGCGCGAGCCGCAGCGCGCGCATCATTGGCATCGCGCTGCGCACGCCGAAGGGGCGCACCTCATACGACGCCGCCAGGACGACGCCTCGTTGCACGTGGCCGCCCACGATGACGGGCCGGCCGCGGAGCTTGGGGTCGTCGCGCTGCTCGACGGACGCGTAGAACGCG
>JBBQJG010000238.1:0-9600 GCA_038325725.1 Polyangia bacterium | reverse complement strand
GCCGCCATCGTCACCGAGACCGTCGTCAAGGCGACGCAGCGGTTGCCGAGCACGTCGTGCGCGACGCGCAGGAGCAACGTCGAATCGACGCCGCCCGAAAAACACACGAGCGCCGAGCCGTAGCCGCGCACAATCTCGACGAGCCGCGCGTGCTTCTGGGCCAGCGGCGCGGGCAGCGCGGACTTGCCGGCATCACCCGCGGCCCCGTGCGATTCGGCCTTCATGATGCGGCTCGAGTATAGGCGATGATCGAACGGGACATGGTCAGGTGACCATGACGCGCTCGGCGCTCGCGACGGCGGCAGCCACCTCGGCGCCGACGTCGAGCGCCTCTTCGATCCGTTCGGCGTCCGACACGCGCGCCTTCGTCGCTGGATGGCGCGGCACGAACAGCGAGCAGCAATCGTCGAACGGGAGGATCGACGTCTCGAAGGTGCCGATGCGGCGCGCGAGGTCGGTCGTCTCGACCTTGTCGTACGTCGTGAGCGGGCGCAGCACGACGCGCCGGCAGACCGCCTGGATCGCCGTCAGGTTCTCGACGGTCTGGCTCGCGACCTGGCCGAGGTTTTCGCCCGTGACGAGCGCGCTCGCGCCGAGCCCGTCGGCGACGACGTCAGCGATGCGCATCATCATGCGGCGATAGAGCACGACAGACAGATCGTGCGCGCCCGCGTCGCGCAGCTTCTTCTGAATCTCGGTGAAGCCGACCACGGTCACCGAGCGCAGCGCGCCCCAGCGCGCGAGGATGCGCCCGAGCGAGAGGACCTTGTCCTTGGCTTTTTCGCCGATGAACGGCGGCGAGTGGAAGTACACCGCGTCGAGCGCGAGGCCGCGCTTGGCGGCGAGCCACCCGGCGACAGGCGAGTCGATGCCACCTGACAGCAACAGCAAGGCGCGGCCCGACACGCCGACAGGCAGGCCGCCCGGCGCCGCGCGCGTCGCTTCGTAGACGAAGGCGCCGCGCGAGGTGATCTCGATGCCGACGTGGAGCTCCGCCGTGTGCAGGTCGACGGGCAGGCCGAGCGCGACGTTCACGCGAGATCCGATGTCGCGCGCGAGCTCCATCGACGGCACGGGGAAGCTCTTGTCGGTGCGGCGCGCGTCGATGCGAAACGACGGCAGTCCCGCGCCTGGAGGACGCGGCAGCCGCTCGACGCCGACGCGCGCGGCGGCGATCGCGGCCTCGCCGATCGCGTCGAGCTCGGGGGCGACGACGTGGGCAACGGACAACGACACGAGGCCGAAGACGCGGCCCACGCGCTGCGCCGCCTCTTCGGTCGCCGCGACGGGGACGTGCACGAGGATGCGGCCGTGGGGCGCCTCGACCTTCACGCCCGGCAGGCCCGCGAGCGACGCCTGCACGTTGCTGACGAGCATGCTCTGGAAGCGCTTGCGGTTGCCGCTCTTGAGAAACAGCTCGCCGTAGCGGCACAGCAGGACGGACGTTGGTTCTTTGGGGATCTGCATGGGGGCCGGGGGGCCGTGTTTCTACCCGCCCAGCCGACCTTTTGCGAGCGGCGCGATCGCGCCGATCTCCTGAACGGCGCCGCGCAGCGCCTCGACGGCGGCGTCGACCTCGGCCGCGGACGTCGTGCGCGCGAGCGAGAAGCGCAAGACCGCCGTGTCGCCGTTGACGCCGATGGCCTTGAGCACGGGGCTGGGGCCGCGCGTGCGCGACGCGCAGGCCGAGCCCGCCGAGGCGTACACGCCGCGCGCCTCCAGCGCGTGCAGGAGCGGTTCGGCCGGCAGACCAGGGAACGAGAGCGACGCGATGTGGGGCGCCCGTGGCGCGCCTGCGACGGTGAGGCGCGCGCCCGGGATCGCCTCGAGCACCTCGCTCTCGAGGCGGTCCCGCTCCTGCTCGATGCGCGCGGCGATGCCTTCGTCTTGCGCCTCGAGCGCGAGCGCGGCGGCGCGCGCGAGGCCGACGCAGCCCGCGACGTTCTCGGTGCCCGAGCGCAGGCCGCGCTCCTGGCGGCCACCGTCCCACAGCGCCTCGAGGCGCGCGCCCGGCCGCACCCAGAGCGCGCCCGTGCCCTTGGGCCCGTGGATCTTGTGCCCCGACAGCGCGAGCGTGTCGACGCCGAGCGCGTGCGGGCGCACGCGCAAAAAGCCGAACGCCTGGACGGCGTCGACGTGCAGCTGGGGGCGCTTCGCCCGCACGGGCGCGAGCGCCGCGAGGGCCCGCGCGACCTCGGCCACGGGCTGTATCGTCCCGAGCTCGTTGTTGACGAGCATCAGAGCGACGACGGCTGTCTCGGGGCGCACGGCCCGCGCGACGTCCTCGGCGCGCACGAGCCCGGACGGCGTCGGCGCGACGACGGTGAGCTCGTAGCCTTGGGCGGCGAGGCGCTCGGCCGTTCGCGCGACGGCCGGGTGCTCGAGGCCACCGATGACGAGGTGGCGGCCGCGCGCCGCGCGCGCCGCGCCCAGCAGGCCCAGAGCGTTCGCCTCCGTGCCGCCGCCCGTGAAGACGATCTCCGCCGCCTCGGCGCCCAGGGCCGCCGCGACCTCGGCGCGCGCGCCCTCGAGCGCCCGCGCCGCCGCCGCGCCCAGTCCGTGCGCCGACGACGGGTTCGCGAAGAAGGCGTCCTCGACGGCCCGCGTGGCCGCGAGGACCTCGGGCGCGGGCCGCGTCGACGCCGCGTTGTCGAGGTAAATCACGGGCGCACTATAGCCCCGCGGGGACGCCGCGCCCGTCGCCGGGGATGCCGCGCCTCGACGTCGCGGATCGCGATCTCCGTCGTCGCGATAGCCCGGGGCGCCGTCTTGCTGTAAATCAGGGGTGTGGACATCGGCGCCCGCGCCAAGAAAATTCTCCACGCGGTGGTTTCCGAATACCTCGCGACGGGTGAAGCCGTCGGCTCTCAGACGGTGACGAGACGCTACGGCCTCGACGTGTCGGCGGCGACGGTCCGCAACGTCATGGGCGATCTCGAGGAGATCGGCCTGCTCAAGCACCAGCACACGTCGGCCGGGCGCATCCCCACGGAGCGCGGCCTGCGCTACTACGTCGACACGCTCCTGCGCGTGCGCAGCCTCAGCCTCGGCGAGAAGGATGACATCCGCGAGCGCCTCGTGGGCGCGCCCCGCGAGCTCAACGTCCCCGAGGTCATGCAGCGCACGTCGCGGATGCTGCGCGAGCTGTCGCACCTCACCGTCGTCGTGCAGGCGCCACGGCCAGAGAGCGACGCCGTCCAGCACCTCGAGTTCGTGCGCCTGCGCGAGGGCCAGCTGCTCGCCGTGCTCGAGACGGCGAGCGGGCAGGTGCAGAACAAGCTCGTGCCGCTCGATTTCCCCATCGAGCCGGGCGAGCTCGATCGCATCAACAACTACCTGCGCGACATCGTCACGGGCGTGACGCTCGATCAGCTGCGCGCGCGCCTCGCCGCCGAGATCGCGGGCGATCGGGCCACGCACGACGCGGTCGCCAAGCGTGCGCTCTTGCTCGCGACGTCCGTCGTCCCTGTCGATGCGACGGCCGAGGTGCTCGTCGACGGGCAGTCGAACCTCCTCGCGGGCAAGGCCGATCTCGAGCGCGCCAAGGTTTTGCTGCGCACGCTCGAAGAGAAGGACCTGTTGGTGCGCCTCCTCGACCGGACGCTCGGGGCGCCGGGCATCTGCGTTTTCATTGGCGCCGAGGCGAACCTCGCGGATCTCACCGACGTGTCCGTCGTCGCCGCGTCGTACGGCGCCGAGGGGCGGCCGCTCGGGACGATCGGCGTCATCGGACCGGCGCGCATGAATTACTCGCGCGTGATACCTCTCGTGGACTTCACGGCCGAGATGATCGGCGAGACGCTGACGAAGCCGGGAAGTTGATCCATCCTTCCGTGCCTGGAGTGACGACAGAGTGACGAAAAACGACATGACGGACGAAGCCGAGAACGAAGAACAGTCTGGAAACGGCGCGCCCGAGGCCGCGGCCGCGACGCCCGCCGACCGCATCGCGGCCCTCGAGGCCGAGCGCAACGAGCTCAAGGATCGCATGCTGCGCATCGCGGCCGAGTTCGAAAACTGGAAAAAACGCGCGCGCATCACGCAGACGGAAGCCGAGGCGGCCGTGCGCGAGCGCGTGCTGCGCGACGTCCTCGACATCGCCGACAACCTCGAGCGCGCGACGACCCTCACGGGCCCCGGGGGCGCCGTCGACGGCCCCGCGATCCTCAAGGGCGTGACGCTCGTGCTGCGCGTGCTCCAGCAGAAGCTCGAGCGCCACGAGGTGCGGCCCTTCGATTCGAAGGGCGAGGTATTCGACCCGCGTTCGCACGAGGCGATCTCGCGCGTCGAGAGCGCCGACGTGCCGGCCGGCGCCGTCGCCGTCGAGCTGCAAAAGGGCTACCGCATCGGCGACAAGCTGCTGCGCGCCGCGATGGTGTCGGTGTCGACGGGGCCCAAGGGCGCCGAAGCCGACGACCAAGACGCCAGCAAGTAAGGAAGTCTCCTGGCTTCCGACTATTACACGCTGCTCGAGGTCGAGCGCGCGGCCACCGACGCGGAGATCAAGGTCTCCTACCGCAAGCTCGCCCTGCGGTGGCACCCCGATCGAAACCCGGGCGACAAGACCGCCGAGGAGCGCTTCAAGGAGCTCGCGATCGCGTACTCGGTGCTGTCCGATCGCGGGCAGCGCGAGCACTACGATCGCTTCGGGAACGTGCCGAGCGGTTCGCCGTTCGGCGCCGCCAACGTCCAGAACGCGACCGACTTCTTCGACACGCTCTTCGGCGATCTGTTCGGCGTCGCGCGCCGCAAGTCGGCCGCGGGCCGCGATCTGCGCTACACGCTCGAGCTCGACTTCGAAGAGGCGGCGCTCGGCGTCGAACGCGTCATCGTGTTCGAGCGCCCCGAGGACTGCGAGGCGTGCCGTGGCTCCGGCGCCGAGGGCGGCCCCGCCGGCATGCAGACGTGCGCGCGCTGCAACGGCGAGGGCGCGATCCGGTCGAAGGTGGGCTTCATGGCGGGGCGCCGCGAGTGCCTCGGCTGCGGCGGCACGGGGCAGGTGCCGCGCACGACGTGCAAGGCGTGCGAGGGCGCGGGTCTCGTCGACCGCGAGCGCCGCTACCGCGTGCGCATCCCGGCGGGCTCGACGGCCGGCTCGCAGCAGCGCGTGCCGCGCGAGGGCGCGCCCGGGCGTCGCGGTGGTCCCTCGGGCGACCTGCACGTCATCACGCGCGTGCGGCCGCACCCGTTCTTCGGGCGCGAGGGCGACGTGCTCACGATCGACGTGCCGCTCTCTCCCGTCGAGGCGACGCTGGGCACCGAGGTGGACGTGCCGCTCCTCGACGGCAAGGTCGGGATGCGCATCCCGCCCGCGACCCAGGCAGGCTCGGTGTTTCGCCTGCGCGGCCGGGGCCTACCGCGCGCGGACGGCGCCCGCGGCGACGCGCACGTGCGCATCGTCGTCGAGACGCCCACCGCCGTGAGCGCCGAGGCGCGCGCCTTGCTCGTGCGCCTCGGTGAGCTGCTCGAAGACGCCGCGCTCCCTCGCCGCTGCGCCTTTCGCGAGGCGACGAGCAAGCCGCGCCCCGACGCCAAGGCGTCCGAGGACGCCGACGGCGACGCCGAGGCCGCCCGATGAGAGACCACGACGACGACACGGGCGCGCACGACCCGAACGAGTCCACGGACCCGGCGGGGCAGGGCGGCGTCCCGCGCCGGTCTTCGCTGCTGCTGCACGCGGCGCTCTTCCTCGCGACCTTCCTCACGACGAGCATGGCCGGCGCGCTCTACGTGCACGGCCACGTCAGTGACGACGGCGGCTGGCTCGACACACTCCGGCAGGTCATGCCGATCGGCGACGGCCTGTCGTACTCGGTGCCGCTCATGGGCATCTTGCTGTGCCACGAGCTCGGCCACTACTTCGTCGCGCGCGCGCACGGCGTCGACGCCTCGCTGCCGTTCTTCATCCCGCTGCCGCCGTGGTTTGGCCTCGGCACGATGGGCGCCGTCATCGGCATGCGCCGCGTGACGACCGATCGCAAGAAGCTCATCGACATCGGCGCCGCCGGTCCGCTCGCGGGCCTCGCCATCACGATCCCCGTGCTCATCTACGGCCTGGCGCTCTCGAAGGTCGGGCCGCTCGCGCCGTTCGGCCAGCAGGAGGGCAACTCGCTGCTCTACGCGTTCCTCAAGCACGCGAGCAAGGGCCAGTGGCTCCCCAACGGCCACGAGGACGTCTACCTGCACCCGACGGCGTGGGCCGGCTGGGCGGGCCTGCTCGTGACGATGATTAACCTGTTGCCGATCGGGCAGCTCGACGGCGGGCACATCGCGACGGCGTACTTCGGCAACGGCTACAACACGTTCGCGCGCCGCCTCCACAAGCTCATGCCGCTCGTCGCGATCGGCGTCTTCGGCTGGGTCTATCACCTCGTGCGCGTCGAGATGGGCGACCACTGGCGCCGCGACCTCGGCCTCTCGGTCGGCGTCAGCGCCGCGCTGCCGTGGCTCGTGTGGTACGTCCTCGTCTCGGTCGTGCGCCGCGCCGGCGGCGGCGCGAATCACCCGCCCGTCGACACCAAGTCGCTGCCGGCGAGTCGCAAGCTGCTCTTCTGGTTCGTCGTCGCCGCGTTCGTCTCGATCTTCATGCCCGTGCCGTTCCGCGCGACGATGAGCGGCGCGCCGCCGCCGCCCGACGCCACGAGCGCGGCGCTGCCGTGAAGATCGAGCCGTTCGCGATGCCGCTCGACGAGATCCGCGGCAGCTTGGCGGGTCTGCGTCGCCCGCTTTCCATCGCAATTTTGCGCGCGCGCAACCCGTTCAACGTCGGCGCGATCATCCGCGTCGCGCACTCCTTCCTGGTTCGCGAGATCATCCTCGTGGGCACCGAGCCGTACTACGAGCGCGCGTCGATGGGGATGGAGCGGTACGAGACGATCATCTCGCTCCCCGACGAAGACGCCTTCTTGACGCACGTGCGCGCGGCCGGGCGGAAGCTCGTCGTCTTCGAGAAGGAGGCCGCCCAGATCGACCTGTGGCACGCCGACCTTCCGGACGATTGCGTCATGCTGTTCGGGAGCGAGACGACGGGCGTGCCCCCCGAGCTCGTCGCCGCGGCCGACCTCGTGGTCGGCATTCCCATGTATGGGATAAACCACTCGTTTCCGGTGACCGTCGCCGCGGGCATCGCGATGGCCGAGTGGACGCGCCGCCATTTCGTCGACATTCGTCCGCCGCTTCGCTGAAGCGAAAGGGGAGCGCGGACGGTGCGGCAAATCGCCGCACATGCCTCGCGCGGCCTCATTTTGATGGGAAAGAACCGCGCACCCGGGCGTCTTTAGGAGAGAGAATCAACGCCTGGGAGACAACATGCGGATGACCACGCAGCGAACCACGATTCTTGCGCGCCCCAACTGCTCCATGGCTCTCCTCGCCGTCTGCGGCGTCGTGGGTCTCACCGTGAGCGCCGGTTGCCTTCCAAGCCCAGCGCCGGTACCGCGCTCGGACCTGAGCCCACCGAAGGAGGGGACGACGACCGGGGATTCAATAACGACCTCGCCATTCCCGTCGGGCACCGCAGGCACGACGGGCGTGACGAATTTCCCGACGGTCAGCGCCGGGGGCGACGCGGGCGTTTCGTGCGCGTCGAACGGCGCCGCTCCTCCTCCCATTCCGCCCGGCGCGCGCGGCGGCATTCTGCCGTTGATTCCCACGACGATCGCGACAGCAAGCAAGCCGCCGTTGCCGATCAGCGGTGGAACGTTGCTGACGCTCGCCGACGGCGCGACGGCGGTAGCGTCCGATCCCGATCGCGATCAGGTCTATGTCGTCAATCTGTCGACGAACAAGGTCCAGGCGACGATCAAGCTCCAAGCCGGTGATGAGCCGGGCCGTCTCGTGCAGGACGCCGCGGGGCGCGTTCACGTCGCGCTTCGCCGCGGGGGCGGGCTCGTCGCGCTCGATCCGAAGACGGGCCTCGTGACGGGGCGGCGCGACGTCTGCGCGGCGCCGCGCGGGCTCGCCTACCAGGCGACGGGCGATCTGGTCCACGTCGCCTGCGCGAGCGGCGAGCTCGTGTCGCTGCCGGCCGCCGGCGGCGCCGCGACGCGGTCGCTCACCCTCGAGAACGATCTGCGCGACGTCGTCGTCGACAAGATGGGGCGCGTCCTCGTGAGCACGTTCCGCAAGGCCGACGTGCTGGTGTTGGCCGCCAACGGCAGCGTCGCCGAGCGCATGCACATGGGCTCGGGGATGGTCCCGACGATCATGGGCGTTCCCCAGGCGATCAGCCCGTCCGTGGCGTGGCGCATGCTGCCCGCGACGGACGCGACGGGCGGCGTCCTGATGCTTCACCAGACCGGCGTCGACAGCGAGGTCAATCCGTTCGGCGATGGCTACGCGGGCCTCAAGGGATGTCCCGGGATCGTCGGCACGATCGTCACGGCGATGACGCCAGGTGCGAGCGCGCCTCCGGTCGCGAAGTCGGGCTTCGCCAACGTCTCGCTCGCGGTCGACGTCGCCGTCTCTCCCGACGGTCAAACGATGGCGCTCGCCGTGGCGGGCAACGCGCAGACGCCGTCGGCGACGACGGTGCTCGTGGGGACGACGGCGCAGATGACCGCAAACACCCCGAACCCGTGCGCGTTCGTCGGCTCATCGGCCGCGACGAATGTGGCGCCGCCGACGGGCGAGGTGGTTTCCGTGAGCTTTTTTCTTCCGACCGGGGCCGCGGCGCCGAATGTGCTCGCTCAGACGAGGGAGCCCGCGACGTTGTGGCGCGCCGACACGGGGACGAGCATCCCGCTCGCGACCGACTCGCTCGCCGACACGGGGCACCTGATCTTCCACGTCAACGCGGGCGGCGGGCTCGCGTGCGCGTCGTGCCACCCCGAGGGCGGCGAGGACGGTCGCGTGTGGAACTTCACGTGCACGGGCGCGCGGCGCACGCAGTCGATCCGCGGCGGCATCAGCCCGACGGCGCCGTTCCACTGGGACGGCAGCGAGACCGACTTTTCGCGGCTCATGGACGACGTGTTCGTGCAGCGCATGGCGGGGCCGC
This sequence comes from Polyangia bacterium, assembly GCA_038325725.1. GTDB lineage: Bacteria > Myxococcota_A > Polyangia > Fen-1088 > Fen-1088 > DASZFV01. The sequence goes on along the minus strand of JBBQJG010000238.1, from coordinate 602 downwards.
AGCTCGCGAACGAACAGAAGACGGCGCTGCAATCGTGGATCGACACGATCCCGGCGCTGCCGAAGGCGCGCGGGCTCGACGTCGCCGCCGTGACGCGCGGCCAGGCGCTGTTCAACGACGCGAAGGTCGCCTGCTCTTCGTGCCACGCGGGCAGCCTGCTCACGAACAACACGACGATCGACGTCGGCACGGGCCTCGCCCTGCAGGTGCCGTCGCTGCGCGGCGTGTCTTGGCGCGCGCCCTTCATGCACACCGGCTGCGCCGCGACGCTGGGCGATCGCTTCAACATCGCCGCGTGCGGCGGCGGCGACAAGCACGGCGCCACGGCCACGCTCTCGGCCGCTCAGCTCGGCGACCTCACGACCTATTTGCAGTCGCTTTAGGCGGCTCGGTCAGCCGACCCGGTCGAGCACGGCCAGCGTCTCGATGTGGGGCGTGTGCGGCATCATGTCGAACGGCGTGACCGAGCGGATGCTGTGGCCGCGCTCGACGAGCGCCACGAGATCGCGCGCGAGCGTGTCGGGGTCGCACGAGAGGTAGGCGACGACCCGCGGTTGCAGGCGCGCGATCTCCGTGAGGGCGCCCGCGGAGCAGCCCTTGCG
>JBBQJG010000237.1:0-9619 GCA_038325725.1 Polyangia bacterium | reverse complement strand
CACCGCGGGCGCGACGGGCGCCGCGGGTCACATCGGCACCGATGGCGGCGCCTCCGACGCGGGCGACGTTTGCGCCGCTCTTCAAACCGAGTACGCCGCCGCGATCGCCACCGGGCAAAAGTGCAACCTCGCCCTGAATCGCCTCACCTGCCAGCTCACCGTGAACTCGTCGCTGCGATGCCCCGGCTGCAAGGTCTTGGTCGACGACGACAAGCCGGCGATGGGGGTCCAAGCGAAATGGGATCAATCGTCGTGCCCGCAGAAGATCTCGATCTGCCCCGCGATCGCGTGCGTCAATCCGGGCAAGGGGATGTGCGCCCCCAATCCCCCGAGCTCCCAGAGCGCCATCGGTCTCTGCAAGAGCAGCGGCCTGACGCCCGTGCCGCTCACGCCGTAGCTAAGGCGCCGCGTCGGCCGCCGGCTCGCCCAGCTCGCAGATGCCCGCCCCGCACATCGCGCGCTGCGAGCACGACGGGTCCTGCGAGATCGCCTCGGTGCACATCGTGCCCTGGCAGCGCTTGTGGCGATTCTTCTCGTAGGCGGCGCGCTCCTTCTTGGGGATCGCCCGCTGCTTGCCGCCTTCGCTGCAAGGACAACAGTCGTCGGTGACGACCACGCAGTCCGCATCGGTCTTGCAGTCGGCCGTGCTCGCGGCCGACGCCTTCCCCTTGCTGGAGCGTCCGCGCTTCGCCTCGGCGCTCGGCGCACCTCCCAGCGACGCGGCCAAGAACGCACAGACAAATGCAGCGACGAGCCCGGTGAGCACGAGCGAGCGAAGACGTGAAGACATCCGAAGAAAATAACAGCTGTCCCGCACGCGGCAAGCCCGGCCCTTCACCGCCGTGGGGCGGCGGCCCGACGGGCGCGTGGTAAAGGGGAGCCATGAGCGCCCCCCAAGTCCCGCCCACCCTGCGTATCTGGTTCATCGTGCACGCCGTCGTCGACCTCGTCGTCGCCGTGCCGCTGTTCGTCGCGCCGGCGGCCGTCCTGCGCCACTTCGGCTGGACCTGCATCGATCCCGTGTCGACGCGCATCGCCGCGGCGGCCCTCTTCGCGATCGGCGGCCAGTCGTTCCTCGGTCGCAACGACGGCGTCCAGACCTACCGCGCCATGCTCAGCCTCAAGGTGCTCTGGTCGATCGCCGCGGTCGTCGGCCTCGTCGTGAGCATCGGTGAAGGCGCGCCGCCCGCGGCGTGGGCGTTCCTGTGCCTCTTCATCACCTTCTCGGGCGTATGGGTCCACCACGCGATCCGCTTTCGCCAACTCGAGCGCGCGCCCACCGACGACGCGGCGACGCCCACCGACGACGCGGCGAACTGAGACGCGTCCGTCGAGGGCGAGCGTTGCTCGTTCGCCTACGCGCTCTTCCGACGACGACGGGCGAGAGCGACGGCGAGGGCGATAGAGAGGCCCACGAGCGCGCCCTTTCCAGCGACGTCACCGCCAACGGCACAACCGCCGCCACCGGAACCTGGCGTCATCCCGGTAGAGCCGGCGGTGGAGCCGGTCGAGCCGCTCGCACCCGCCGCACCCGTTCCCGTCGAGCCGCTTGCGCCCGTCGTCCCTGCAGCGCCCGTCGTGCCCGACGCGCCTGTCGCGCCGGCCGTCCCCGTCGTACCCGCTGCACCGGTGGCGCCCGCCGCGCCCGTCGTGCCCGCCGTCCCCATCGCCCCGCCGGCCCCGCCGGCGCCAGTCGACCCGCCCGCGCCGGCCGCTCCCCCCGTGCCGCCCGTGCCCGCGTTTCCGGTGATCGCCGCCGCGACGAGCATGGCGATCTTCTGACTGCCCGTCAGGTTCACGCCACCGTCGCTAGCGAGCAACGTCGCCGGGCCCGCGGAGAAAACCGTGAAGAGATCGACGACGGGAAGGTTGTACTTCGCGCCCACGGCCTTCACGGCGGGGGTGATCGCGTCTTTCATGTACGCCTGCGTCTCGGCGGTGACGTTGCCGCCGGTCGGGAACGGGAGCGCCGTCGTGAGGATGACCTTCGGCTTCGGCGTGAGCTTGAGGTAGATGCTGACGAGGAAGTCGTAGTCCTGCTGGAATCGGGCCTGCGTGCTCGGCAGCGTGTTGCCCATCCACATCTTCGTGTCGTGCATGCCCCACGGACCGATGATCACGTAGTCGTGCGTCGTGATGCTGCGGACGTAGCCGCCGCCGCCGGTCGCCGTGATGCCGGCGTTGGCAGGATTCGCGTAAGAGCCACCGTTGTTGGTGTACGGAACGGGCGTCGCGGCCGTGTCGTTCATCAGCACGCTCGAGTGCCCGTTGTCGCCGTCGTTATCGACCGTGTAGCCGGCGCCGAGGACGGTTCCGAGCTCGTCGGGCCATTCGTGACCCGCGCCCGCCGCCGGGTGACCACTGTGGGTCGACTGCTCGCCCACGCAGCTCACCTTCGTCGCCGCGCGCGCGCTCCCCGCGGAAAGAATCGACGCAGCCGCCACGACGAACGCCACCGAACAGGTCCGCTTGATCATCTCGGAATGCCTCCACAAATGAAAATCTGCGACTCGAGGACGGGGCTTCGCAGCCGCCGTCCCCGTTAGTACCGGCCAGCTATCACGAAATTCGCAGGCACCCCCGCAAATTTCGGAGTCCGTAAGCAGAAGTCTCAGTTCAGGTGACCGGGGCCACGCACACGCCCGGTCATGGCGACGACCTCGCGCGAGACGCGCTCGAGGCGCTTCGTGATCTCGCGGGTCTCGAGGAGCCGCTGGCGCAGGCCCGCGTCGTCTATGAGAGCGGCGGAGACGACGTCGACGAGCTCGACGGGCGTGCCCTGCGCCGAGACGACCTGGCGCAGGAGCTCGCCGCCCTCGGGGATCGCGTCGGCGAGCTGGCCCACGAGCACGCGCAGGGTCTCGGCGGCCTCGGCGAGCTCGCCTTGCTCGGACACGGGCAGGTCGGGCAGCACCGTCGCTGCGACGACGCGGTAGGGGCGATCGGAGTCGAGCTCCTCGTCGATGCGAATGCGGGCGCGGCCGCGCAGCACGAGGTTGAAGCGGCCATCGGGCAGCTCGTGCGACATGACGATCTCGCCGACGCCAGCGATGCGCTGGACGGCCGGCGTCTCGGCGTCGGGCCGCTCGCCCGGCACGATGAGGCTCACGGCGATGAGGCGCCGGCCCGCGAGGACGTCGCGCGTCATCGAGCGGTAGCGATCCTCGAAGATGTGCAGCGGCATCAGCGCGTGCGGGAACAACACGACGCCCGGCAGCGGGAACATCGGCAGGCACCGGAGCGCGACGGCGAGCTCGGCGTCGTCGAGCTCGCCCGCGAAGTGAATCGGATCAGCCAAAGACGTCCACGCACGAGCCCGTCATCGCCGACGGGGCCTGGGCCGCGAGGTACAAGACGACGGCGGCGACGTCCTGCGGCGACATGTCGGGCTTGGCGCCGGGCCGCCCCGTGCGCAGCATGTCGGTGTCGACGGAGCCGGGGCACACCGCGTTCGCGACCAGGCCCTCGGCGCGCAGCTCTTCGGCGAGCGCGCGCGTGAGGCCCACGACGCCGTGCTTCGCCGCGCAGTAGGCCGAAAGCTCGGCCGTGCCTTGTCGCCCCGCGATCGAGGCGATGTTGACGATGCGGCCGCTGCGCCGCGCTCGCATCGCCGGCAAGAAGGCGCGCGTCACGAGGAACGTGCCCTTGAGGTTCGCGTCGACGACGTCGTCCCACGCTTCCACGGTGAGCTCGTCGAGGCGGCCGCGCGCGACGGTGCCGGCGTTGTTGACGAGCACGTCGGGCGCGCCGAAGCGCTCTTGCACGGCGGCGGCGAAGCGCGCGACGGCGGCGGGATCGCGCACGTCGCACGCGTCGACGCCGGGCGCGGCGTGCAGCGCGCAGCCGGCCACGACGGCGCCCGCGCGCGCGAGCGCCTCGGCGACGGCGCGCCCGATGCCGCGCGACGCGCCCGTGACGACGGCGACGCGGCCCGCGAGCGGAAACGTGCCCGTCGCGTCGACGGCCGACGTCACCGCGCGCGCCCCCCGAGGTTCGCGGCCTCGAGCAGCCGCGCCTTGAGGTCGGGGCGCTCGCGCATCTCGCCCACGAAGGCGCTCGTGACGACGCCGGACTGATCGTGCTTCTCGCCCGGGAGCGCCAGGCACAGCTGCTCGGCCTCGATGACACAGCCGGCGCCCGCGGCGTGCAGGTGCGTGACGAGCGCGTCGGCCACCTGGTGGGTCGCGCGCTCCTGCAGCGTGAGCCGCCGCGTGAAGCAATCGACGAGCTCGGCGAGACGCCCGAAGCCAACGAGCTTGCCGCGCGGGATGTACGCGACGTGCGCGACGCCGCGGTACGGCAGCAGGTGGTGCGGACACATGCCGTGGAAGCGCAGGCCCCCGACGACGACGACGTCCGGATCGGCCTCGCCGATGACGGGCTCGCCGAGGATCGCGGCGGGATCCATCGCGTAGCCGGCGAGGAACTCTTGTTGCCACAGGCGCGCGACGCGCGCGGGTGTGTCCTTCAAATCGCCGTTGGTCGACGGGTCGAGACCAGCGGCGCGAAGCAGCGCCTCGACGGCGGCGCGCAACGCGCGCTCGCGCTCGAGATCGGGCTCTGAAGACACGAGCCCGTCTACTCCACGCGCGACGGGGCGATCGAGACGTGCTCGTCGACCGGGCGGCGCGTCGCGAACCCACCGTCGAGGGAGTGCCAATAGCCAACGCGCTTTTCGCCCAGCTTCCAGCAGAGACAAATCTTCTCGCCCTCGCGCACGCCCGGGAAGTCCACGAGGCCGAGGTCGAGGTCCTTCACTTCGCCGCCGAGGGCGCGCACGTTCTCGAGCTCGTCGGCGAGCGCCTCGTCGAGGCCGCGGAAGACGGCGCGCGCCTGGCGAACGGCGGGCGGGCCTTCGTCTGTATCGGTCTCGACCTCGTCCTCTTCACCCGCCTTGATGCCCGCGCGATCGAGCTTGTCGCCGAGGGTGCGGAGGCCCGCGCGCATCTGGAGCACACGCACGAAGATCTGCTCGAGGCCGGGGATCAACCCCTCGACCTCGCCGACCGTGAAGTGGGTGCGCGCCATGCGTGTAACCTTACCCGAGTCTAGATTTCCTTGCTCGGGCGCGTTGGCGCCGGATACCTTCCCGATAGCCTTTAACAACGAGGGTTCCATGTCGCGCGACCACAAGAACCACAAGATCGACCGCAAGCAGTTCCTGACCTGGTCTCTCGCCGCCGCGGGCGGCGTCGTGATGATCGGCTGCACGTCGAGCGAGGGCGGCGGCGGCGGCGCCGGCGCGACGGGCACGGCCGGCGCGACGGGCAACGCGGGCGCGACCGGCACCGCGGGCTCTACGGGCACCGCGGGTACGACGGGCACCGCGGGCTCTACGGGCACCGCGGGTACGACCGGGACCGCAGGCACCACGGGCACCGCGGGCTCGGGGGGCGCCGGCGGTTCCACGGGTGCGGCCGCGAGCTGCAGCACGAAGCTCAAAGTCACGATCACGAGTAACCACGGCCATGCTTTGACCGTCACGGCTGCGGAGATCACCGCACACACGACGAAGACGTACAGCACCAAGGGCATCGCGGACCACGATCACGTCATTCAGCTCACGGCGGCTGACTACATGAAGCTCTCCAACGGCATGGAAGTTCGCAAGCCGAGCTGCAACGGCGACCACGAGCACGAGTTCATCGTGAACTGCGTCGGCGCCGAGGGGCAGAGCCTATCGGGCGTCGCGCCGTTCTGTGGAAGCTTCGGTGACCCCAACCGCACGTGCGGCGAGAGCTCCGCTCACCTCTGCCCCGACACGCCCTACCCGGCGGTCTGACCGTTCGAAGCGGTCCATCCAGCCTCGCGTAGAGGCTCACGACGCCGTCAATCGAACCCGTCGGTGACCGGCGATGCGTCTAGTATGCGTCACATGATATGCTTGCGCATATGAGGACAAGCATTGACGTGCCAGACGCCCTATTGAACAAGGCGAGGAAGGTGGCACGCCAACGCGGCGGCACTCTGCGCGAGCTCGTCATCGAAGGATTGAGGACCGTGCTCGAACGTCGAGCGCCGGTCCCCCGATTTCGACTCCGCGACGCATCCTTCGGCAAAGGAGCGGGTAAGGGAGGGCTGGTCGAGGGACTGGACGAGACGGACTGGGAACGCATCCGCGATCTCTCCTATGAAGGCAGAGGCGGCGAGTGATCGCCTTCGACACCAACATTCTCGTCTACGCCCATCGAAGCGATTCGGCGTTCCACCCGCGAGCCCAGCGTTGTCTGAGAGAGGCCGCCGAGAAGGACGCCCCGTGGGCCATTCCGTGGCCCTGCATTCACGAGTTCCTCGCCGTGGTCACGAATCCGAAGGTCTTCAGAACGCCCACCCCGACCTCTGCAGCGTTAGGACAAATCGACGTGTGGCTGGCCGCTCCCTCTCTTCGATTGCTCTCCGAAGACGCCGGATATCTCGACGTTCTCCGGCGAATCGTGCACGCCGGCCAGATCAAGGGCGCCAAGATCCACGACGCGCGTGTAGCCGCGCTCGCCATCTTTCACGGGGTCGATGAGCTGCTGACGGCGGATCGCGACTTCAGCCGCTTCCCGACGCTGACCGTGCGCAACCCGCTTTAGGGCTGGGTGCGACCGACGACCTTCGGGAAGCCGGGCGGCGGGTAGAGCGGCGGCTTGCGGTTCTTGCCGGTGATGCGGCGGATGTCGACGTCGGAGACGAGCAGCGACGGCGCGATGATCGTCGACGGGATGCCGGCGAAGCCGTTGCCCTGGTCGACGTAGTTGTAGACGAACTCGTCGCGGCCCACGGCCGTGATGTCCTTGAGCGAGCGCGGCTGGAGGTTCTCGAGCGCGAGGCCGCGCACGAGCGTCTCCTTCTCGCCGTCGACGCGCGTGACGACGAGCGGGCGAACCGGCGGCGGGCCGTGGCCGCCGAAGGAGAACGCGAACAGATCGTCGCTGTCGCCCCACGCGACGAGGCCGTCGTCGAGCAACTTGACGACGTAGGTCGTGACGCCACCGGCCTTTGCGGACCGGGCGAGCTCGGCGAGCAGCGCCTTGCGCGACAAGCCGCCAGCCGGGCCCGTGCCCGTGAGGATGAGCGTGCCCGTATGCGCGTGCGGGCCGGCGAAGCGCGGCGCGCGCGCGTGGCCGTTCGAGCGCGCGATCTCCTTGCGCGGCGTGCGTGTCATGAGCAGCGTCTGCAGAACGCCGTGCTCGACGAGCGGCACGCGCTGCGCGGGCACCCCTTCGTCGTCGATGCGGTAGGCGCCAAACAGCGGCACCTTGCCGGGGCCCGTCGTCATGAGCGGATCGTCGACGACGGAGAGCATGGGCGCGGCGACCTTCTGCTTGAGCTTCGTCGCGAGGGCGCTCTCCTGGCCGCCGTCGTCGGCCGCGGCGGCTGCCGTCTTGGGCGGCGGCGTGCCACCAATTTGATCAGCGATGAGCAGCTTCGCGAGCTGCGCCGCCGCCGCGCCTTCGAACAACACCGAGCCCGCGCCCGACTCGGCGACGGGCGCCTTGCGCAGCGCCGTCAGCTCGGTCGCCATCGCGCGCACGGCCTTCTCCATCTCGGCGATCGGCGGCAAGCCCGAGGGCTCGAGCGCGCTGAAGGGCACGAAGTCGCGCAGCTTCATGCCGTCGTCGGCCTGCGCGTCGGCCATGACCTCGATGCGCGTCGCGCGCGACGAATCGTCGATCCACGCCGTCTCGGTGGACGCCATGCGCCGGCGCACCACCGAGTACGAGCCCGTCACGCGCGCCCCCGAGATCTCGGGGAAGTCGCGAAACACCGCCGAGAGCTTCACGACGGCGGTGCGCAGCGCTTCGGACTCCGGGCGCCCCGCCACGAAGGGGACCTCGACGCGCGTCGGGGCCTCCTTCGAGAAATCGCCCACCTCGGACGCCTCGTCGCCGTTGGCCTGACCCGCCGCCGCCGCGCGCTTGCGCGCGTACAGCTCGAGCGCGTTCTTGTACGCCTCGTCGGTGCGCAGCCACAGCTCGCGGCGCAGCGTCGCGTAGTCGTCCTCCATGGGGAGGGCGTCGACCTTTGCGCCCGGCTCGAAGTTCGTGTTGTCGAAGGCGGCGCTGCCGACGCGGAGGTCCGTGCGCAGCAGGCGGCCTTCGTACGCGTGCGCCGACGTGAGCGCGCCGAACGCGGCGCTCGCGTTTTCCTGCCGGGCGTCCGTGATCGTGTACGCGACGTAGTACGGACGCGGCTCGTCGCCGAGGTGCAGCTCGCTCATCGTGCGGGCGAGCTCGTCCTGCAGCGCCTGGCGCACGACCGCGTCGTCGACGCGCACGCCTGCGCGCGGCGCCGCGCCAGAAAAGAAAGAGAGCGCGACAAGGCCCAGGCCCAGGCGTTTCATTTCGCCGCCCCCTGCGCGCCCGCGGCCGTTGGCACGGACGGCGGGGGCGGGAGCACGGGCGGCTTGTCGTTGCCCTTGTCGCGGCGTTCGCTCTCGATCTGCTCGACGAGGAGGCTGGGGCTCGTCGCCGAGACGGGCACGAAGCCGGACTCGGCGCCGCAGTAGCCGTTGAACGTCTGGTAGTCGTCCGACGCGGCGATGATGCGCGACAACGCCGCGAGCGGCGTGCCCACGAGATCGACGCCGCGCACGAGCTCGTCGGCGCGCCCGTCGACCCACACGCGGTACACGAGGATGGGGAGCACCTTGAAGGCCTGCGGTCCCCCGCGCGCCGTGTTCGTGAAGCCGCCCGAGATGTCGCGGAACAGCAGGCCGTACGGCTTGCCCTGGCGCTTGGCCTCGTCGCGCAGGCGGCGGCGCAGGTCTTCGAGCGGCACGGCGACCTTCGGCTCGACGACGAGGTTGCCCTGGCGCGCGACGACGGCGCGCCCTTCTTGGCGGCGCCCGTGACCGTTCGAGTGATGGAACCCGCGCGTCGGCGAGCGCGACAGCAGGAAGTTCTTGAGCACGCCTCCGTCGACCAACGTCGTGCGCTGCCCGACGACGCCCTCGTCATCGAAGCGGTAAAAGCCGTTCAGATCGACGTCGCCGATGCGCGCGAGCGTCGGATCATCGTAGACGGAGATGAAGCTGGGCATGATGGGCTCGCCGATCTTCTTCGCGAAGGTCTGTCCTTCGTCGTCGTTCTTTTGGCGGTGGCCCTCGACGCGGTGGCCGAAGATCTCGTGAAAAAACACCCCCGCGGCGCGCCCTTCGAGAATGGCCGGACCGATGAACGGATCCGCGAGCGGCGCGCGCCGCAGCGCCTTGAGATCGGCGATGACGACGTCGGTGGCGCGCGCCATCTCGGGCATCTTCGCGAGGCCCTCGAAAGACGCCGCGTCGAAGCTCTCGAAGCGGTCGAGCTCCATGCCGTCGTCGGCGCGCGCGCTCGCTTCGACGAAGACGCGCACGTAGTTGTGCCCCGCCTGCACGACGCCACCGTCGCTGTCGAGCGTCCACCGCGTCGACGACACGACCTGCAGCGTGACCTGCGAATCGAGCACCTCGGCCTGCCCGCGAAACCGCGCCGACAGCTCGCGGATGCGCGACTCCCACGCCGGCACGTCGACGGCGATCTCGGCGTGCGGTCCGATGTAGGTCGCAGGCTTCTCGCGCGAAAAATCGTCGGCGGGATCTTCTTCGGCGACCTTGAGCGTCTTCTGCGCGACGATCTTCACGAAGCGCTCG
>JBBQJG010000236.1:0-9642 GCA_038325725.1 Polyangia bacterium | reverse complement strand
GAACGGCCGCGAACGCGCCCGTGCGCAGATCGGCGACGAGCGCGGGGACGCAGTCGGCGACGAACACGGCGAGCGCGACGTCTTCGCGGTCCGTCACGAGGCCGTCGACACGCCAGTCCGCGACGTCGGCGGGCGCGTCGTGCGCGCGCACACGCGCGACGTCGGCGCCGTGCACCTGCGTCGCGACGTAGAGCGGAGCGCCCGCGGCGCGCACGATGCGCCGGCGGTTCTCGGCGACGCTGGCGGGCGCGTCGCCCCACTTGCCACCGACGTTGAGCGCGTCGTAGGGCGGGGCGCTCACGCCGCCCGCGCGCATCGTGAACCCGTGACGAAACGCCGCCGGCATCACCGCCGACCGCAGCAAGGGCAGCGCGCTCCCCTCGTCGTCCTCGTACGGCGAGACGATCACGCCGACACCTTTTTCTCACCGGACAGCGCCCTCAGCGCCGCGAGCGCTGTTCGCATGTCGAGCGGCAGCTCCGACGAAAACGACACCTTCTTGCCTGTGCCCGGATGCACGAACCCGAGGGTACGCGCGTGCAGCGCCTGCCGCCCGAGCGTTTCTGAGATGGGGCGCAGCGCCGGTTCCCGCGGCGTGCGGCCGTAGGTCTTGTCGCCGAGCAGGGGGCACCCGAGCGCCGCGAGGTGCACGCGCACCTGATGCGTCCGCCCCGTCTCGAGGCGCGCCTCGAGGCGCGCCGCGCCCGTGAGCGTCTCGACGACCTTCCAGTTCGTGACGGCGCGCTTGCCCACGCGCACGCGGCTCGAGAACTTCTTCCGATCCTTCGGATCGCGCCCGTAGACCGTATCGATGCGGCCGCCCGGTCCCGGTGGCTTGCCGACGACGAACGCTTCGTACACCCGCTCGATGTCGTGCGCCTTGAACGCCGCGCCGAGCGCGTTCATCGTCTGGTCGTCCTTCGCGACGACGAGCAATCCCGACGTGTCCTTGTCGATGCGGTGGACGATGCCGGGGCGCAGCTCGCCGCCGATGCCGCGCAGATCCTTGCAGTGCGCGAGCAGCGCGTTCACGAGCGTGCCATCTTCATGACCCGCGGCCGGGTGCACGACGAGCCCCGGCGGCTTGTCGACGATGACGAGCCAGCGATCCTCGTGGACGATCGTGAGGGGAATGTCCTCGGCGCGGATCTCCGTCGCGGCGACGGGCGGCGGCGTCCACACGATGACGTCGCCGGCGCGCAGCTTGCGCGCCGGCGCGCTCGCGCCCCCGTTGACCGTAACGGCGCCCAGCGTGACGTGCCGGGTGAGCTGCGAGCGCGACACGCCATCGACGGCGCCCGCGAGGAACAGATCGAGCCGCTGGCCGGCGGCCTCGGCCGGAACGACCAGTCGACGCTCGGCCAAGCGACGTTCCTGGACGCGCGGGCCCGTGGGACCTACCAGATGCGGGACTTGACGCTCGCCTTTGCCTTGAGCATCACGTCGTTGAGCGCGCGTTCGTAGTGCCCGTTCGCGAAGAGCTCGGGCGTCACGCGGGTCTTGAAGAGCGCGCGGCCTTCTTCGATCTCGGAGCTCATCGAATCGAACAGCGTGTCGTTCTGAACGCCCTCGACGAGCTTCTTGTCGTGATAGAGCGCGACGTCCGAGGCGATGGCGCGCGCCAGTTGGCGGGCTCGTTCGGGCTTGTCGATCAAGGGCATGCGCCCAGCTTACTACAGCGACTCGCGGCCGCCCAAAGCCTCGATGGGCAACGGTGACGTCGTGGCGAGCCGGCGAACGCCAACCTGACCCTGCGCCGTCACGTAGACGACCTCGGTCGTGATGCGCACGGGCTCATTCTGGGCACCCTGGGGCAGCTCGAGCTCGACGATCTGACCGGGCAGCTCGTCGGAGAACGGGCTCGCGAGGAGGAGTCCATCGCGCGAGACGTTCTCGACGCGGCGGAGGTAACGGCCGCTGCCGGACAGCTCGACAACGTAGAAGCTGGCCGGCATCCGACGGCGCGCGCGGCGATCATCGGCGGCAGGGGACCAAAATCGCTTCGTGTTCATGGTGTGTAAGAAAACTACATCTAACTACGTTTCACGTCAATTGATGACATTGCCGCACTCCGGTAACGTACGAGACGCATGGACGATCCGTGGCCGCCCGACCTCTAGGAGGTTAAGCTTTGCGGCCACTTCGCCCCCGTCGGCCCTTTTGGGAAGGACGTCCATGACCCGCACGACCTCCGCGCTTCTGATTGCCGCCACGCTGCTCGCCGCCGCCCCCGGGCGCGCCGAGGAGAAGCTCTACGAGATCAAGACGAGCGAGACGAAGGTGGCCGTCGGCGCGAAGGGCGCGGCCAGCGTGACGATCGCGACCCTGCACGGCTGGCACGTGAACGGCGAGGCGCCCATCACCTTGGCGCTCACGGCCCCCGCGGGGGTGACGCTGCCGAAGACGAAGCTCGTGCGCGCCGACCTGGCGGCGAGCTCGCTCGCGAGCGCGCGCTTCGACGTCGCCTTCGAGGCGAGCGAGCCCGGCGCCAAGGTCATCCCGGTCGAGGCGCGCTTCGTGATCTGCCAGGAGACGGCGTGCAAGCCGGTCAAGGAGACGCTGTCGCTCAACATCGACGTCGCGTCGGCCGTGCCCGAGAAGGCCGCGCCCAAGGCGAAGGCCAAGGGCAAGTCCAAGGCCAAGGCGAAAAAGGCGTAGCGCGGCCGGCCGGGCGACGGCGCCCGGGCTACTGAAAGTCCTTCACGATCGTCGAGACCTTCTTCGTGAGCGAGGCGCTCATCGAGCCGACGACGGCGACGTTGAGGCGCTCGGGGCGGATCACGCGGCGGGCGACGCGCTGGATGTGCGCGGGGCGGACGCGGTCGAACTCCTTCGCGCGCTGCTCTTGGGACCGCGGGCGGTAGAAGAGCTCGGTGCCGCCGAACCAGCCGGCGAGGCTGTCGAGATCGTCGTAGCAGCTCTCGAGATCGTTGAGGAAGCGGTGCTTGGCCTTGCCGAGCTCCTCGTCGCTCACGGGCTCGTCGCGGAAGCGCGTGAGGATCGCGAGCGACTCGCGCACGAGCTCGGGGAGCTTCGCCTGCGCGCAGGCCGCGTCGATCTCGAGGAGGGCGGCGTCGTGATACGAGTGCAGGCTGCCGGCGACGGAATAAGCGAGGCCCTTCTGGTCGCAGATTTGGTAGTGCAGTCGCGTCGACATGCCGTCGTCGAGGATGCGGATGAGCGCGCGCAGCGCCTGATAGTCGGGATCGGTCTCGGGAAGCGCGTGAAAGACGAGCTGCACCTGCGCCTGCGCCGACTCGTTGTAGACGGAGCGGAAGCGCGGGCCGGGGCCGGACGCGCGAGGGGCTGTCGGGCGGCGGCGCGTGCCCTTGGGGACCTTGGTGAACGCGGCGCGCGCCCACGTCTCGACGCGCTTGTGCTTGAGCGGTCCCGCCACGCACAGCACCATGTTGGCGGCGCCGTAGAAGCGGTCGAAGTGTCGGCGCACGTCGGCGTCGCGGAAGCGCCGCACGTTCTTGAGCGGCCCCGTGATGGGGAAGCCGAGCGGGTGCTTGTCCCACGCCATGGAGCGCGAGAGATCGTCGACGTTGACGTTGCGGCCGCTCTCGTCGAGGTCCTCGAGGATCTCTTCCAGGATGATCTGGCGTTCGAGATCGATGTCGCGGAAGGCGGGCGTGCTGAAGAGATCGCCGAGGATCTCCATGCCGCGCGCGATGTCGCCGGCGCGCAGCGGGATTTGGTACAGCGAGTAGTCGCGCCCCGTCTCGGCGTACAGCGTGCCGCCCAGATCCTCGATGGCGCGGTTGAGCGCGAGCGAATCGGGGAACTGCGACGACCCGCGGAAGAGCATGTGCTCGACGAAATGGGACAGGCCGTTCTCGACGGGCGTCTCGTAGCGCGAACCGGCGCGCACGTAGAGCGAGAGGGTGGCCGTGTGGAGATGAGGTGTTTCGATCGTGACGAGCCGCAGTCCGTTCGAAAGGCGCGAACGGAACACGTGGTACGGGGCTTTCTGCATGGACGGTCGAATTTACAGGAGATCGTCGACGACGAAAGGATCCAGAAACAATGAATCGGTAGTCTCAAATGCGTCGCTGGGGAGGTTCTTACAGGGTGGAGGGCACGGCGGTGTGAGAGATCGGGGGGGCCGGTCTCTCACACCGCTGGTGCTGCGGGGCGCAACCGCGCTCGCCACACCCGTTTTGGCACCGCCAGCTTCGCGGCAGGTCGGACACGAACGGGACGGATCGGGTAACTTGTAGGCGCGTGGCGGACCTTTCGGACTCTGGGAGTGGGCTGCGAAAGCCCGCGTTGAGCGAGCCGGGCGAGCCGGACGGGCGCGTGGGGCTCGTCGGGAAGACGCTGGGGCGGTATCGGATCAGCGGCGAGCTGGGGCGGGGCGGGATGGCGACGGTGTATCGGGCGTTCGATCCGCAGCTGCAGCGCGATGTCGCCATCAAGGTGATCCACGGCGCGTTCGCGGGGCGGGGCGACATCGAGCGGCGGTTTCGGCGAGAGGCTCAGGCGGTCGCCGCGCTCAAGCACGAGTCGATCGTCGACGTGTTCGACTTCGCGCCAGGGGGGGACGGAGAGCCGGCGTACATCGTGAGCGAGCTCGTCGAGGGCCCGACGTTGCGGCAGTTGCTCGATCGGTGCGGCGGGCGCTTGCTGCCGGAGATCGCGGTTGTCATTGGCGCGCGCCTCGCCGCGGCGCTGGGCGCGGCGCACGCGCGCGGCATCGTCCACCGCGACGTCAAGCCCGACAACGTCATGATCGATCTCGGCCTCAAGAAGCAGGCGGGGGCGCGCGTGTTGTTGACCGACTTCGGCATCGCGCGCCTCACCGAGGACGACACGATGACGGCGACGGGCTCGATCCTCGGTTCGCCCGCGTACATGTCGCCCGAGCAGGCGAGAAGCGGCACGATCGGTCCCGCGAGCGACGTGTTCTCGCTGGGCGTGACGCTGTACCAGATGATCACGGGGCGCCCGCCGTTCTTGGGGAAGGATCCGCTCACGGTGATCGCGGCGCTGCTGGGCGGCGAGTTCCCGCGGCCGTCGCAGCTCGACGCGCGCGTGTCGCCCGAGGTCGAGGCCGTGATCCTCAAGTGCCTCAAGCGCGTGCCCGAGGAGCGCTACGGCGACGGGGCCGCCGCGAGCGCGGCGCTGCGAGAGGTCGTCGCCGCGAGCGCGGGCGTCGTTGGCGACGAGAGCGCGGCGCTGCGCGGGGCGCACGAAGACGCGGCGGCGTTCACGCGCACGATCGGCGGGCCCGTCGCCGAGGCGGCCGTGACGCGCGCGCGCGCGTGCATGAAGCGCGGTGAGCTTTCGCGCGGGCTCTCGCAGCTCAACCGGGCGCTCGCGTATTCACCGGGCCACCGCGGTGCGGAGGCGCTGCTCGCGACGATCTCGTCTCGGCGGCGCTGGGGCAAGATCGCCGGGGTGGTCGCCGTCGTCGCCGTCGCGGGGGCCGCCGTCGCGGCCGTGCGGGCCGTGCGGCACCGCGAAGGCCCGTCGTCGCCGTCGGTCGGATCGCCGCCCGCGCCCGTGCGAGCCGTCGTCGCGCCGCCGGTCGTCGCGGTGCCGGTCGTGGCGCCGCCGCCGCCAATCGTCGCGGTGCCGGTCGTGGTGCCGCCGCCGCCAATCGTCGTGGCGCCGCCGATTGCCAAGCATGCGCACGTTCGGCGCCCGGCGCCGAAAGCGTCCGCGCCGCAGGCCGCTCCGCCCGAGACGGTCGAGGCGGTGCCCGAGCCGGTCGCGCCGCCGCCGGTTCACGGCGTCGTGCCGCGTGTCGCGCCGCCGCCTCCGACCGCGGGCATCACGCTGCGCGCGCGCCAAGGTTTTTGCTCGCCATCGCTCGACGATCGCCCGCCCGCGCTGCGCCCCATCTACGAAGGCGTCTCCGTCGGCCTGCACCAGGTCTACTGCACGCCGCCCGGGGGAGCTCGCGCGCTCGCGGGCACGTACGAGCTGCGCGCGGGCACGCACCCCAACGTCATCGTCGTGCCCGGCGCCGACGGACGACCGACGCTCGTGCGACCGGAGTAGCGCGCCGCGCTCGCGGTGGTACCTTCCCGATCGTGAGCCGCCCGCTTCGACTTCTTGTTTACGTCGGCGCCCTCGTCGCGTCGCTGGCGGCTCCTCTCGCCGCGCGCGCGAACGAAGCGCCGCGGGCGCCCCTTCCGGTGGCGACGCCGCCCGCCGCGTCGTCGCCGACGCCGCCCGTCGACGCCGCGACGGCGCTCGAGCGCGCGCGCGCCGCGTACGAGTACGGCGAGATGGAGGACGTCGTCGAATCGGCGCGCCTCGTCGCCGAGGGCCGCTTGAGCGCGACGCCCGCGCAGCGCGCTCAGGCCCTCCGCTACCTCGGCATCGGCCTCTTCCTCACGAGCCGTCGCGAGGGCGCCGAGACGGCGTTCTTCGATTTGCTGCGCCTGCGGTCGAGCACGCGCCTCGATCCGACGTCGACGCGCCCCGATGTCGTCGCCTTCTTCGAGAACGTGCGCCGTCGCCACGCCGCCGCGATCGACGAGGCGGCGGCCAGCCGCCCCGGCAAGAGCCTCGCGCTCGCGTTCCTGCCGCCCGCGGGTCAGTTCCAGGCGGGACACAAGGCCCGCGGCATCACGCTCGCGACGCTCGAGGGGCTCTCGCTCGCGAGCGCCGTCGGCACGTACCTCCAGCTGCGGTCGTGGGCCAAGTATCCTGGCGACACGTTCGGTCCGCCGCAGGGCCAGCTCGGCGCCGATCGCACCGCCGACGCGCGCACGCTCAAGGCCGTCAACAACGTCTCGGTCCTCGTGTTCGCGACGTCGGTGATCGTCGGCATCGTCGACGGCGTCGCGAGCTACTACGCCGTCGAGCCCGAAGAGCAGACCCAGTCGCTCGCGTCCGTCTTCGGGCGCGGCTACAAGTTCTGAGCGCCTTTCGTCAGGGCTGCGTTGGGCGGGGCTTCAAGGCGCCCGCGAGATCGACGCCCGTCGCGGCCTTGATCTGCTCGTTGGCGGCGATGAGGCGCCCCGTGAGATCGGGGAGCCCCCCGGCGCCGTTGCCGACGCCGCCGAGAACAGTCAGCTTCTCGACTTTGAGCCCCTTCATCGTGCCCATGACGATGCGGGTGAGGTCGGCCACCTTCTGCATGAGGAAGACGTTGCGCGCCGACGCGCCGACGTCCCGCCACGTGTTCGCGATCTCGCCCATGGCCGACGCCGACGCGCGGCCCTGCTCGACGATCTGCGCGGCGTCGCCCTTGGCCTTGGCCTCGGCGGCCGCCTTGCGCGCGTGCGCCGGCTCAAGCACGTCGGCGGCCAACTGCCGCCTGACCTGTTCGACGCGCGCCTTTTGCACCTCGAGCGCGCCCTCGGCGCTCGCGAGCTTCGACGCGACCTGGCCCTGCGCCTCGGCGACGAGCGCCCCGCTGCGCGTCTGCGCGTCGGCGACGCGGCTCGCGTTGCGCGCGCGCGCCGTCGAGATCGCCGCCTCGATCTTCGAGATCTCCGTCGTCTGCAGGTTCGCCGCCGACTGGATCGCGCTCTCGGCCTTGGCGCGCGCCTCGGCGATCATGGCCTTCTTCTGCACCTCCGCCGATTGCCGGCGCCCGATGCTGTCGAGGTAGTTCACGTCGTCGGAGACGTCTTGGATCTTCAGCGTGTCGAGCTCGAGGCCGAGCTTGCGAAGATCCTCTTCGGCCTCGGTCAGCAGCGACTGCGCGAACTTGATCTTGTCCTCGTTGAGCTCCTCGGGCGTGAGCGTCGCGAGCACGCCGCGCAGGTTGCCCTCGAGCGTGTCCTTTGCCATCGACATGATGTTGGCGCGCGGCACGCCCAACAGACGCTCGATCGCGTTGTCGAGCACGGGCTGCTCGCCCGCGATCTTGACGTTGGCGATGCCGTGCACGTTGACGGGGATGCCGCCCTTCGAATATGCGCCCTGCACGGCGACTTCGATGGGCATGTTCGTGAGATCCATCGAGTCGACGGTCTCGAGCAGCGGGATGCGCACGGCGCGTCCGCCCTTGATGATGCGGTAGCCGACCTTGCGGCCCGTTCCCGAGGCCCGCTGGCCGCCCGAGAACACGAGCACCTCGTTGGGCGAACAGATGTAGAGGAAGCGCGTCAGCACGAGCGCGACGACGCCCGCGAACAGCGCGGCGACGATCACGAGCGTGACGATGAGGCCGGTCATGGGCGACCTCCCGTCGGGAGCGCGCCGGGCGCGGCGCCGAAGGCCGCCGTTCCCACGGCGCGTCCGTTTTGTCCCAGCAACGCCGTGACGTCGACGCCCGTCGTCTCGGCGAGCGAGCGCAGCACGGTCGCGACGGCGAGCGGGTAGGCCGCCGCGAAGCGGGGCAACGACTGCCCGTCGCCGTTGTCGACGAGGTGAACGGGCCCGAGCTCGATCTGCCCGACGCCTTCGACGACGATGCGCGTGATCTCCTCGAGCTTGTTGATGAGGAACATGTCGGGCGCCGACGGCCCGGCGGCCTTCCACGCCTCCGCGACGAGGCGCAGCGATTCGGCGCTCGCGCGTCCGTCCTCGGCGACCTTCGCGGCCGCGCCCGCGGCGTCGAGGCCCGCCGCCTCGCGCTTGACCTCGGCGGGCACGACGACCTCTGCCTGCAGGCGCAAGGCCTCGAGCTCGCGGCGCACTGTCTGCAGCGCCTGCTCGGCGGTCGCCTGCGCCGCGAGCCCCGCCTGCTCGGCGCGCGCGTCGGCGGACTTCACCTCGCCGTCGAGCTCGGCCGTGATGCGGCGGAGCTCGTTCTTCTTCTGCACGATCGCCTTCTCGGCGTCGGCCTCGGCGACCTTGGCGCGCATCTCGGCGGCGGCCGCCTCCTTCGACGCTTCGTTGAGCGCGTTCGATTCGGCGATCTCGGCGTCGCGCACGACCTGCGCGATGCGCTCGCGCCCGATCGAAGCCAGGTAGTTCGCGTCGTCGGTGACGTGCTGGATCTTGAGCACGTCGAGGTGCAGGCCCAGCTTCAACAGATCGTGCTCGACCTCGGCGGCGAGCGAGTCGGCGAACTTCAACCGATCCTCGTTGACCTCCTCGGGCGTGAGCGTCGCGAGCACGCCGCGCAGGTTGCCCTCGAGCGTCTCCTTGGCGACCTGCTGGATGTCGTTGAGCCCGCGGCCCAGGAACCGCTCGACGGCGTTCATGACGACGTTGGGGTCCGACGACAGCTTGATGACGGCGATGGCGCGCACCTTGAGGGGGATGCCGACTTTCGTATAAGCGCCTTGCACCTGGACATCGATGGGCATCGACAACATTTTCATGCGCTGCACGCTCTCGATGAGCGGGAGGCGCCACGCGCGGCCGCCGAAGATCACGCGCGAGCCGACCTCGGTGCCGTCGGGCAGCCGGTGCATGCGGCCCGAGAAGATGAGGATCTCGCTGGGTCGGCACACGTAAAGGAAGCGCGTGAACATCATGACGATCGCGAGCACGCCGCCCGCGGCGACGGCGCCGATGAACCCGTATCCCAAGATCGTGTGCAACGACGTCGTCACTTCCGAAACGGTCGACGAATCCATGGCCTGGCCCTTCCTTTACGAACGCCCAACGATCGAGGCGGGGGCGCGCGCCACGACGGCGACGTTGCCCCGCACTTCCACGACGATGATCTCGACGCCCGCGGCGAGCGCTTCACCCTCGTCGGTCGTCGCGACGAGATCGGTGCTG
>JBBQJG010000235.1:0-9687 GCA_038325725.1 Polyangia bacterium | reverse complement strand
CGCTCGCTGCTCGAACCACTCGTGGTCGCACCCGTCAATCTGCACCAACTCGCCCAGGCACTGGCGGCGATGCCGCGGCTGATGTGCGCGCACGGCCCGTGCGGCGCGGTTGATCCAGATGCCGGCTTCGGTGAGCCACTTGCGGATCGTCTCGCGGCCCACGTGGATGCCGTGCAGCTCAACGAGCTTCTCGTGCGCCAGCTTCGGCCCGAAGTCCGCGTAGCGGTCGCGCACCAGCGCGACCACCTGCTCCCTGACCTCAGCGGACAGCTTCCGGTTGCTCGGCCGTCCGCGCTTGCGGGATGCCAGGCCCGACAGCCCATCGTCCTTGAACAGCCGGCACAGACGCTTCACCTGGCGCACGCTGAGACCCATCAACGCTGCAGCCTTGGGCTGTGTAAGTCGCTTCTCGCGCACCCGGCGTATCAGCTCGCCTCGGTCGATCTCTCTCGTGGACATCGTCATCAATCCCTTCGGCATGAGTCCGCCCACGAGACCGCGTACCGCGTCTCAAAGGGGACATTTCTACTTGGGCCGAAGGGGACGTTTGAACTTGGGCGCTACACGGGTCCTGCTAAAAATCGATCTATTCCGTCAACTCCGTCTGTCACTTCGTTCGCGGGTGTATAGAGTCGCGCCGAGAAGACCGAACGTCTAGACAGCACTAAAGGTACGACCCAAACAGCCGAATTAGACACGGCTTAAATTTCCCCCGGCGCGAATTCGCTGTTACGATGCTGCCCCGACGGGGGGGTGTGCGGACCTCGCCCGACGTCACTCACGGTAAAGGAGCTCCGAATGAAACGGTTCTTTCCGCGGGCATTGCCAGAGGCAGTTGCTCTTTCGAGCCTCCTCGGCCTGTTCGCTCTCGCTGGTACCAGTTGCGCGCCCGATCAGGGTGTCCAACCGGGCGCGCCCGTTCTCTCGACGCTCAGCCTCATCGAGCCATCGGGAAACCGCGTCGACATCACGGCCGACACGAAGGCGTGTACGGGTTTCGTCGCGACGGTCCCCGACGGTGGCTCCGACGCCGCGACGGGTGACGCCCAGGCCAGCGCGGGCGACGCGGGCGTGGGCGACGCGGGCGCGAGCGAAGCCGGCGCTCCGGAAGCGGGCGCCAGCGACGCGAGCCCGTCCGAAGCGGGCAGCCCGCCGGCCGCGACCGCTGTGAAGGAGGGCGACGACTGCGACCCGGCCACCGACGGCGTCTGCACGTCGGATGGTGTTCTTTGTAACTGCGTCGCCAAGGACATGTGCGATCCGACCATCGACGGGGCTAACCCGACGACGAAAGGCACGCTGAACTGCACGTACGCGCCCATGTCGAAGGTCCTCGCGGTGTTCGACCGCCTGCTCGATACGGCCCCCTTCACCGACGGCAACGGCGATCCCACGGGAGCGCCCACCGCGAAGGTCATCGCCGACCCGCTGCCCGGCACGGTATTCACGATCGTCGGCACCTACAACTCGAGCGGCTCGGCGAAGACCATCTTCGCTCCGCTCTTCGGCGCCAACCTCGGCCCGGCCGTGACGATGAACGGCGCGCCGGGATTCCCGACGGTCTCGAAGATCACGGCGACCCTGGACGGAACGGTCGTGATGGCGAAGGACGGCAAGACGCCGTTTGCGGGCATGGGCGGCCTGGCCGACGGCAAGGTCAGCTTCAAGACGACGGCGTTCTCGCTCGACAGCATCACCGTTCCCCAACCTCCGGCGCCGATGGACACGGGCTCATCGGGCGGCGGCGACATGATGATGGGCTGCCCGATGGCGATGATGCCGGCCGACGGGGGCTTTGACGCCGCCGCGGACGACGCAGCCACGACGACCGACGGCGGCAACGCCGACGGCGGCACGGGCGACGCGGCGACGATCGGGTTGGACGCCAGCGCCTTGGACGCTGGCGCCTCGGACGTGGTCGCTTCCGACGCTAGCCCCTTGGACGCCGTCGCTTCCGACGCAGGCGCGACCGACGCGTCGGCCGCCGACGATGCCGCCCCGACGCCGACCGACGTGCAGGTCGACATGAACAAGGGCGCCATCACGATCGCCTTCAACAACCCCGTCGGTAAGGACGTCAAGACGCACATCAAGGTGACCGAGGACGGCCAGCCGTTCGCGGACTTCGACATCACCTCCGACGACGAGTTCCCCACGGCCACCGTGACGATCACGCCAACGAAGGACAAGTCGATGCCGCCTGACCCGACGAAGGATCACACCTGGGCGGCCGGGAAAACCTACACGGTCACGGTCGACGCCAGCGCCGCTGACGTCTTCGGCGCCAAGACGGGCGCTGAGCAAACGATGTCCTTCACCATGAGCAAGAACTGATGAGGCCCACCGTGAAGACCAACGACAAAAAGAGAGGCTCGATGAACTTCCTTCGACGGAGTGCAACGACCCTGGGCTTGGCCCTCTCCATCGGTGTCCCGACCGTGCTCGTGGGCGGCGGCGTCGCGTTCGCGCAAGAAACCACGGGCCGCGTCGTCGGCACCGTGACTGACCAGACGTCGGGCGCGGCCATCGGCGGCGTCACCGTCATCGTGCAGGGTCCGCAGGGCGAGGACGCGACGATCACCGACGACGCGGGCCAGTACTCGTTCTCGAGCCTGCCCGTCGGGACGTACACGATCCGCTACTACCTCGCGAACACCTCGACGCAGGTCGAGCAGCCGGGCGTCAAGGTCTCGGCCGAGAAAACGGTCCGCGTGAACGCGAAGGTCGCGACGACGGCGCAGGCCGCCGCGCAGCAGACGTACGTCATCACGGGCAAGGCCCCCTCGGTCGACGTCGGCAGCGCGCGCATCGGCACGACCTTCGAAGAGGACTTCACGCTCAACCTCGCCTTGAACCCGAACTACGGCTCGGTCATCTCGAAGGCGCCGGGGGCCTTCGTCGACCCGAGCGGAAACGTCTCGATCGCCGGCGCCACGGGCCTCGAGAACATCTACATCGTCAACGGCGTCAACGTCACCGGCCTCCGCTACGGCAACCTCGACGCCGGCACCGCATCGATCGGCGGCGGCACGAATCTCCCCACGGAGTTCCTCACGCAGATCGACGTCAACGCCGGTGGCTACCAGGCCGAGTACGGCGGCGCGCTCGGCGGCGTCGTCAATACCGTCCTCAAGAGCGGCGCGAACCAGTTCCACGGCAGCGTATTTTCGTCGTACGCGCCGTACTGGCTCTCGGCGGACCCCAAGACCGTCACCCAGATCGGCGGCTCGATCTCGGCGGTGCGCAAGCCCGACTTCGACGACCGATTCGGCTTCGAGCTCGGCGGCCCCATCGTCAAGGACAAGCTGTTCTTCTGGCTCGGCATGGCGCCCCAGGTCACCGACACGCACGTCCACCGCTTCGTGACGGCGCTCGGGACGGACTCCATGGGCAATGACATCTCGAAGCCTGTGCCGGAAGGCACGCGCCGACTGAACGAGACCCACCGCGGCTATACCTACGCCGCGACCGTGAACTACATCCCGGCGCCCAACCACAAGCTCGAGCTGGCCCTCTTTGGCACGCCCAGCTTCAACAACCAGATGCGCCGGTTCAACAACGGCCTGGAGATCAACTCCGAGTTCCCGACGCCGGGCTCGGGCGCGACGTGGGCGCAGGAGTCGCTCACGAAGGCGAACACGGACGCGACGCTGCACTGGACATCGAAGCTCGCCGATCGCCACTTCACGCTCGAGGCCATCGGCGCCTTCCACGACGAGTACTACTACGAGCGCTCGCCCGATCCGTCGCTCAACGCGCGGAACCAGCTCGAGTACAACAGCTCGAACCTGTGGGATCGCGAGCACCTCGCGGGCTGCGACCCGTCGACCGGCTTCAATTGCCCCGTCAATCCGTACTACAGCACGGGCGGCTTCGGTAACGTCCAGAAGTACAGCGGCCAGCGCTGGAGCGGCGAGCTGAAGGGCTTGAACAGCTTCGAGCTCGGCGGCCACCAAGAGCTCAAGTACGGCTGGCACCTCGATGTCTCGAAGCTCGACCTCACGCGCTTCTACTCGGGCCCCCCGGGCGCGCACGGCCTTGTCTGGTTCGACGGCGGCAGCGCCAACTCCCAGAACTACTTCGGCCTGCCCGCGGGTCGCTACCCGGGCGACTACTACCAGAACGGCGGCCCCACGCGCTTCCCGACCTCGGACCTCTTGCAGAGTCCCCTTTATTCGGACCAGCTGCGGGCCAACGTGAAGATCCTCTCGAACGCCTTCTTCCTCCAGGACACGTACAGCCCCTCGGGGCTGCGCAACCTCTCGCTCAACGTCGGCGTTCGCTACGAGCTCCAGAAGGTCTACGACGCGGCCGGCAGCCCGTTCCTCAGCGCCGACAACCTGGCACCGCGCTTCGGCGCCGTCTTCGATCCAATGAACGACGGTCGGTCGAAGATCTCGGCCAGCTACGGCCGCTACTTCGAGGCCGTCCCGCTCGACATCGCGGCCCGCTACTTCGGTGGAGAGAACTGGGTCGACCGCACCGGCGTTCCGCCCGGCAGCTGTGGCAACCAGAACATCAGCACCTGGACCGGCGCTGGAGAGTGGCGCAATTGCACGATCCCGCCCGTGGGCAACCCGATGAACGCCACCGACGCGGCAGGCGGCTACGGCGTCGTCAACAACACGGCTCAGAGACAGAGCCACCTCCAGGGGCAGTTCCAGAACGAGGTCGTCGCGACCGTCGAGCGCGAGATCGTGGAGGACCTGACGGCCCGCATCGACTACACGCACCGCTGGATGGGGACGATCGTCGAGGACGGTTACGGCGACCAAACGTTCACCCTCGTCCTCGGCAACCCGGGGCACGTGCCCGCGCAAGCGATCCAGGACGCCATGGATCAGAAGACCGCGCTCCACAGCGCAGCCGACATGCAGCAGACGTCTGCCAACAACCTCGCGGCTATGGCAAAGGCGGACCCCACCAACAAGGACCTCGCCACGTCGGCGGCCAACGCGGCCTCGGCGGCGGCCAACGCGGCCTCGCAGGCCTCCAACGCCGACAACATCTACACGACGCTGCAGGGTCTCGCGAAGGCCCCGAAGCCGGAGCGCACGTACGATGCCCTCTCGCTCACCATCAACAAGCGCTTCTCGAAGAACTGGCTGCTACGCGGGTCGTACACCTACTCGCGCCTCGTGGGTAACTACGAAGGCCTTTTCCAGGCTGAGCAGGCCTACTACGCGCCCAACGGAAGCAACGCGTACGACTTGCCCGACTTCCTCGTGAACTCGCGAGGATCGCTGCCGAACGATCACCCGCACCAGGGCAAGCTCGACGGCTTCTATTCAGTGGCCGCCGGCCCAGGCAAGTTCACCTTCGGCCTGTCGTTCTTCGCGCGCTCGGGCATGCCGCGCAACACGATCGGTAGCTTCTACCCCGGCCAGAACGGCACCCAGCTCGAGTTCATCCTGCCCCGTGGTTCGGCGGGCCGCACACCGACGATTACGCAGTTCGATGGGCACATCGCCTATGCGCAGAAGGTCCGCCAGGACGTGACGCTCGAGGCGTACATCGACCTCTTCAACTTCCTGAACCAGCGCGCGTCGCTCCAGGTCGACGACAACTACACGTACGACGCCGTCGCGCCCATCGAGAACGGCACCACGAACGACCTCAAGTACGCCAAAACGTACGACGGCAGCCCCATCAACAAAAACAAGAACTTCGGCCAGGCGATCGCCTACCAGGCACCGTTCTACACGCGCCTCGGTCTGCGCCTCATGTTCTAGACTGTCCCGCCCACCAGCGAGCTCCGACCGGGGCTCGCTAGATCTGACCGAAACAAGAACACGGCGGCCGGCTCCCGGTCGCCGTGTTTCATTTTGTCCGCCGAGCGCGCGACACGGCATGACGTCCTTTGAAAACGGTGGCTGGTCTCGTGATTTGGAAAAAATAGGTCAGGATTCTGCTACTCCATTCCTTGCCCGAACCGAACAGATCGGTCTGGAGCCGAAAGTGGTAGGTCGGTTTTCGGCAGTAGACCGATGTTGGCAACGGCTGGATTGCCAGCGCATCGCGCCTGCCGGTAGCTACGACGCCGTGGCTGGCTCTCGGTGGGACGACAACCCTGCATAGGTCTTCCTCGTCTCCGCGCCCGAAGCCCGTGGTGCGACATTTGTTCGGCTTGCGTCATGTTCGCCGTTGCCTTCTAATGCACGCTCAATGCGCAATGCAATCTGGCTAGCGGTCCTCGTCGTCACGGTAGGTGGTGGCGTTTTTGTTGGCAAGAGGATGCGCCCGCTTCCGGCCGATGCCCTCGCTGCCAGGTTCGCCGTCCCCGGGCCCGTGTCATTGCACGCCAGCACCGTGCCCGTGCGAGGTCCCGCCAACTCGCGCCTCATCTTGACCGTGTTCTCGGACTTCGAGTGCCCCCACTGCGCGATGCTGGCGGGCCACCTCGATCGCCTCCTCTCGACAACCTCAGACGTGCGCTACGAGTTCAAGCATATGCCGTTGGCCGATCACCCTCACGCACGAATGGCGGCGCTGGCCGCCGTAGCCGCCGCCAACCAGGGGCAGTTTTGGCCCTACCACGACCTCTTGTTCGCCAACGGTAAGCACCTCGATCGCCCTGCGCTGGTGTCGCTGGCCCGCGGCCTCGGCCTCGATTTGGCTCGGTTCGAGCGCGATCTGGACAGCGCCGTTACGGCCGCGCTGGTCGATGCCGACATGCGCGAAGCCCAGCAACTGGAGCTCCCTGGCACGCCAACGGTCTTCATTAATGGGCGCCGTGTGACCGGTCCCTTACACGAGGAAGGCCTGCGTCGCCTGCTCGAGCAGACCAGACGCCAGCAAAGCTGACTGTGCGCGCGGGCGTTTCCGCTGGGGCAGTCGTGTCTGGGGTCGTTGCGGCGCTGACTACCCTAGAATTCACGACGGCGGCGGTCGCTGCTCCTCCGCCTGGGATCGAGGCGAAGCGGGTTCAAAGCGCGCCGGTCATCGACGGCCAGCTGAACGAATCCGCCTGGGCCGTCGCGTCCGTATCCGTGGCGTTCACGCAGGAATTTCCCGAGGAGGGCGCGGCGCCCAGCGAGGCCACGGCGTTGCGGGTGCTCTACGACGACGACAATCTGTACGTGGGGATCGATTGTCCGCAGATCCACAGCCCCATCGTGAGCCGGCTTCAGCGCCGCGATGGCCAGTTGCCCTCCGATGGCGTCTCGATCGACATCGACAGCCGGGGTAGCCGCGTGGGCGCGTTCCACTTCGCTGTCAACGCCGCCGGCGTGCTGGGGGACGGCCTACGTTTCAACGACACCGAGTACTCGAGCGACTGGGACGCGGTCTGGGAGGCGCGCGTCGCGCCCACCGACCACGGCTACGCCGTCGAGATGCGCATTCCCTTGGCGGCCTTGCGCTTCTCCGACACGACCGGGACGACCGCGGCCAGTTGGGGCCTGCAGGTCAAACGCTTCATCGACGCACGCCAGGAGATCGACGACTGGGCGCTCGTGCCTCGGAGCGCAGGGACGTTGGTGCCGTTGTTTGGTCATCTCGACGGTCTGACCGGTCTCAACCCGCGCCGCGCGTTCGAGCTGCGTCCCTTCGTTCTGGGGCGCGCCGGGTACCGAGCGACGCCCACCGACGGGACGCTGACGAAGGGCCGTTGGGCTAGCGCCTCGGCCGGCGTAGACGCGAAGGTGCAGCTGTCGAACGAGCTCACGCTGGACTTGGCCGTGTTGCCCGACTTCGGCCAGGTCGAGCCCGACAGCCTGGTCTTGAACCTATCGACGTTCGAGACGTTCTTCCCCGAAAAGAGGCCCTTCTTTCTGGAGGGCACCGACGTGTTCTCGAGCTTGCGACCGCTCTTCTACTCGCGGCGCATTGGTCACCAACCGCTGGCACCGATGCTCGCGCCCGGCGAGCGCCTCGTTGCGATCCCAGGCCCCTCCGTGATCGCCTCGGCCGCGAAGGTCTCGGGCACTATCGGCGGCCGGACGACGGTGGGCATCGCGTCGGCCCTCACCGGCGGCAATGAGGTCCAAGTGGAAGCCGCCGACGGCAGTCGTCACGCGCGGCTCGCCGAGCCCTGGACGGCCTACTCGGCGCTGCGCCTCAAGCGTCTGGTGCTGGCCAACGGCGAGGTTGGCTTCTTCGTGACCGCGACGAATCGCTTCGAACCGAACAACAATCAACCCTGCGACGCCTCGAACCCTTCAGCGAGCTCCGGCCGGTGTACGAACGACGCCTATGCCATGAGCGTCGACGGACGCTGGCGCTCTCCTTCCGGCGACTACAGCGCCGCGTGGCAGGCCATCGGGAGCACCTTGGTGGGAGGACCCGCCCGGGCGCAACCCGACGGGCTGCCGATACGACCGGGCCACCTTTCGGGCGGCGCATCGCTCAACCTGGGAAAGGACGGTGGGCTCTGGCTCGTCAGTGCCACCCAGTCGCTGTCGGGGCGGGAGCTCGAGCTCAATGACCTCGGCTACCTCGAGCGAAAGAACGACTATCTGGGGTTGGTCACCCTGACCAGACGGACGGTCGCGCCCTGGTGGCGTACCGTCGAGGCTCACGCGTCGTTGCAGGTCGGCGTCCGGCGTTCGCTGGACGGACTCGACCTCGGCCGTGAGGTCAACGTCTCGTCGGAGGCAACGTTCACGTCCTTTTGGTCGATCACGGGAATGCTGCGCGCTAGCGGTGCCTCGTTCGACGATCGCGAGATGGGCGACGGTTCGGCGCTGGAGCATCCCACGATGTTGGGTGGCTTCGTCCTGGTCTCGTCGGATCCACGTCGCTTCGTCTTCGCCTACGGCTCGGCGAGCGTCGATCGCCACGCCAATGGGATGCGCCTGAGCCTGGACGCTCAACTGACGGTGCGCCTGTCCTCTCGGTTCCAGCTGGACCTGCTGCCCACGGCCAGCCGCGAGACGGGTGTCCCCCGGTTCGTCGGTGTCGAAGCCATCGATCAAAGCACGAGCGTCTATTTCTTCGGCCGCCAGGCCTCGGACTCTCTGAGCACGACGTTGCGCGCCGCCTACACGTTCACTCCCCAGCTGTCGTTGCAGGCCTACGCGCAGGTCTTCGTCGCCAACGTTCGCTACGGTCCGTTCTTTTCGCATGACCACGTCAACGGGCAACGCGAACGCGTGTCCCTGAATGCGTTGACGCCCGTGTCGGCCGACTCCGCGTCCGTTGCCTCGATATCCGAGCTTCGTTCGGCAACGTTCAACGCCAACGTTGTCCTGCGCTGGGAGTACCGTCCGGGCTCGACTCTGTTCCTCGTTTACACGCGCTCCCAGGTGCCGGCGCTCGGCGGGTTTGGCGGAGCGGCCTTTGCGACCGGAAGTCTATTGCGGGGACGCGACGCGGATGACGTCGTCATGTTCAAACTTCTGTACTGGTGGGGCTAGCGCCTGGCGTAGATGTGACAATACGCCACACGCGCAATGACAAACGTTTGCTGAACAACCAACGACACGCAGCGAGTGAATCTTCACCTGGTTTTCTTCCGCAATCCTTGATTGCGACGCCGGATCTGCGTACTGTGTCGACGGCTCTAAAGGAGGGCCAGTCCATGATGAAGAAGAACATTCTCCGCGCCCCCTCTGTGCCAACGTGAGTGAGACAGCCCGCCCCCCGGAAATTAGTGTAGAGGGCGAGCAAGGGATCCATCATGAGCGCTTCAGCAGGATTGGCCATGAGGCCAGAGGACGTAGAGGTGGCAGCAGTTGCGCGTCGGCG
>JBBQJG010000234.1:0-9708 GCA_038325725.1 Polyangia bacterium | reverse complement strand
CCGTCGTGCCCGCGCTGCTGGTCGCACCCACGCCGCCGTCGGTGCCGCCATTTGCGGCTGTGCCCGCGCCGCCGCCGCAGCCCGCGGCGAGAATTCCAAGCGCGAGACCCACCAAAGCTCGTCTGACCATGGCGACATGGTACCGGCGATCGCGCGGAGCGCCGCGCCGTTTCGCGCAGCGCGCCGCGCGCTCGAGCGCTGTCATTTGCACCGCGACCAACGGACTCGGCCGTATCGTGGGGCGGCATGAACGAGCGAAGTCGGCTCCGGATCCTCCTGTTCTCTTTCTCTGCATGGCTCGCGGCGACCGCGGGTTCGTGCCACGGAGGCGCGCCGCGGACGGGCACGGGTGCGGCCGGTCAGACCGGCGCCGCCGGCTCGAGCGCGGCGGGCGCCTCGGGCGCGACCGCGGGCGCGAGCGGCGCCGCAGGCGAAACGGCGCAGGCTGGGGCTGGCGGAACGGCGCAGGCGGGTGCCGGAGGGACCACGGCTCCCGACGCGTCGGCGGGCGGCGCGTCTGGCGTCGCGGGCGCGGCCGGCGGCGCCGTCGACGGCAGCGTCGCTCAGGGCGGCAGCGGCGGTGGCGTCGACGCCGGCGGTTTCGTGGGAACCGGGTGCAAGGGCGCGACGGTCTGTTACGACTTCGAAGAGTGCAAATTGCCGACGGGCTGGACGGTGCCGAGCGGCGAAGGCAACCAGGGCCAGGGCATGACGTTGGTCGACAAGGTCATGGCGCACTCCGGGATGTGCGCGCTGCACATGAAGGACTTCAACGGCGACAGCCCGCAGCACGCGTACCTGGCCAATTTACCGACGGGGTTCGGTGGGGTGCTCTGGGGGCGCGGGTGGGTCTTCAACACGTCGGCCCCGACGAACCACGGCGCGCTCGTCAAGGCGCGCTTCTCGATCGCGAACAAGGCGGACCTCGATTGGTACGAGGTCGGCTACGAGCTCAAGAACTACAACGGCCACTGGCACAGCCCGCTGCCGCCGAGCGGATTGCCCGAGTGGATCCTGCGCTCGAGCACGCCCGTCGCGACGGGCCGCTGGCAATGCGTCGAGTGGCTGTGGGACGCGCAGAACGGCGACATGCCGCAGGCCGCGGACCCGCGCATCTGGGTCGACGGGCAAGAAATCATGTTCGGCCCCGGGCTCCAGTACAACGGCGACGGCAACAACACGACGCCGAACCGCCCGACGACGCCCAAGGGCATCAACTTCGTCAGCATCGAAGTGGGCCTCACGATGTATCACCCCGTCGACGAGAAGATGGACGTCTTCCTCGACGAGCTCGCGTTCGGAAAACAGCGCGTCGGCTGCAATCCGTAGCGACCTCAGCGGCTGGCCTAATGCCCGCGCCGCAGCTCGGGCGGGTGGAAGTGGATCTCGAACGTGTGCTGGGTGTGGTCCCGGCACGTGAGCACGCCCGTCTTCAAATCGACGCTCTGAGGAATCGGCGTGCGGTGCTCTTCGTAGACGGCGTGGTAGCCGCGTTCGGCGAGGACGTCCAAGACCATCTCGACCGTCGACATCTCTTCGAACAGCGCGAGGTCCGTCTTGACGACGCACCGGCCCGCCAAGGCGTGGCGCACGATCACGGGCACGACCTGCGCTTCGATGAAGCCGGCGACCTCCTTGAACAGCGGCGCGGACGCGTGCTCGTAGGCGTCGAGGCGGCGCACGAGCTCTTGCCGCGCGTACAGCGTCAGGTCGGACGCGAGCGGGATGTGGTGGATGATCTCGAACGTCGCCTGCCCGAGCTCGAGCGAGCTTTGGTACTTGAACTCGGCGTTGATGCTCTTTTCGACGTCGGCGAGCGGCGCGTCGGCGTTCACGAAGTGATAGTGGAAGTGTTTGCGCAGGCTCGTGAGCGCCTCGAACGTCAGCTCCTTGAACGTTCGGTAGCGGTTGCGCGCGAGCGTCTCGTCGATGTCGGTGGGACGCAGCTCGAGCAGGTCGCCCGCGCCCGTGCGGCGCACCTTGTCGTTGTGCGCCTGGATCTCGCGGCCGCGGCTCAGCTGCCGATCGACCGAGGTCTGCTCGCCGACGAAGAGCACCGTGATGCGGAAGATCGGCCGGCGGAAGCGCTTGCCCGTCGGCGTGCCCCAGTACGTGGCGCGCAGCTGCATGATCTGGTCGTGCAGCAGCTTGACGGCCTCGGCCTGCACCTTCGTGCGCGGAAACCCGTCGACGACGACGCCCGTCTGATACGCCGGCTCGAGCAGCTTGCGCAGCAGCGCCTCGATGACCTCACGATCGCCGACGAACTGCCCGCGATCTTTCAGCGCGCGCATCTCGGGCGTGTCGAGCAAGTCGGACACGACGATGGGCGGCGCCGTCAGCCCGCGCTCGCGCAGGATGAACGGCGTGTTGGTGCCCTTGCCCGAGCCGGGCGCGCCGCCGAGCCACATGATCTCCTTCGGGAAGACCATGTTCTCGAGCCCGCGCTCCTGGACGAGGCGGTTCCAGATCTGGCCGAAGATCAGCGGCGCGTCTTTGATCTCCAGCTCGGGCGAGGCGGTGCGGCCCGCGCCGGCGTCAGCGGAGACTGGGGGGGACTCGGGATCGGACATGGGAGCGCCAGATTAGAGAATCGCGTCCCCGATCGGGTAGGAAAGTCAGCTCCGCGGTACGGCTGTTCGCGCGGCTCAATCGGGGGCGGGATGGCCGTCGACGCGCATCTGGAACAGGAAGTAAGGCGGGATGCAGGTGCCGCGGTCTTTGGCGGCGCGCGCGCAGACGTAGTCGTCGCGGCAAGGGTGCGCAAAGTCGCAGCGACGGAGATCGGCCGGGCGAACGTTCGCCCGCACGCACGCCTCGAAGGGCTCGCCGCGCGCGAGGCAGTTGTTGAAGGGCGTGAGGAGCGCGATCGCGCCGCACGCGGCCTCGGGCCCTCCCGCGCCGCAGCGGGCCGCGCACATGCCGCCGGGGAAGCCGACGGCGGTCGCTTCGCAGACTTGCTCGCCGGGGCACGCGCGCGCGGCGGTGAGCGTCCCGCGATCGCGGTGCGCGTCGGCGTTCGACGACACGCGCCCCGGCTCGCAGGGATCGCCGACCTCCGACGCGGACGCGAGGCAGACGCCGACGTCGGCCTCGTCGACGGAGACGCAGCGCAGGCCAGGGTTGCAGGTCCACGCCGCGAACGCGGCGGTGAGTCCGCAATGTGAGCCGTAATCGCCTGCGTGCGCGCCGCGCTCGGGCAGAGGCCGGCGCTCGTCGGTCTTCGCGCCGGCGGCGAGGCCGACGAGGGATTGCGCGCGTCGACCGAGCTCGTCGTGCAGGTGGGGCGACATGGGGACCGCGACGGCGTCGACGTCCTTCGACGGGCTCGGCTCGACGCCGATGAAGTGGAAGCCCGCGATGCTGCGGCTCTGGTGGCAGCCCATGCAGCTCATGCCGTCGAGGCGGCGCGTGCGCAGCGCGCCGAGCTCACCGTCGGGAAACAGCTGTTGGAAGGGGCGGTTCGCGAGGCGCGCCAGCCCGCCCGGCGCGACCGACACGGCCCGGCGCGCGAGGAATTTTTCGGGGACGACGGCGAGGCCGTCGTCGATCGCGGGCGCGTTCTTCGGATCCTTCAACCAGGCGCCGAGCTCCGCGCGCAGCTTCGGGTCCTTGCGCAGGCGCGCGACGTCGGGGACGTTCTCGAGCGGCGCCGGCTCGAGCCGCTCGCCGTTCGTCGTCGGGTGGAAGACGCGCAACAGGTATCCGGCGTGACCGCCCAGATCCGGTCTGACCGCCGACGGCCAGCGCTCTGACTGCAGATTGATCTCGAGCGACTTGAGCCGCGCGCGCGAGAGCGACGACAGACGCAGCGGTCCGCCGTCGGCGAGCGCCCAGCGCGCGAGGCGCTCGCCGTTCGCGCCGGCGGGCGCCATCCAACGTCGCGCGACGGCGCCGCAGTCGTCGTTGTGTGGCTGTTGGTCTGGCTGTTGCCAGAAAACGAGGTTGACGGTCATCGGCAGGCGCGAAGCGACGACGCCCTTGGTGGTCTTCTTCTCGTAGGCCAACCGATACAGAAAGCGAACCTCGCCGCACGTCGTCGAAGCCAGCGTCGCCGGGGCAAACGCGCGGCGGTCGATCCGGTTGACGACGCCGATGAGCTCGAAACGCGCCGACGGGGCGCGCAACCACCGGGCGTCGAAGAGCCGGTGCGCGAACTTCATGCCCACGCCCGCCTTCGCGTCGGCGCGCCGCAGCTCCGCGAGGTCGGCCTCGACGACGGAGGCGACGCCGTCGAAGGCCGGCGTCTGCGCGAGCGCGCCGTTGCCCGCCGCCTTCGCCCCCGTGAGCCGTTCGCCCAAGCCGCCGCCGTTCGCCTCGATCGCCGCGAGCGCCGCCGGCTCGGAGATGAAGGTTACGGGCTCTGGCGGCGCCGCCGCCGGCCCGAAGGCGAAGACGACAACCAGGATCGACGACAGCGGGAACACGCCGAGTCGCTAGCTTTCAGTTCCCGAGGCGCGTGAAGTCCAAGCCCCGAGGCTAGGTGAGGCGCCGAGAATTTGATAGCGGCTCGACCCGTTCCGGCGAACGTCACGCGACGTTCCGTCGATCGGCACGCCGCCGCGGCCGGCGCGCCTGTTCCGAAAGCGAGGCGCGTTTGGTTGCCGGATTCTGGGCGTGGGGTGTTCCAAGCGCGGAGGTCACCCCCTATGCCCACGCAATCCCGGTCTTCCGACAAGTGGCTCATCTGCACGGCCGTTGCGCTCGCGACGCTCGCCGCCGCCGCGCCCGCGCGCGCCGGCTCCGACAACCGCCTCGCGGACCACCTGCCGATCTTCTCGGCCGGCAGTGACGCTGGGTACCTCATCAAGCCCTACGGGTCGGTGTGGGCGTGGGGCAACAACAGCGCCGGCGAGATCGGCGACGGCACCGGGACGACGCGCAAGAACCCCGTGTCGATCTCGATCGGCTGCGCGCAGATCAGCGCCGGCAACTCGTTCGTGCTGTGCATCGGGCAGGACGGCACGCTGTGGAGCTGGGGCCTCAACGGCTACAGCCAGCTCGGCCGCACGGGCAACATCAACGTGCCGACGCAGGTCGGCGGCAACATGGACTACCGAACGGTCCAGGCCGGCTACTCGCACGGCCTCGCCATCAAGTACGACGGCACGCTCTGGGCCTGGGGCGACAATGGCCAGGGCCAGCTCGGCCTCGGCGACACGACGACGCGCACGACGCCCACGAAGGTGGGAAGCGACGACAATTGGATCGCGCTCGCGGCGGGCTCCGGGTTCTCGCTCGCGCTCAAGGCCGACGGCACGCTCTACGGCTGCGGCAACAACAACGCCGGACAGCTCGCGACGGGCAACACCAACACGGGCCCGAAGACCTTCACGAAGATCGGCACGATGCGCTGGAAGTCGGTCGCCGCGGGCCTCAACCACGTCATGGCGATCCGCGAGGACGGCCACCTTTACACGTGGGGCAGCAACACCTACGGCCAGATCGGCAACAACGCCAACAACACGAACGCCGTGACGACGCCCTACAAGCTGACGCCGTCGTCGGGGCCGGGCGTCTGGCGCGCCGTCGCGCCGGGGTATCAGCACAGCGTCGCGATCCAGGCCGACGGGACGCTCTGGGCGTGGGGCGCCAACACGCACGGCGAGGTCGGCCTCGGCACGACCGGCTCGCCGCAGAAGAAGGCGGTTCAGGTCGGCACCGCCCACACGGCTCAATACGTCGCCGCGGGGATGGGCTTCACGCTGCTCATCCGCGCCGACGGCACGCTCATGACGTGGGGCCAAAATCTTTACGGGACGCTCGCCGACGGCACGTCGAACGATCGCGCGACGATGGGCGATCCGTTCCAGTATTACGATGGCGATCTGTGGAACTACGCCGTCAAGCCGCAGCTCCCCGGCGCCGGCGGCGCCTTCTCGATGCTCGTCGCGCGCGACGGCGAGCTCCTGAACTGGGGCTGGAACTTCAAGGGGCAGCTCGGCGACGGCACGACGACCGATTCGGCCGAGCGAAGGGTTCCCGCGGCGCGCAACTACGACTACGACTGGATGACGGCGTCGGGCGGCGACAACGCCTCACACGCCATCAAGGGGGACGGCACGATGTGGTCGTGGGGCACGAGTCAGAACGGTGAGCTCGGGACCGGGGTCGCGACGAACACCAAGCAATTGACGCCGAAGCAGGTCGGCAGCGAGAACATCTGGGTCAAGGTCTCGGACCACTACGCGCAGTCGATCGGCCTCAGGGCCGACGGCACCTTGTGGGCGGCCGGCGACAACGTGGACGGTCGGCTCGGCGTCGGCATCGCCGACGCGAATGTCCTGACGTTCACGAAGGTGTCGACGCCCGCGGGCAAGTACTGGGCGGCCGTCGCGGTCTCGGAGAACAATGCTTACGGCATCAGGACCGACGGCACGCTGTGGTCGTGGGGCAAGAACGATCAGAAGCAGCTCGGGCGCGGGACCTCGAATGCCAGCGGCGCGACCACGCCCGTGCAGATTTCGCTCGGGGCCAACGACTGGGTCGCCGTGGGGGCCGGCTTGAACTTCGCCGTCGCCGTACGCGCCAACGGCCAGGCCTTCGCGTGGGGACTCAACGACAGCGGTCAGCTCGGCATCGGGAGCTTGGCCACGCCGAAGAGCACGCCCCAGAAGGTCCAAGGGGGCTACCTCATCACGCTCCTCGCGACGACGCGCAACGCGACGCTGGGCGCCTCGGCGTACGGCAACGTCGTCGGGTGGGGCGACGACAGCCACGGCGAGCTCGGCATCGGCGGGGAGATCATCCAGTCGGCGCAGACGACGAGCTTCTGGGGCAGCCGCGCCATGGCGGGCGGCGACAGCCACATCATCGAGGTCAACACGTATTCGATGGACGGTTACGCCGCTGGCCTCAACGGCAACGGGCAGCTCGGAGATGGCTCGACGACCTCCGAGGTTTGGCCCGAGCAGATTTTCTACACGATCTATTACTAGGAAACGCCCCTCGGTGAAGAGCGCGAATGCCACGGCGAGGCGCTCGTGGTTAAGCTGATGCCGGCGCCATGGATCCGCTGGACGAGCTCTTCGCCACCACCCTCGAGTCGTTCGTCGCGACGCGCGAGCGGCTCGCCGGCGAGCTGACCCGCGCTGGGAAAAAGGGTGAGGGGCAGGCGCTCAAGAAGGTCCGCCGCCCCAGCCCGTCAGCTTGGGCCACCAATCAGGTCGTTCGTGGCTCGCGCGCGGCGGTCGACGCGATGCTGAACGCGGCGGCGCGCCTGCGCCACACGCAGGACGCGCTGCTCGCCGGGCATGGTGAACAAGCAAAATATCAGGCAGAGGTCGAAGCGCTGCGGGTCGCGACGGCCGCGCTCTCCAGGGCGACGCGCGACGCGCTCGCGGCGGCGGGCCGCGGCGATGATCGTCAGCTCGTCGAGCGCGTGGCGGCCAACGTGCGCGCGGCGGCGTCGTCGCCGGAGCGCGGCGCGGCGCTTTTGACCGCGCGGCTCACGGAGGATCTCGACGTCGACGACAGTCTCTTCGGGAGTCCGCTCGCCGGAGCCGCGCCGCCACCGCCGCCCCCGCGCGCCGTGGACCGCGACGCTCCCAAGCGCCTCGCCGCCGAGCAACGGCGGGCCGAGCACGCGCGCGCGCGCGCCGAGGCGGTCGCCGACGAAGCCGAGGCGCGGGACGTTGCCGCTCGCGCCGCGCGCGTGGCCGCCCACGCGCGCACCGCGCGCGACGCGTCCGCGACGCGTGCCGCGGACGCCGAACGCGCGCTCGGCGACGCGCGAGAAGCGCTCCGCGTCGCCGAGGGCGAGCTCCGTCGCGCCGAACGAGACGCCGCGCGTGACGAAAAGAAATGCGAGGCCGCCACGCGTCGTCGCGAGGCCCTCGCCGACGCTGGCTAGCGGTTCACGACGATGTCGCCGATCCACCAAGGGGCGAGGTCGCGGGCGCGGGCTTCATGCCCGGCAGGTGCGCGGAGCGCAGGAATTCGACGGCGCGGCCTGGGCCCGAGAGGAAGTACACCTTGTGAACGAAGCTCGGGACATGCCATCGGACCGTCTGGCCCAGGGGAAAGAAGAGCGTGTCGCCAGGCCCGAAGCGTCGATAGTCCCCCTCGATCTCGATGAAGGCTTCACCGTCGAGAATGCGGATCACCTCGTCCTCGTAGTACGTCCAGCGAAACCTCCCCGCCGTGCAGTGCCACTCACCCGACAGGATGCGGCCGTCCGCCGACCTGATCGCGCAGGAGGCGCGCGTCTGAGGATTTCCTTCGTCGATCCAATCGGCGGGAATGGGCTGGTCGCTCAATCCTCCCGGGGGACCGCTCTGCACGATTGTCCCCGAGCCGTGCACCCGCAAGACGAAACGTCGACGCAGTTCTTTGAGTCGCCCGCGAAGCGTCGGCATCCAGTGAACATAGGTACGGTGACGTCGTTCGGTAAGGCGCCATGAACCGTTGCTCACTGCTGGCGGCGTCGTTCCTCGTCCCGTCAGAACTGTGACGGCCGAAGCCTGGGGCCGTTTTTTCGAGCTACAAGGGCGCCAGATCGCCCGGCGCCGGAAATTGCGCGGAGAGCGGGCCGGCCCACAGGTTCGGGACGTCCTTCGCGTTCGTGGCGGCGCCGGCCTTCGCCTGGAACATGCGCAGCTCGCCCGTGGTCGTGCCGACGCCGGGGAACATGATCCGCTGCGGGTTGTCGAGGCGCATGACCTCGACGGAGCCGGTGCCCGCAACGGTGTAGCTCTGCCCGACGGCGACGTGCACCGCCGCCGACAACGCGCACTTTCGGAAGCCGTAGCCCTGCGCCGGCGTGCAGGTGGCGTGATCTCCCGTCGACGTGTTGGTGATCGTGAGCGTGCCGACGTCCGTGCCCGACGCCGTGAAGCCGCCCAGCTCGGAGAACGCGCGTGCGTATCGCGCGTTCGCGAACGTCACGCTGCAGCCCACGCAGTCCGTGCTGTAGGCGTAGTGGGGCTGCACGCCGAGCATCTTTCCGCCCGCCAAACGAAACCCGTATTGCGGCATGCGCGTCGCGGGGTGCGCCATGTCGTGGTCGTTCATGTAGGAGCGGTACTGACCGTTCAATGAACCGTAGTCCCAGGTCTTGCCGGCGTCCTTCGACCACGCGACGTGCTCGCGCGGGTCGAGGCCCAGGATGCCGCCGGTCGCGTTCGCGTCGAGCTCGTTGCGGGCGTGCGGCCCCGCGAGCGTCGTGTCGGCGAGCGGCATGTTGAACGAGAAGAAGTTCCCCGCGGGATCTTGGTGCGCGTTGCTGACGATGAGGCCGTAGAGCTTTCCCGCCTGCAACGTGGCGACCGTGTTCACCCAGACCATCACCGGATCGGAGCCGACGAGTTGCGCCGCCTCGTTGTGGCGCGTGCAGCCGTTCACCGATTCGCTCGCGAGCTCCGTCGACGGGAGGCCCGTCGCGGGATCGATGTTCACCAGGCTCGCGTGCAGCGTGCCGCCGTCGCCCGCGCCGTAGCCCGCGTTGCCGCTGTCCCAACAGCTCGCGCCGCGCAGCTTGAAGCCGAAGTACATGCGATCGATGGCGAGCGTCGCGTCCGGCACGAAGCGAATCAGGGCGCGAGAGCCCGCGGCCTTGAGCGGCGAATCGTTGACGTTCTCGATGCCCACCGGGATCGAGCCCGCGCGGTTCGTGAGCGGCGTCGAACCCGCGCCCGCCGCGCCACCACCGCCGGAAACGCCGCCGGCCGCGCCGCCGCTCGCGCCACCCGCCGCACCCGCCGCGCCACC
>JBBQJG010000233.1:0-9721 GCA_038325725.1 Polyangia bacterium | reverse complement strand
TCCCGCACAGGGCCGCACCAACTTGATTGGGCGATGTTTGTTCGGGGCCAGCCACCGCTGGCGCACAGGGCCGCACCAACTTGATTGGGCGATGTTTGTTCGGGGCCAGCCACCGCTGGCGCACGGGCCGCGCCAACTTGATTGGGCGATTGTTTGTTCGAGGACGCAACCCTCGTTCGGAGGGTTCGACAACGCAGGCATGCGACGTCAGAGGAAGGGACAGCTCGAGTTACCGGTCCGCGGCGGTTGGGGCGGAAAGCGCGCCGGCGCGGGAAGGCCCCGCGTGGCTGCGCGGCCCAGCCCTCCGCATCGCCCGAGGACGCGTCACGAAGCGCGGTGGCCGGTCCACGTCACGCTGCGCGCGCGGGACTCACTCCCGACGCTTCGTTCATTGCGCGTGTTCGCGGCCTTGCGCCAGGCATTCGCGGCAGGTCAGAAGAGGGACTTTCGCGTCGTTCACTTTTCGGTCCAGAGCGATCACCTCCACCTGCTCGTCGAAGGGGATTCGCGGGCCGCGCTCAGGCACGGGCTGCGGGGGTTGGCCGCGCGCTGCGCGAAGGCCATCAATCGTGCCGTCGGCCGCCGGGGTCGCGTGTGGAGCACGCGCTATCACACCCACGCCCTGCGCACGCCGACGGAGGTGCGACGGGGACTCGTCTATGTCCTGTTGAACTTCAGGAAGCACCTGCGTGCGCCGGCGGGAGTTGACCCGCGCAGCTCGGGGCCGTGGTTTGCAGGGTGGCGGTTCAAGGGGACCGCCGCGGGCAATGCCGTGCCTTCGCCCGACGCGAGCGCGATGGCGTTGCCTTCGCCCGACGCGAGCCCGGTCGCTTTCCCTCGGACGTGGCTCGCAGCCGTCGGATGGCGGCGCGCCGGCGGGGCGATCGGCTTCGACGAATGACCCGTGACGGCACAACCACGCCCTGCGCGCGTGGTCTGATTGGGTCTGGTTGCCTCCTTCGTGGCGTCGTTCAGTGAAAGTCATGCGACACGTCGATCGTGGCGGGGCGGCCCCCGATCGGCGTGAAGCCGTCGGCCTTGATGGCGACGACACCGCGCTGGTTTTGCACGATGCCTTCGATAACGAGCGCGTTCGTCTCGACGATGATCTCGCGGTCGCGCGCGAAGAGCTTCGGCGTCACGATGGCGTTCGAAAAGCCGGTCTCGTCCTCGAGCGTGATGAAGACGAAGCCCTTCGCCGTCTCGGGGTGTTGGCGCACGATGACGACGCCGCCCACGCGCGCGCGCTGACCATCGGGCACGCGCAGGAGCTCGGCGGCCGTGAGCACGCCGGCCCGACTCATCTCCTGCCGTGCGAACGTCATCGGGTGCGGCCCCGTCGACAGGCCCGTTCCGTGGAAGTCGGCTGACAACTCTTCGGCGTCGGTCATCTCATCGAGAGGCGAGGCCTCGGTGGCTTGGATGTTCGAGAACAACGCCCCCGAGCGCCCGAGCGCCTCGACCTGCCACAAGGCCTGCCGCCGCGTGCCCCCGAGCGCGCCGAACGCGCCGATGTCGGCGAGGCGCGCGAGCTCGTCGGCGCTCGCGCCCGTGCGCGCCTCGAAGTCGGCGAGCGAGCTGAACGCCCGCGCGGCGCGTGCCGCCTCGATGCGCTTCGCGGTCGCCTCGCGGAACCCCGCGGCGTAGCGGAACCCGAGGCGCACGGCGAGGGCGTCACCGACGTCGACGCCACCAAAGGCGGCGGGGGGGGCAAGGGGGGCTGTTCGTCTTGCGGAGGCAGCGTGTGTCGTCCGTCCCGAAGTTCCAGCCCCCCCCGTGGAGGCGCGCTCGAGATCGCACAGCCACGTCGAGCGCGTCACGTCGATGGGGTGCACGGTGACGCCGTGGCGGACGGCGTCGGTGACGAGCGTCGCCGGGTGATAAAAGCCCATGGGCCAATTGTTGAGCAGCGCGGCCAGGAAGGCCGCCGGGTGGTGCGCCTTGAGGTACACCGAGTGGTACGCGAGCCGCGCGAACGAGGCCGCGTGCGACTCGGGAAAACCATAGAGCGCGAAGGATTTGATCCCGTGCACGATCTCGTCTTGCGCCGCGCCCGTGATGCCGTTCTTTTGCATCCCGGCGCGTAGGTCCTTCTCGATGGCGTTCATGCGCTGTTGAGATCGCTTGAAGCCCATGGCGCGCCGGAGCTCGTCGGCCTGGCCACCCGAGAAGCCCGAGGCGACCATGGCCATCTTGATGAGCTGCTCTTGAAACAGCGGGATGCCCAGCGTGCGCTTCAAGATCGGCTCGAGCGACGGGTGCGGATAGGTCACGCGTTGCTCGCCCGTGCGCCGCAAGAGATAAGGGTTCAGCATCTTGCCGACGATGGGCCCGGGGCGAATGATCGCGACCTCGACGACGATGTCGTAGAAGCACTTTGGCTTCATGCGCGGCAGCGTCGCCATCTGCGCGCGCGACTCGACCTGGAACGTGCCGACGGTATCGGCGGCCTGGAGCATGGCGTAGACGGCCGGATCGTCGTCGCCGAGGCGCGCGTAGTCGATCGTGACGCCCTCGTGGCGCGCGATCATGGGCACGATGTCCTCGAGCACGGCCATCATGCCGAGGCCGAGCAGGTCGACCTTGACGAGGCCCATATCGGCGCAGTCGTCCTTGTCCCACTGGACGATCACGCTGCCGGGCATGCTCGCGGGCTCGAGCGGCACGACCTCGTCGAGGCGCCCGTTGCACAGGACCATCCCGCCCGAGTGCTGGCCGAGGTGGCGCGGTAGATCGACCAGCGACGTCGCGAGCTCGCCCAGCAGGCGCGTGCGCCGGTCGGTGAGCGGGAAGCCGGCGATCTCGATGTAGCGGCCGAGCGCCGCGCTCTCGTCGATGATCGAGCCGGGCAGGTGCTTCGAGATGCGCCCCAGTTGGTCCTCGGAGAAGCCGAGCGCGCGGCCGACGTCGCGCACGGCCATGCGCGGCCGGTAGGTGATGACGTTGGCGGTCATGGCGGCGCCGCGCGCGCCGTACTTTTGATAGACGTGCTGGATGCAGAGCTCGCGCCGGTCGCCCGACGGCAGGTCGAGGTCGATGTCGGGCATGCGATCGGCGGCGTTCGTGGCGTTGCGCGCGCGTTCTTCGGAGAGGAACCGCTCGAACAGGAGATCCGAGCGCACAGGATCGACGCACGTGATGCCGAGCAGGAAGCACAGCGCCGAGTTCGCCGCCGAGCCGCGCCCCTGCACGAGGATGCCGTGCTCGCGCGCGAACTGGACGATGTCCCACACGACGAGGAAATAGCCCGCGAGGTCGAGGCTTCCGACGAGCGCGAGCTCGCGCTCCCGCTGGGCGCGCACCTTGGGGATGAGCGGATCGTCGCTGTCGTAAAGGCGCGTGATGCCGGCGTCGGAGAGCTTCGCGAGGTAGCTCTGCTGCGTCTCGCCGGCAGGGACCGGGAAGGTCGGGAACGTGTAGCCGAGATCGGCGAGCGAGAATTCGCAGCGGTCAGCGATGGCGCGCGTCGCGCGCACGGCGGCGGGTAGATCGCGAAAGAGCCGCGACATCTCACCGGGGGGCTTGAGCCAGCGCTCGGCGTTCTTCGGCAGGCGGCGGCCGATGTCGTCGACGGTGGCGCGGTGGCGCGCGCAGGTGAGGACGTCGTGCAGCGCGCGGCGGTCCGGCGTCGCGTAACGGACGTCGTTCGTCGCGACGAGACCCACGCCCGCGATGCGCGCCTGCGCGATCGCGCCCCGCACGCGCCGCGCCTCGTCGGCGTCGAGGTGACGGTGCGCTTCGAGGAAGACGTGGTCGGGGCCGAAGATCTGGACGAGGCGGGGCAGGTCGGGGCGCGGCGCCGCGCCGCCGAGCGCGATCAACCCCTCGGCGTGCTCGGCGAGCAGCGCGTGCGTCGCGGCCGGTCCCTGCTCCTTGCGCCGCCCGTCCCAGGCGCGCGTCAGCAACCGACACAGATTTTGATAGCCGCGCCGGTTCTCGACGAGCAGCAGGATCGGTGAGGGCGCCGCCGAAGGCGGCGGGGGTGGCAGGGCGGGCTGTCCGTCCCGAAGCACGCCTCCGGTCTCCGGGCCCGCGAGCGTGACCTCGACGCCGACGATGGGCCGCACGCCGGCGCGGCGCGCGGCCCCGAAGAAGCGGGGCGCGCCGTAGACGCCGTTGACGTCGCCGAGCGCGAGCGTGCCGTGCCCGTTCGCGGCGGCGGCGGCGATCAGCTCTTCGGGCGACGACGCGCCGTCGAGAAAGCTGAACGCCGAGCGGCAACGCAGCTCGATGTAGTCGGAGGCCAATTTAAATGCTCTGGTCGTGCCTAGTCGTAATACCCGTCGAGGAACCAGCGCCCGTCGCGCTCGTCTTGATGCACGCGGTAGACGGCGCCGTCGGAGGCGTGCACGTCCCAGTAGGCGCGCGCCCAGCCGCCGCCTCCGTCGCCCCGCCCTTCGGCGGCGCGCCACCACTCGCCCGACGCGCGGTAAGGCCCCGCGGCGACGAGCACGCGCGCCGTCGTGTCACGCCCGCGCAGCGCCGTCGGCCCGCGCCGGTCCATGAGCACCTCGATCTCCTGCGGCGGCCGCAAGCGCCGGATGGCCAAGGCCGCCGGCGATGAGGGCGCCGACGAAGGCGGCGAGGGTGAGGGCTGTCCGTCCCGAAGCGGCGGCGCGCCGCTCGTGAGCGCGAACGTCGCGACGCCCACGGCCTCCTCGCGCCAGGTGTCGACGACGGCGGGCGCGCCGACATTTTCAGGGCCGACGAGCGCCGCGAGCCGCGCGATCGTCGCCGCGAGCCTGTCGGGCGCGGGCCCCGCGGGGCGCAGCATGTCGAGCTGCGTGGCGCGCACGCGCGCCGGCAGCGCGACGAGCCGCGCACCCGTGACAGGCGCGTCGGGTGGTCGCCTCGAGAGATCGAGGCGCAGCAGTTGGATCAACGTCGCCGAGTCGCGCGTGGGCGCCGCGATGGGCACGTTGCGCACGTCGAGCCCGCGCGGATCGAGCGAAAGCCGCACCGTGAGCCCCGCGCACGCGAGGCTGCGGCCCGCGAGCCGCGCGAGCGCGCGATCGACGAGCCCGCGCAGCACGAAGGCGAGCGGCTCGATTTCATAGATGCGGTACTCGAGGTCGATCGCCTCTTCGAGCGCGTCGGTCGGCAATTGCGGCAGGAACGGCTCGTCGTTCTCTTGGCCGCGCGCGAGTCTCCCCACGCGCGCCCCCGGCTCCGACAGCCGCAACATCACGGCGTCGAGCGGCAACGCCGCGACCTGCCCGGCCGTGCGCG
This sequence comes from Polyangia bacterium, assembly GCA_038325725.1. GTDB lineage: Bacteria > Myxococcota_A > Polyangia > Fen-1088 > Fen-1088 > DASZFV01. The sequence continues at coordinate 4,492 of JBBQJG010000233.1, read as the reverse complement.
TGCCCCAGCGATGGAAGGCGGCGCGCAGCTCTTCGTCCTCGGTGAGCATCGCCACCGGCAACGGCGCCAAAAAAGCGCGAGCGTCCGTCGGCACGACGGCGAGCTCGCGCGCGCGCGTCGCGACGCGCGCGACGCCCTTGCTGTCGGCGATCGCGACGCGCGCCTCGAGCCCGACGCGCGCCGCCTGCGCCTGCACAGCCTGCGCGACGGCCACCTCGCCGAGCGGGTACAGCCGCCCGAGATCCTCGACGGCGAAGAACACGCGCTCGGGCTCGCTCTGCACGCGCGGGGCGAAGGCGTAGCCAACGTCGGCGAGCGCGCCCTCGGCCGCCTCGAGATCCGCCGGCGTCGCCGTCAGCAAGCGCAGCCCCGGGCACGTCGCACTCGCCTGCGCGGACGTCATGCCCGGCGCGACGCCCGCGCGCCGCGCCTCCGCCGAAAGCTCCAGCACGCGCGGCTTGCCCTTGGCCTTGCCCGCCGTCTCGACCCGGCCCAACAACGCCGCGGGCGCGCCGCGCAGCTCGGGCTCGCGCCGCAGCACCGATTGCAGCGCTAGCTGAGGCACGAAAACGCAAGCCAAGCGCATGGCTCGTTCCTCTCATCGGTGACAGTGTTCGCGGGCGGCGCCTCCGCGGCGCTGCGTCCCGAGCGGCGCAGGCAGATCATTTTCGCGCGCGCGCCATCGAGGAGCGGCGGCCCCGCGTCGGTCAAAAAGCGCGGCGTCGCCGCTTGCAGCTCGACGGCCGCCGCCGCGAACGCACCCACGGCGCGCGCGGACGAAGAGACGAGCACCGACGTGCCCTGGCGCTCGGCCCCGTGCTTGAGGCGCACCCACGACGCCGTCGGGACGCGCGGCCGCTCGTCGCCGAGATCGAGCACGACGACGTCGAAGCCACCCGCGCTCACGACGAGGTCGGCGGCCTTGAGTGATTCGCTGGGCGCGCAGCGGATCCACAGCAGGCGGGGCAGGGCGACGCCCGCCGCGAGCGCCGCGCGCGGATCGAGCGCGCCGCCCGTGTCGACGAGCGCCGACGCCTCGCCCGCCGCCGCCGCGCGCGCGAGCGTCGCGAGCACGACCGACGTGCGCCCCGACGAGCGCCGCCCGCTGATCTCGCTCAGCGCCGCCCGCGGCCACCCGCCGCCCAGCAGCCCGTCGAGCGCCGCGACGCCGCTGCCCCGATGCCCGCGCCGCTCCTCGAGCCGCTGGGCCGAGACCAGATGAGAAGCCAGCTCGGGGACGAGCTCGAGAGCGCGAAACACGTCGACGAGACTGTCACTGAACGAGTGTTCAGGTCAAGCCGTACACGAGTCTTCCCCCCCCCCATCGTCGCGACCTCCGAGCTGCGCGACCGAGCTCAGGGAGAGTGGTGCGCGAGCGGCGACGACGTCTCTTGGGTGGCCCCGGCAGGCCCTTGAGTCGCGGCGCGGCGCTTTTCGGCACGGGTCACGACGGTCTCGTAGGCGACCTTCCCCGCGAGGGCGAGACCCCCAAAAGCCAGCCACAGAACCATGTTGAATTCAGCGCTGTTCATTCTTCGGACTCCACCGATCGATCGAAGATCAATCCAATGCTCAAGAGTACTACCCCGAGTCCGAAGGCTCCAGCGACCTGGGCATGAGAGATCGCCCCCTGATGCAGGACGCGGTCGAGAATTCCGAACACCGCGACGAGCACGCCTCCCTCACGAAAGAACTCGCCGATTCCGCGGTAAGTGACCGCTCGTCGCTTCGTCATCCTCATGGAGGGGCATCGGCCGAATCGGCCGGACGTTTCTTGTGAACTACTTCTCGAACGCGCCGATGTCGGGCTTATCGTCGCGGAGCTTGCCGTCGAAGTCGGTCTTGGGCGCGCCCACGGACGTGCCGGCGTTCACGCACGGTGAGGTCGCCGTGAGGTGATAGTCCCCGAAGCCAACGAAAAGCGGGCTGTCGCTGAGGTTGTTGTTCGAGCCGGGGAGGGCGTTGATGGCGGCCAGCGACGCCGCCGGCTGGCCCCCGCCCCGCAGATAGAGCTGCGTCCCCGTCGTCGTGCCCGTGGGGTCGAGATCGTTGTTCTCGAAGAGGCGCGGGCTCGTCTTCGCCGTGTCCTCGAGGAAGTCGTAGCGCGCGATCGTGCAGTTGCCCGCGCGCAGGATGTTGTCGCGGAAGACGCCGCGCGCGCTGCTCGGCGCCGGCCCCGCGCCGAGGCCAATGCCCGCCGCCGCTCCCGAGCACGGCCCCGTGCCGCCCGCGTCGATCGTGTTCGAGTGCACGTCGAGCTCGTTGCCGCCCGCGGCCACGTGGACGTGCAGACCGTCGGCGCCGAGCGTCGCCTGATTGACGGCGCAGCTCGCGCCGCGGATGAGGTTGTTCTCGAGGCGCGCGTAGGCGTCTTCGGCGAGGACGCCCATCGAGGACTTGCCGCCACAGCCGCCCGTGATGTCGTTGCGTTCGACGAGCGGGCCGCTCGCCACGAGCGAGAGGCCGAGCACGTTCGCGCCGCCGTTGCCGAGCAGCTTGTTGCCGGCCACGCGGCCGCAGCCGCCGGCCTCGCACGCGACGGCCGTCGACGTCGCGGGGTGCACCGAGGCCGAGCCCTGGATGAGCTTGTTGTTCGTGACGAGGCAGCGGCTCGGGACGCCCGCGTCGGCGCCGCAAAAGACGCCCGTCGACGTCGTGGGCATGCCCTCGCCGCCGCCCGTGATCTTGATGTTGCCGTCGACGGCGGGGTGGCACGCGCCCGTGACGCTCACGCCCGCGACGCGCACGGCGGTCCCCGTAGGGCTCGCGTCGGCCTGGATGAGCTCGTTGGCGGCGATCCAGGGCGAGGCGTCGCCACAGCCGCCGACGAGCACGCCCACGGCCTGACTCGTCCCGCCCTGCGCGACGATCGAGTTGCCGCGCACGACGGTTCCCGCGGCGGCGCCCGTGATGCGCACGCCCGCGCCCAGCTTGGCCTGCGCGCCGCACACGGCGTTGCGATCGATGACGGCGCCCGGCGAATCAACGAGATCGATCCCGACGCCGTTGCCGCCCGCCGTCGTCGCGAAGCGCCCGTGGATGCCGAGGCTCGTCGTCGAGCAGGCCGCCGTGCAGCGGCCCGTCGTCGCGTCGATGGCGCCGCAGTTGTCGCGGATCGTCGGCTTCGAGCCGACCGACCGAACGCCGATCGCGTCGACGGTGCCAACGCCGCCGAAGATCGCCGAGCGCGTGATGAGCGCCTCGGCGGCGTTCGTGAGGCTCACGCCGTAGGACGTCGCGACGGGGTCGAAGTCGTCGACGACATCGTTCGAGATGATGACCTGCTTGGCGCCCTCGACGCTGATGCCGATCGCCGTCGTCACGTTGCCGCCGCCCCCCATGCCCATGTTGCCGGGTGTGCGCGTGACGTGGATGCCGTCGAGGATCGTCGGCATCGTGACCGTCGCGGGGAACACGACGACCTTGCCCGTGCGCCCCTGCAACGTCACGGTGAGGTTCGGCAGGCCGGTCGTCCCGAACGGACAGCGCGACCAGGTCCGGGACTCGTAGTTGCCGTAGACGGAGATGCCGTTCGCCATCGTGAACGTACCGGCATCGGCGGCCGCGTAGACGTTCGTGTCGAAGCAGGAGACGCCGCCGGCGATGCAGACGTTCTTCGGGCGCCCGAGCCCCCCCGCGGCGTAATTGATCGCGCTTTGGACCGAGCGGAACGGACGGAACACTGAGCCGTTCGCGTTCATGTCGTCGCCGTTCTGGACGACGTGGACGCAGTTCATGTCGCAGTCCTCGTCGACGGCGCCGTCGCAGTCGTTGTCGACGTTGTCGCAGCCGTCGAAGAAGGTCTGCGGCATCGTCGGCTGACAGACGGCGATCGCGCCCGCGGCGCAGGCGGCCGTCGTCTGCGCGCAGGCGCCCAGACCGCACGTCGCCAGGCCCAACTTGTCGTCGGCCGTGCCGTTGCAGTCGTCGTCGACGCCGTTGCACGCCTCGCCGAGCGCGGGCAGCACCTGGCCGAGGCACGACGACCAAACGCCGTCGGTGCACGTCTGCGCGCCGCCGTGACAGACGCCGACGCCAAGCGTCCCGGCCTTGCCGTCGTAGCAAGGGCGCGAGCTCGTGCGGCCGACCTTGTTGTTCGTGTCGTCGCAGTCGCCGGCGGCGCAGCCCAGGCCCACGCCGAAGCCGTCGCCGTCATTGTCGATGCAGCCGGCGATGGGCGCGTCGGTTCCCGTGCCGCCCGCGGCGGCGCCGCCGTCCATCCCCGGCGTCGTCGTGCCCCCGACGCCGGACACGCCCGCCGTGCCCGTCTGTCCGCCCCGGTCACCGGCCGTGCCCGTGACGCCGGCCTGTCCGCTCGCGCCTGCGTCTCCCGGTCCCCGGTAAAGGGGGTTGGCGCGCTCGCAGGCGGGCGCGATCGCGAAGCCGACGAGGCTCAGACAGAGCAGTCGCGCCGACGACGGCATTATCGGCCTCCTAGCCATGGGAACAGCCAAATCAGCGTGTCGGTGACGGGCCATTCGTTTCAGTTTCT
>JBBQJG010000232.1:0-9843 GCA_038325725.1 Polyangia bacterium | reverse complement strand
ATGTTCACCCCGGGCCTGTTCTTGTTGACGTCCGACGGGGCGGGGGGGGGCCCCCCCGCGCCCACGCCCGGGGGGCCCCCCGCCCCGGCCCCGCCCGGCGCGCCCGCCCCCCCCCCGCCCGCCACGGCGGCGGCATCCCGTGCGGCGGCCGCACCTGCCGCGCCGACGCCCAATCCACCCGCGTTGGTGACCGCGCCCCCCGAGAAGAAGAGCGACGCGTTCGTGGCCATGGGCGCGCTCGTCGCGGCGAGCCCTGGCGTGCGCAAGTTCGCGCGTGAGCTCGGCGTCGATCTGACGGCCGTGCCCGGCTCGGGCGGCGGTGGACGCGTCCTCGAGACCGACGTGAAGGACTACGTCAAACGCGTGCTCGCGGGCGGCGGCGCCAGCGCCGGTGGCGCCGGCATGGTTCAGCCCAAGCTGCCCGACTTCACCCGCTGGGGCGCGGTCGAAAAGACGCCGCTCAAGGGCGTGCGCAAGGCGACGGCCGAAGGGATGTCCCGCAACTGGAACCTCATCCCCCACGTCACCCAGTTCGACGTTGCCGACATCACCGCGACCGAGGCCTCGCGCAAGAAGTTCGCCGACAAGCGCAAGGGTCAACCCGGCAAGGTGACGATGACGATCCTGGCGATCAGGGCGGTGACGAAGGCGCTGGGCGAGTTCCCGCAGTTCGCGTCGAGCATCGACATGACCAGCGGCGACGGCGGCGAGATCATCCGCAAGAGCTACCGCCACATCGGCATCGCCGTCGACAGTCCCAACGGCCTCATGGTCCCCGTGCTGCGCGACACCGACAAGAAGACCTTGCCCGAGCTCGCGACCGAGCTCGAAGGCCTCGCCGAAAAGGTGCGCAGCCGCAAGATCGCTTTGGAGGACATGCAGGGCGGCGTGTTCACGATCAGCAACCTAGGCGGCATCGGCGGCACGTTCTTCACGCCCATCGTCAACTGGCCCGAGGTGGCCATCCTCGGCATCTCGAAGAGCCGGCAGGAGCTGCAGCTCGTCGACGGCAAGGTCGAGGCGCGGCTCATCATGGGCCTCAGCCTCAGCTACGACCACCGGGTCATCGACGGCGCCGATGGCGCGCGCTTCCTCAAGCGCGTGTGCGAGATCCTCAGCGACCCGTTCGATCTGCTGCTCTGAGCCGCCTCCGGGCGTAGTTCCAAGAGACGGCGAGCCCTTTCCCCGCACGCGTTTGCATCTGAAGTCTGAAGGAGTCCTTTCAAAATGGCAGAGTTCAAGCTCCCCAACCTGGGAGAAGGCGTCAAGAGCGGCGAGGTCGTCGGCATTTCGGTGAAGCCTGGCGACGTCATCGCCAAGGGCCAGACCGTCGCCGAGGTCGAGACGGAAAAGGCCGTCGCCGAGGTGACCGCGAGCTTCAGCGGCACGATCAGCGCCGTGAACGTGAAGATCGGCGACAAGCTCACGCCCGGCGCCGTGCTCCTGACCTACGAGCCTGGCGCGGAGGCAGCCGCCCCCGCGGCACCCGCCGCGAAGAGCGCTTCCCCTGCCCCGGCCGCCAAACCCGCCGCCGCTGTCGCGGCGCCGGCCCCCAAGGGCGCCGCTGTCACGCCCGCGCCGTCGGCACCGGCGGCGCTCGCCGAGCTTCCTCGCGGGCTTCGCCCGCCCGCGGCCACATTCGGAGAGAAGCACCACGGCATGACGCCGGAGGAAGCGGCCACCAAGCGCGTCGTCGTCATCGGCGCGGGCCCGGGCGGCTACGCGGCGGCCTTCTACGCCGCCGACCTCGGCTTTCAGGTCACGATGGTGAACAAGGAGAAGCAGCTCGGCGGCGTCTGCACGCTGCGCGGTTGCATCCCCAGCAAGGGCTTGCTGCACATCGCGAAGCTCGTCAACGAGGCCAAGCACGCGCCCGCGTGGGGCATCGACTTCGGCGCGCCCAAGATCGACATCAACGGCGTGCGCGCCTACAAAGACAAGTTCGTCTCCACGCTCGTCGGCGGCCTCGGCCAGGTGGCCGCCGCGCGCAAGGTGAAGACGATCCAGGCCAAGGCGCAGTTCAAGGACGCGACCACGCTGACGCTGCTGCCAGGTGAGGAAGAAGACGGCAAGGTCAGCGGACCCAAGCCCGAGCAGGCCGAGCTGACCTTCGACTATTGCATCATCGCCACCGGCTCGGTGCCGGCGATGCCCGGCCCGTGGCGGGCTCTGAACGACGACCGCATCATGGACAGCACCGGGGCGCTCGAGCTCAAGGACATCCCCAAGCGGCTCCTTGTTGTCGGAGGCGGCTACATCGGCCTCGAGATGGCGTGCGTCTACGCGGGGCTCGGCTCGGAGATCACCGTCGTCGAATTTGCTTCAGGCCTGCTCATGGCCGCGGATCGCGATCTCGTCAAGCCGCTGCAGGCGAGCCTCGCCAAGCAGTTCAAGTCGATCCACGTCGACACGAAGGTCGACAAGCTCGAGCCCCAGAAGGACGGCATCAAGGTCACGTTCGCTGGTGAGGGCATCGAGCCGGTGCAGACGTTCGACCGCGTGCTCGTCTCCGTGGGGCGCCGTCCCGTTTCCACCGGCCTCGGTCTCGAGAAGACCAAGATCAAAGCCGACGCCAAGGGCTTCATCGAGCACGACAACCAATGCCGCACGGCCGAGCCCAACGTCTTCGTCATCGGCGACATCGCCGGCGAACCGATGCTCGCGCACAAGGCGCACGCAGAAGCGAGAGTGGCCGTCGAGGCGATGGCGGGACAGCGCAGCGTCTACGACGTCGTCGCCATGCCCGCCGTCGTCTTCACCGATCCCGAGATGGCCTGGGTGGGCGTCACCGAGCAGGAGGCCAAGGATCGCGGCCTCGAGGTCGAGGTGGGCCGCTACCCCTGGGCCGCCAGCGGCAAGGCGCACGCCATCAGCCAGACAAACGGCCTCAGCAAGGTCCTCGTCGACAAGAAGACCCAGCGCATCGTCGGCGCCGGCGTCGTCGGCTGGGAGGCCGGCAGCATCATCAGCGAGTACGCGCTCGCGATCGAGATGGGCGCGACGGCCGAGGACGTGAGCCTCACCGTGCACCCGCACCCGACGCTGGGCGAGACGATGCTGGGCGCCGTCGACGTGCACCTCGGGCACGCGACGGACATCTACCGCCCCAAGCGGAAGTAACCAGGGAGCTCGTCCCGCGCCTCGGCGCGCGCGCGGGCATGACGACGACCGGCCCACGGGCGCATACCTCGTCTTCCGCTTCGCTGTTAGCCTAGAGCGCCGATGAGCGCGCGCCCTCCGTCGTTGCCCGTGGGAACGGGCCCGCTCATGGGCGCCCTCGCGGGCGCGCTCGTCGGCGCGGCCGAGGGCCTGCGGGCGGCGCTGGTCTTCGGCGTCGACGCGCACGCGACGGTGGCGGTCGTCGCGTTGTCGATCGCCGTCGACGCGCTCGCCGGCGCCGCGCTCGGCGCCCTCGTCGAGGTCGTGCAGCGCGTGAGGCGGTGGGGCCAGCGGGCGAACGCCCCCCGTGTGGCGCACGCCTACGGGTTCCTCGTCGCGGGCGCGTTCTCGATGGTCGCGGCCGTCTTTACCGCCGAGGATACGCTGGGGCGGCACAACCGCGTCCTCGCCGCCGGGCTGGTTGCGCTTGCCGCCTTGGCCAGCGCGATCCCAGGCGCGCTGCTGGCGCCGGCGGTCGCGCGCGTCATGTCGCGCCGGCGCGTCGCGGAGGGGGGCGCCGCGCCGGGCCCCGCGCTGCTGTACCTCTCCCCGCCGATCGCCGCGCTGATCAGCGGGGCGATCTTTCTGTGGGTGTGGCGCTCGCCCGTCCCCCTCGGGAGGGTGGCGCAGGCGCACTTCGTCCTGTCCGTCTCGGCCCCGGCGCTCGTCCTGCCGTGGGCGCTCGCGCGCAGCGCGGCCGTACGTTTGCCAGCGTCGTGGGGGCGCGCTCGGCCCGTCGTGGGCCTCGGTTACGTCGTGCTCATCGCTGCGGCCGTCGCGAGCGGCTGGCGCGACAATCTGCGCTTCGCGCCGTGGCTCAGCCTGGGCGTCGGCGCCGCGATCGTCGCGGCGGCGCTCGCGCTCACCTGGCTCGTCGCGCCTCATCTGCCGCGCGGCCGTGCGCGCACGGCGGGCGCCGCCGTGGCCGTCCTCGCCGGCGCCGCCACCCTCCTCTTCCGCGCGGGGGCTTCCGAGCCGGCGCGCAAGGTTGGCGTCGCGCGCGCCGCCCTCGTCGGCCCCACGCTCGACGTCGTTCGCCATCTCCTCGATTTCGATCGCGACGGCCACGCCCGCTGGCTCGGCGGCGGTGACTGCGACGATCATGATCCCGACGTTCATCCCGGCGCGGTCGACATCCCGGGCGACGGCATCGACGCCGACTGTGACGGCCAGGACGTCGCCGCGGCCATGCCGCCCGCCGCCGCCATGGCGCCCGTTCCCGCGGCGGTGCCGGCCGACCTCAACCTCGTCCTCATCACGATCGACACGCTGCGAGCCAGTCATCTCGGCTGCTATGGCTACGCCCGGCCGACCTCGCCCGAGATCGATTCCCTCGCGAGCGAGGGCACGCTGTTCGAGAACGGCTGGGCGCACGCGCCGTCGACGCGTTACTCGCTCCCCGCGCTCGCCTCGGGCCGCTGGCCGTCGGCCATCGAATGGGACGAGTCGATCTGGTGGCCGCGCATGGGACGGGGCGTGCGTACGATCGCCGAGGCGCTGCACGACGACGGCTACTTCACGGCGGGCATCTTCAGCTTCGCCTACTTCGCCGCCGCCGACCGGCGTGGGTTCGAGCGCGGCATGGACCACTACGACGCTTCGCTCGCGAGTCGGCACGTCTCGATCGCAGGTCCTTTGGAATCGCGCGGCACGTCGGCGCGTCAGCTCGCGGACGCCGCCGCCGCCTTCTTCGACGCGCACAAGGACCACAGGTTCTTTCTGTGGCTGCACTTCTACGATCCGCACCTCGCCTACGAGATTCACCCCGAGGTCGCGTCGTTCGGCACCGAGCCCATGGATCTCTACGACGGCGAGATCCGCTTCACGGACCTGCACGTTGGGCGCGTCCTGGCTCACCTCAAAGAGCTGGGGCTGTGGGACCGCACCGCCGTCGTGCTCACCGGCGATCACGGCGAGGGGTTCGGAGAGCACGGCGTCGGCGAGCACGGCTTCGATCTGTACTCCGCGCAGACGCGCGTTCCCTTCATCATCCGCGTGCCGGGATTGCCTGCTCAACGCGCGCACGTCCCGGTGGGCCACGTCGACGTGGCTCCCACGCTCGTCAACCTGGGTCGGGGGGCGATCGAGCCGAGCTTCTTCGGACGCTCCCTCGTGCCCGAGCTCACCGGCGCGCGGCCCGCCGATGAAAGCACGCGCTGGATCTTCCAGGAGGTCACGTCCGAGCGGGGCAAAAAGCGCGCGCTCGTGACCTCGAGCCGTCACCTCATCTGGAACTGGATGCCCAACGATACGACCGAGTGCTACGACCGCGTCGCCGACCCCACCGAGACCCACGATCTGTGGGACGGCGCCGGTGGCGGTGGCGATTGCCGCGCGCTCAAGGGCCAGCTCCAGAGACTCGTCACGGGCCTCGCGTTGCCGCCTGGCGCCGCCGCGAAGAAGTAGCGCGCCAATCCGCCGCGACGAGGATGACGCAGGTCGCGAGTCCCAAGGTGGCCTGCGCGACGAGCGCCACCGTCGTGTAGTAAGGGAGGAACAGCAGCATCGGCGGCGGGAGCGGGAAGCCGACCGTGAAGCCGTAGGCCGCGATGTGGATCACCGTCACCCCCAACAGCGCAATGATGCCCGGGACCACGACGCGGAGCGCGTCGTCGGCGCTGCCGCGCAGCCACGCGAACAACAGGCTGCTCGTCGAGCCGAGGGCGAGACAGATCAACGTCGTCTGAGTGAGGAAGTCGCCCTCGAGGTTCATCGCCGTCAGGTCGAGCGAGCCGCGCAACACCCAGAACGCGCCCACGGTCATCGCCACGGTGGAAAGGCCCCACAACAGATAGAGGCGCCTCGACGTGAGCCCGAGGAGCATCGCGAGGAGCGCGAGCGCGAGGCCGCCGCGCCATCGCTGGTTCACGCGGCCCTGGCGGTAGACCTCGTCCCATGATCCGACAGAGCCAGTGGCCTTGGCCAGTCGCGCACGGTTGCGCGCCCGGAACGCCTCGACGGTCTGGCGACGATCCTCGAGATAGACGCGGGTGCTCTCGTCGGCGCGCGCGATCGACAGCACCGTGTCGAGATCGTCGTCGACGGCGCGCATGTGAGCTGGGAACGGCAAGCCCGTGAGCAGCGCGATCGCGGGGCCAACGGCAGGTGCGCGCAGCGCGCCGAGCTTGGGGCTCGGCGCGACGTTCTTGCCCGCGAAGCAGGTCATGACCGTCGCCACCCGTCGATCGCTGCCGCCGTGGCCCCCGACGAGCGAATGCCCGTGGTCCGCCGTGAGCACGAGGAGCGACTTCGAAAGATCGGTCTGCTCGATGAGCCCGGCCAGCTCCCGATCGAGGCGGCGGACGGCGGCGACGTACTCGCGCGAGCCCGCGCCCTGATGGTGCCCGGCCGAATCGATGTAGAGCACGTGAATGAGGTTGAGGGCGCGCGGCTGGACCTCCTTGAAGAAGTTCGTGGCGCGCGGCGGCGAGAGGGTCTCGTCGAAACCTCGAGGGAAGAGCTCCTGCCACCAGGGGAGATCACTCACGACCCTGACCCGCCAGCCGCTGTCGCGCGCGTTCTCCCAGACGGAGCGCACCGCGGCCGGCTCGCGCACGCCGTTGCCGCGGATTCCGCTACGATCCTGCTCGACGCCCGACGAGAGGACCGTGTACAGCGGCCGCGAGACCGAGGGCGACCCGACGTCGGTCAGGAAGCATCGCCCGTTCGCCTGGAACCAGCGCACGGCCTGCGTGTGCCGGGCGTCGTCCGCCCCAAGGCCATCTGCCAACGTCACGACGACGGACTCCGGACGTTCGAAGGCGCCCGTCGGGCCTTCGTCGCGGCCGGCGATGAGAAAGTAGCCCGCGGGCGTCGACAGGCGGTCTGGATAGGTGTCGGCCAGAATGATGGCGGCGACGCCGGCCAGCACACACAGCGCCGCGTGGGCCACTAGCCATGTTCGTCGAGGCATCAAGGTCGAAGGTCAGCCGCTTTCAGGTGAGCTGTTCGCGCCGGACTTCCTTGAACACGTCCGTCGCCTCGTCGTGGGCGCGCGTGACCGCCGTGATCGACCGCCCCTCGATCTCGTAGACGTTGTAGCGGCAGCGGCGCTCCGGGCCGCCGGCATAGGACGCCGAGCCGGCGCCGACGACGGGGATCTTCGCGCCGCCGGGACCCTCGAGCGTCGCGCGCTCGTCGTCGTGGTCGTGGCCGTGCAGGACGAGATCGGCGCCGACGCGCGCGAGCACGGCGGCGAGCGCGGCGCGATCACGCAGGTTGCGGTGCTCGCCGTCCTTGATCATGACGGGCGGGTGATGGATGAGGACGACGCGCAGCTTCGTCGCGAGGCTCGGGTTGCCGAGCGCCGCTTCGATGCGCTGCAACTGCGCCGCCCCCAGCTCGCCCCACGCACCGAGGTCGCCCGTCGCGACGCAGCTCGTGACGCTCACGAGCGCGACGTCGCCGCGCACGCGCACGAACGGATAGAGGTCCGTCGCGCTCGTCGCCGCCGCGACGCTCGCGACGCCCTCGACGGCGACGTCGCCCGTCTGATGCGCGGCGAACAGGCGTTCAAACGCGCGCGAAGCGACGACGTCAGCGACGTAGGCGTCGTGGTTGCCCGGGATGATTGTGACGGCGTCGGCGGGCGCCCCCAGCGCCGCGAGCCACACGAGCGCCGCCCGCCACTCGGCGTCGATCGAGATGTTCGATAGATCCCCCGTGATCGCGACGTGGTCGACCGTCTGCGCGCGCAGGTCCTCGCGCAGCGCCTCGAGCAGCTCCATCTTGTGCTTGCGCGTGCGGTTGACCACGAGGTTCACGGCGCCGACGACACGCTTGCCGCCGAGGTCCCCGAGCCCGACGCCCGCAATCCCCCCCACGCCCCGAAAGTGAGGATCGGTGACGTGCGCGAGCCTGAACATGACCCCGCTACGAGCCTTGAACCGGCACGGCGTCAGCCGACGCCCCCGCGCCCGCGGCCGGCGCGACGACCTCGGGCTGCAGCTGGATCTCGGCGAGCACGCCGTAGTGATCCGACGCGAACAAACGCTCGCCGCTGGCCATGACCATCGGTTGATCAAAGATGAGCCGCGCCTCTTGGATGGTCCCGCGGTGGTCGCGCCGCGTGGGCGTCACGAAGACGTAGTCGAGCCGCCGGTCGGCGCGCAGCCAGTACATGCGCTCGCGGTAGTGGTTGGCCTTGGCCCACGTATAGCCCGCTTCACCCGGATGCATGATGTCCCACGCGTCCTGGTAGTAGGCGCGGCGGCCGCCCAAGGTCGCGAGGCCGCCCAACCACCGGATCTCGTCGCTGTGAGGAACGGCGTTGAAGTCACCCATGAGGATCTGCGGGTTGTCGTTCTTGTGCGCCGTGACGACCTCGTCGACGACGAGCACCTGATCCTCGCGCTTGCGCCCTTCGTTCTCGCGATACGAAAGATGCGTCGTGTGCACCCAGATCTCGCCGAAGTCGCTGTCGATGCGCGCCGACAGCACGACGCGCCCTTCGTTGTCGAGGCTGTGAGGCAACCCGCGCGCGTCGTGCGCGCCGATGGGGAAGCGCGACAGAATCGCGAGCCCCTCCGTGCCGCCGCCCCACGACGTCGCCGGCGCGAACACGAAGTTCCAGCCGTGTTGCCGCGCGAGGATCTCGGCTTGGTTCGCGATCCGCCCCGGCACCTCGCGCACCTCTTGCAGCGCGACGACGTCGGGCAGCACGCCCGCCAGCTTGTCGGCGACGAGGCCGAGGCGAGCCTCCCACGGTCCGTTTTCGCCCCAGAGGTTCAGCGTCACGAACCGCAGGTGGCGGGGCTTGACGATCGGGTGCGCGCCGGTCCGCCGCACGCTCACGGGCCTCGATAGGTGCAGCGGCCGTCCGACATCTCCCAGATCGTGACGGCTGAAAGCTGGGGCACCGTCTTGCGGACGGCGCGCCACACGTAGATCGAGATGTTCTCGCAGGTCGAGTTCTCGAGCCCGGGCACGTCGTTGAGCGTGCGGTGATCGAACAGCGCGTGCAGCTCGGCCCAGGCGTCGTCGATGACCTGGAAGTCGAACAGCCACCCCGTGGCCTCGTCGACGGGCCCGCAGACCTGCAGCTCGACCTTGTAGCTGTGTCCGTGCAGGCGGCTGCACTTATGCCCCGCGGGGACGCGCGGCAGGCTGTGGGCCGCTTCGAACCTGTATTCCTTGGAGAGCTCGACGTTCACGCTGCCGAGCCTATCACGGCCTCATAGGCCGTGATTCCAGTCGGGATCACGCCCGCTGGCGGCGAAGGCCGTGTGGGCCCAGGGCAGCTGCGGCCGCGCGAAGAGGTAGCCCTGGCACAGGTCGCCGCCCAGGCGAATGAGCGTGTCGCGCTCGGACTCGGTCTCGATGCCCTCGGCGATCATCTGGATGCCCAGCTCGGCGCAGAGCGCGACGATCGACGACAGCAGCTTCTGCTTCATGGGCGAGCGGTCGAGCCCGCGGATCAGCGACATGTCGACCTTGACCACCTCGGGCTCGAGGTGCGCGAAGCTCGCGAGGCCCGCGTAGCCCGCGCCCAGATCGTCGACGGCGATGCGGAATCCCAGCCGGCGGAGCGCCGCCACGCGATCAGGCACGTCGGAGACGCCGTCGAGGCTCATGCACTCCGTGATCTCCAGGACGACGCGTCCAGCGAACTGGGACAACGGCGAATCGCGCGCGTAGAGCTCCTCGTCGACGAGATCCAGCGGGTGCAGGTTCACGAAGACGTCG
>JBBQJG010000231.1:0-9857 GCA_038325725.1 Polyangia bacterium | reverse complement strand
AGTGTCGTCGCCGGTCGCGCTCTCCACCTTGATCACCCGCGCCCCGAGGTCGCCGAGCATCATCGCGGCCTGCGGCCCCGCCAGCGCGCGGGTCAGGTCGATCACGACCACGTCTGCCAGCGGGCCCTCGTTCATGCAGAGTCGAAGGCGTTGGCCTTGCGCACCTCGAGGTTGACGAGGCCGTTGCGCCGCGCGTTCTCGCCGGCGCGCGCGACGGCGGTCTCGTCCTCGTCGGTCGCGAGCACGGGCCCGCCCCGGCGCGCGAGCGCGAGCGCGAACCCGCCGTGGTAGGTGAACGCGTCGAGCGCCCGCGCATTGTCCGGCGCGAGCGCGGCGACGGCGGCGTGGTTGTCGACCTGATCGAGAAACCCGCCCGTCTTCGAGTCGGTGAGCAGGTCGGCCTCGAGCCGGTTCGGGCCGAGGTGATATTCGACGCGCGTCGGGCCTTCGCCCTGCAGGACGCCCGCGTGTCGCGGCAGCCCTTCGAAGTCGCGCGCCGAGCCGTCGTCGCGAGACAAGACGATGCGGACGCCGAGCCGCTCGCGCACGAGCGCGCCGATGGGTTCGCGCAGCGCATTCATCGCGACGGACATCGTCTGCACGACGGCGGCGTCGCCGTAGCGATCGACGACGAGGCCCGGCAACCCGTCGCTCTCGGCGTGGACGACGCGCAGGGCGTCGCGTCCGAGCGCGAGCGCGCGGCGGCGGGCGAGGGCGGCGTCGAAGCGCGCCGCGAAGAGCGTCATCAGATCGCGCGGCGGCGGGGCGGCCGCGCCAATCGAGAGCATCCGCAGCGCGAGGCGCGCGTCCGCCGCCCACGTCGCGAAGCCGAGCGTCTTGCCGCGCGCGTCGCGCACCTCGACGACGGCGGGCCCCCCCGAGCCCGCGTCCTTCGCGGGGCCGCGCACGACGTCGGGGCGAAAGACCCACGGGTGCCCGCCCCGGACGCGCGCGGCGCCGCGGGGGCTGATGGTCGCCGTCGGGTGTTCGCTTTTCATGAAGAGGGCTTCGCGCCGGACCAGCGCGGGCGCGCGCATCATAAGTTAGAATGAGCGGGATGGCCGCCTCGCTCGCGCCCGCCGTGTTCGCCGATCGGCGCGCGCGGCTCATGAAGCTCCTCGGGCCCCGCGCCGCGCTCGTGCTCGCCTCCGGCCCCGAG
This sequence comes from Polyangia bacterium, assembly GCA_038325725.1. Classification (GTDB taxonomy): domain Bacteria; phylum Myxococcota_A; class Polyangia; order Fen-1088; family Fen-1088; genus DASZFV01. Next base: position 8,698 of record JBBQJG010000231.1, on the reverse strand, counting down.
CGCCTGCGCAACGGCGACACCGACTACAAATTTCGCCAGGACAGCGACGTCCTGTACCTCACGGGCTTCGCCGAGGCGGGCACGACGGTCGTCCTGCGCCCGGGGCACGAGACGCCTTTTGTCATGTTCGTGCGCCCGCGCGATCCGGCGGCCGAGACGTGGACGGGCCGCCGCGCGGGCGTCGAGGGCGCCGTGCGCGATCACGGCGCGAACGCGGCATTTTCGACGGCCGAGCTCGACACGAAGCTGCCGGAGCTGCTCGCGGGCGTCGACGAGGTTCACTTCCCGTTCGCGCGCGAATCGGCGCTCGACTCGATGATCTCGCGCGCCCTCGCGCGGCTGCGCGTCGCCGAGCGCCGCGGCCGCCGCGCGCCGTCGCGCCTCGTCGACGCGCGCCTGTCCGTGCACGAGCTGCGCCTCGTGAAGTCGCCCGACGAGGTCGCCGTCCAGCGCCGCGCCGCCGAGATCACGGCCGAAGCGCACATCGCCGCCATGCGCGCCGCGCGCCCAGGAGTGGGCGAGGGCGAGATCGAGGCGCTCATCGACTACACGTTTCGTCGGCGCGGCGGCGCGGGCCCCGGCTATCCGACGATCGTTGGCGGCGGCGCGAACGCGACGATCCTCCACTACGTCGAGAACGCGGCGCCGCTCGTCGCGGGGCAGCTCTTGCTCGTCGACGCGGGCTGCGAGGTCGACGGCTACACGGCCGACGTCACGCGCACCTTCCCCGTGGGCGGGCGCTTCACGCCTCCCCAGCGGCGCTTGTACGAAGCCGTGCTCGACGCGCAGCTCGCCGCGATCGCCGCCGTGAAGCCGGGCGCCACGATCGACGCCATTCATGACCAGGTGCTCGTGTCGCTCACGGGCCACCTCGTCGCGCTCGGGTTGCTCGTGGGCACGCGCGAAGACGTCCCGAAGCTCGTCGAAAGCGGCGCCTACAAGCCGTTCTACATGCACCGCACCAGTCACTGGCTCGGCCTCGACGTGCACGACGTGGGCTTCTACTCCGAGGAAGGCGCCGCGCGGCCGCTCGTGCCGGGCATGGTCCTCACGATCGAGCCCGGCCTCTACATCTCGGCCGACGCAGAGAACGTGCCCGCCGAGTACCGGGGCCTCGGCGTCCGCATCGAGGACGATCTCCTCGTCACGCCGACGGGTTGCGACAACCTCACGCGCGACACGCCGAAGTCAGTCGAAGAGATAGAGAAGCTGACCGCCTAGAATTGAAATTCGAGGCCGCCGCCGAAGTCGAGGACCGAGTAGTGCGGCTCGGGCGTCGAGAGGTAGCCGACCGAGATGCCGAGCTCGGCGCCGAGTCCGAGCCAATCGAAGAAGAAGTAGTTCGCGCCGCCCGCGACGCGGCCCGCGATGCCCCAGCCGTTCGAGCCGGTCTCGGGGAACTCGAAGGCGAGGCCGGCCGTCGCCTTGACATAGGGGACGACGGGGATCGCCGTGGGCCACTTCAGCTTGATGCCCGCGAGGGTCTCGAAGATGTCTCCGGTCGGCTGCGAGCACACGGCCGACCCCGACTGCGAGTGGCAGGTCGAGCGTTGGTAGTCGAGCGCGAGGTCGAGCCAGACGGGCGCGCGCAGCTTGTACCCGTAGTCGAGCGCGATCTTCGTGCCGCCCGGCGTGGCGTCGCCGCCCTTCGCGAGCAGCACGTGCGCCGACAGCTCGTTGCTCTTCAAGAAGGGGTGCGGACCGCGGAGCATGTTGTCGTCGGCGCGCGCCGGCGTCGCCCAGAGGGCGGCACCGAGCACACAGATCGCGAGTGGAAATCGAAACGCCGTCGTCATAGCCTCGAAGGCGTCGAGGATATGGAAGATTCACGCATCCGTACAGTTTCGTGGCGGATCGCGCTCGTTGCGGTTCTCTCGCTCGCGAGCGGCTGCACGGGGCGATACGGGCCCCCGCGGACTTTGGCGGCGCTCGGCAGCCTCGCGGCCGTCGGTGGCAGCGTCGCGTGGGCGGGTGGCGAGGCCACGAACCGGAGCGCGCTCGTGACGACGGGCTTCGTCACCGTCGCGGTGGGCATCGCCGCGATCGTCGCCGCCGGCGGCTGGATGGCGCTCTCGGTCTCGTGCAACGCCGATCCCGACTGCGCGGAAGACGAGCAGTGCCGCGAGATCCCCGCGCCTCCGGGCGGCGTTCCTTACAAGCAGTGCATGAGCCACTAGCGCGCGCGGGCTGTGGTCTTCTTAGGTCTCAGCCGCGCGTGCCGGCGTCGAGGTCGATGTCGCTCCACTCGGCGGTATCTTCTTCTTCGTCGGCGTCGAGCCAGTGCGGACCTTCGTCGGATGGCATCGTCTCGGGATCGGGGACCGCGGCCTTGGCGGGCGGCCCGGCGGCCTTGGCGGGCGCGGGCGAGTTGGCGTTGATGCCGATGTCCATCGGCAGCGTGCGCTTTCGCTCTTTACGCTTCGTGAGCAAGATCGGCCCCGCCGAGCCGCCGTTCGCGGCCGTCACGGCGGGCATCGCGGGCACGGAACCCGGGCGCGACGTGTCTTCCAAGCCGACGCCTCCCGCGCGCGGCGGCGGCGCTTCGGAAGACGGCGCGCCCGCCTGTGGCCACGTCGGCGACGAACGCGTCACCTTCTGCAGCTGGATCGGCGGCGGTGGCTCGCGCAGCTCGAGCTGCCGGCGGTAGCGGACGCTGCCGTAACACTGCTGAAGATCCTTGAAGAGCTCCTCCATCGTCTGGTGACGCTGGCGCGGATCCTTCGAGAGCGACTTCATGATGAGCCGCTCGGCCTCGGGCGTGATCTCGGCGTCGGGCGCTTTTTGTCTCGGCGGAATCACCGGCTGCGAGACGATCTTGAGCATGACGTCGACGGGCGTCTCGCCCGTGAACGGCACCATGCCCGTGAGCATCTCGTAGAACATGATGCCGAGCGCGTAGATGTCCGTGCGCGGATCGGAGATGCCAACGCGCGCCGTCTCGGGCGCCATGTACTCGGGCGTGCCGAAGACGATCCCTTGCTGCGTCACGCGCGCCTCGTTGGCGTCGGGATCGCGCACCTTGGCGACGCCGAAGTCGAGGATCTTCACGAAGTCGAACGCCTTCTCGCGCTCGCTCACCTGATGCTCGCCGTCATCGTCGCTGATGAAGCGGATGAGCTCGCGGCGCCCCTCGCGCCGGATGAGCATGACGTTCTCGGGCTTGAGATCGCGGTGGACGATGCCCTTGTTGTGCGCAGAGCCGAGCGCACCCGCCATCTGGTTCACGATCGTGATGGCCCGCATCAATTCGAGACGCCGGTCTCGCTGAAGCACGGCGTCGAGCGCCTCGCCCTGAAGCAGCTCCATGACGAAGAAGACGGTGCCGTCGCTGGACTTTCCGAAGTCGGTGACGTCGACGATGTTCGGGTGGTTGATGAGGCTCGCGGCGCGCGCCTCGCGGAGAAATCGTTTGACGGACTCCTCGCGTCCTCCGTAGCCGTCGTGGAGGATCTTCACGGCAACTTCCTTGCCGATGTACACGTGCTCGCCTCGGTAGACGACGCCCATGCCTCCACGCCCGACGATCTCGTGGAGCTTGTACTTGCCCACGGTCGTACCCGTGCGGGCATCTGCTGGCAAAATCCTGGCCACGGAACGTCTTACAGGATGCCGGTCAGAGGCGGAATTTCCTAGCCCATTCGCGTTGCAGACCGCCCTGCCGCGTCTCGATGTGGGCTTCCGTGCGACGCCACCCACCATGTAGAGTCACGTTCCCAAAATGTCCAAAAGACCCGACGGACGAAGACCAGACGAGCTGCGCGCCATCACCATCACGCCGGACTTCAACAAGTACGCGGAAGGGTCGGTGCTCATCGCGTTCGGAGAGACGCACGTCATCTGCACGGCGTCGGTCGAGGAGAAGCTGCCGCCCTGGCTCGAGGGCAAGGGCAAAGGTTGGGTCACGGCCGAGTACGCGATGTTGCCGCGCTCGACGCACACGCGCAGCGGACGCAACCCGGGCGGACGCGGGCAGGAGATCCAGCGGCTCATCGGACGCGCGTTGCGCGCCGCCGTCGACATGCGCGCGCTCGGGCCGCGCCAGATCACCGTCGACTGCGACGTCATCCAGGCCGACGGCGGCACGCGCACGGCGGCGATCACGGGCGGCTTCGTCGCGCTCGCGCTCGCCGTGCGGCGGTTGAAGGCCGCGGGCAAGATCACGAGCAACAAGGATCCCATCAAGCAGGCCATCGCCGCGATCTCGGCGGGCATCATCGACGGCGAGGCGCGCGTCGATCTGCCGTACGTCGAAGATTCCAACGCCGAGGTCGACTGCAACTTCGTCATGACGGAGTCGGGCGGCTTCGTCGAGATCCAGGCGACGGCCGAAAAGGAATCGTTCTCGGCTTCGCAATACGGCGAGCTCGTCGCGCTCGCGTCGGGCGCGATGACGACGCTGCTCGCGCGCCAGCGCGACGCGATCGAGCGGGCCAAAAAATAGGAGGCGTCGTGAAAGTCGTCGTCGCGACGCGCAACCGCGGCAAGCTGCGCGAGATCCTGCCGCTGCTCGCTGCGTCGGGGCTCGACATGGAGCTGGTCGCCATCGACGAGCTCGCGCCCGACGCCGAGCTGCGCGAGGACGCGCTCACCTTCGAGGGCAACGCGCTCGCGAAGGCGCGCCAGGCGGCGGCGGCGACGGGCCTGCCGGCGCTCGCCGACGATTCGGGCCTCGAGGTCGACGCGCTCGACGGTGCGCCGGGTGTCTTCTCCGCGCGCTACGCGGGCGCGGGTGCGACGGACGCCGCCAACAACCACAAGCTCCTCGAGGCGCTGCGGGACGTGCCGGCCGCGCGGCGCGCTGCCCGCTACCGCTGCGTCGCCGCATACGTCGATCCGGCGCGCGGGCTCGAGCTGTGGCGCGCGGGCGCCTGCGAGGGCCGCATCCGCGAAGCGCCGCGCGGGGACGGCGGCTTCGGCTACGACCCGATCTTCTTGGTCGCCCCCGCGCTCACCCGCACGATGGCCGAGGTCCCCCTCGACGAAAAGAACCGCATCTCCCACCGCGCCACCGCCTTCCGCGCCCTCGCCGCCGCCCTCGCCGCCCAGTGGGAACAGGGCTAAAACTCCGGTCCCCTCGCCCCGCGCGGCAGGGAGAGGGAGCTCCGCGGTTACGTCCGCACCGTCAGATTTCTGGCGCACGTCAAGAAAATCAGGGGTTTTCCGTTACAAACCCCTTGGCGGGTCGAGATCAGCGCTTTATCCTCCCAACATCGTGAGACGGGAAGGGTCGCGAACCCGCATGGCGGGAACGACGGTGAGGCTGCTGGTCGACGACGTCGCCGACGGGATTCGTGTCTTCCAGACCCGCGACGGCATCAATCTGTCCGAAGATCAGATCGTCGAGCGCGCGCGCAACATCGTCGCCGGCCTGATCGGCAACTACCGCATCCAGACGCTCGAGGCGCAGGATCGACGCGACAACGCCCGCGCCGCGCGCACGGTCGATCAGCTGAACCTGCTCGACCAGGTCGAGTCGCGCGCCGACGCGCGCCACACGCGGCCCGTTCGCGCCTGATCTCTTCAGGCGCGCGTCAGCGGCAACGCGGATCTGTAGCGCTCGCGCAGACGCGACAGGCGACGGCGCTCGTGCGCGCGACGTCGGGCTCGGCCGCCGTCGTCTTGAAAGACAGCAGCTTGCCCGTCGGGCATGCGGCGTCGCGCGCGAGCGTCCAGCACGGCGCGACGTCGCCGTCGTCGAGGCACGCGGGCACGGGCGCGCCCGCGCCGCCGTCGTCCGCGTAGCGCGTGATCGCGCAATCGGCGCGCGCGCCGTGCGGTCCCGTCGTCGCCGCGATCGGCGCGTCGAGGCACGGAGGCCCCAAGACGTCGGACAGGCTCTGCGCGATCGCGGCGATTCCAGCCGCGTAGTCGTCGTCGCACACGTTCTCGATGACACCGTTGTGTCCGAACGCGTAGACGAGCTGCTCCATCCGAACGCCCGGTCGCGCCACGGTGCCGCCCGCGGTGTCGTGGCACGAAGGCGCGACGCGCGGCCATGGGTGCGGATCGTCGATCGGCGCGGCCGCGAGCTCGACGGTGAACGGCGTCGGCGGTCCCGCGAGCGCGGCGACGAGCACGCTGTTGCGATTGGTCTTGAGCGCCTTGAGCGCGGCGACGACGTCGGCGAACGACACGAGCTTGCCGTCCTCGGCCGACGCGCAGCCGGGCAGGGGGCCCGCCATCGTGCGCGAGGGCGCGGCGCCGCCGCAGCGCAGGCTGAACTCGGCGCACCGAAAGGTCGTGAGCGGGCCGAGCGGATCGTCGACGAGCCTCGACGTCGGATCAAAGAAGCTTGCCGGCGCCGAGCAGTCATCGTCGGCTGAGAGGAAGACGATGGAAAGGAAGGCGCCCGCACGCAGGAACCCGGCGTTCTCGGTAGGCGCGGGCGCGCCGTCGGCGCCGAGCGCGCGCAGCGCCGCCGCGAAGGGCTGGCGAAAGGCGCAGCCCGCTTCGCCGAGAGGCGCGATGCACGCGAGCGCATCGGCGAGGGTTCCGCCGAGGTCGGCGGCGCCGTCGACCACGCTGATGAAGGAGCCCGTCGCGGGCGGGCCCGTGCCCGCGCACGCGAGGCGCGGCGCGACTTGGAAGACGCCGCGATCTCCGCCGGGCCGGCAGCCCGGAGCGTCCGCCGCCGTGTCGGCGCCCGCGCCGAGGTCCGACGAGATCACTGCGACGTGCAGGTTCGGCAGCCGGGTGCGTCCCGTCATGAGCGTCGCGACGAAGACCGGGAACGCCGCCGCCAACTTCGCCTGCGCGCTCGCGGACCCGGGCGCCGTGTCGACGACAAAGAGCACGTCGACGTCCCGATTCGCGGGCGCCGTCAACATGACCTGCGCGAGATCGTCATTCGATACGGCCGGCTTCGCCGCCGACGTGCACGCGAGCGGCACCCAGCACGAAAGAAGCGCGAACGCGCGAGCGCGGCCCATCGCGCGCCACTATAGGACGTACGCGCCGCGCCCCGGCGAATCAAGGCGCGCGGGAACGCGTGGCGTCCGCGCGTCGGGTGTGTAATATGCCCGGCACGGGGCGTGGCGCAGCCTGGTAGCGCGCGTGCTTTGGGAGCACGATGCCGGAGGTTCGAATCCTCTCGCCCCGACCACGGTAGGGTTGCCTAGACGAAAGACCTGCCCGCGCAGCTGCACGACACGACAACACCGCCTGTCGAAGGGTTTTGCCGCGACACGGAGACCCCTTAGGCTTCGGGACCCATTGAACCAACCGGCGCTCAGTAGCAGCTGCCCTCGCCGTAGCCGTCGCTGTGGCACGTTGTCCCCGACGGGCAGGTCTTCGCGCCGGCGAAGTCGCAGGCCTGGCCGACGTACGGGAAATTCGAGCAGTCGGTCGCGCACGTGAGGCCGCGGTAGCCGTAGTTCGAGGCCTTACAGCAGAACATGTTGCTCGGGCAGTCGGTCGAGTCCTTGCAACTCTCGTTGGCGTCGTTGCTGCCGGCGAAGCAGCTCCCTCTTGGCATGCACGCGGTCGTCACGTCGGAGGCGCTCGGGTTGCAGCACGCGGTCGCGCTCGTGAGCGTGCACGCGCCGCCCGTACCGCAGCTGAACGTCGGGTTCTTGCAGGCACCGGCGCCGTCGCACACGAGGTAGACCGCGTCGCTGTACTGGTTGAGGCCCGAGTCGGCGATCATCCCGCACTGCGTTCGCGCCGCGACGGGGTGGCAGGTGCCGCCCGCGCAGCCCGCGTTGCACGAGCCCGTGCACGCGGTGTTGCAGCAGACCGAGGTGACGCAGTTGCCGCTGCCGCATTGGGCGCCTGTCGTGCACGCCTCGCCGAGCACCTTGGCGACGCACGTGTGAGTCGTCGTGTTGCAGTCGGGCGTCGAGCTGCCGCAGGGCGTGTTGTTGCAGCAGTGGCTCGCCGTGCCGTTGTTGCCGGCGACCGTGCAGATGTCCACGCACGTCGGCGTGGCGCTCCACTTGGCGTTGGCGCCGCAGGTGACGCCGGGGCCACCGCCCGAGAGCGTGAAGTTCGCGCTGCACGCGTACGTCGCCGTCGCGCCGAACGTCGTCGTCGTGTAGCTGACCGAGCCGTTGACGACGCCGAGGCCACCGCAATCGACGGGCACGCACGTCGGCACCGAGCTGCTCCACGTCTGATCCGACTGGCAGGTGCGCGACGTCGATCCCGAGAGCGTGTAGCCGCTGATGCATGCGTACGTCGCCGTTGCGCCGAACGTCGTCGTCGCCGCCGTGACCGTGCCGTGCGTCGGGGTGCCGGGCGGGCCGCAGTCCTTCGGATCGCAAGAGGGCGCGGCGCCCGTCCACGATCCGTTGGCCTGGCACGTCCGCGACGCCGCTCCGTTGATGTTGTACCCGGCGTTGCACGCGTAGGTCGCCGACGACCCGTAGGTCAGCGCGGGCGCCGACACCGAGCCGCCCGTCGGGCTCTGCAGAGACGGGCAATTCGCGATCACGCACGTGGGTGCCGTGCCGCTCCACACACCCGTCGCCTGGCAGGTGCGCGTCGCCGAGCCGGAGGCCCCGTAGCCGGTCGTGCACGAGTACGTGGCCGTCGCGCCGTAGGTCGTCGTGGGCGCGCTGACGCTGCCGTTCGCGGGCGCCGTCAGCGCGCCGCAGTCTTTGAGCGCGCAGGTGGCGGCTGCGCCGGTCCATGTCCCGTCGGCCTGGCACGTGCGCGTCGCCGCGCCCGTGACGCCGTAGCCCGTGTTGCACGAGTACGT
>JBBQJG010000230.1:0-9906 GCA_038325725.1 Polyangia bacterium | reverse complement strand
GCGAGGTCGAGTTCGACATCCTCTATGGCGAGGGCATCAGCCACGAGGGCGACATCATCGACCTGGCCGCCGAGTGTGGCGCCGTCGAGAAGTCGGGCGCGTGGTTCGGCTTCGAGGGTGAGCGCATCGGCCAGGGCCGCGAGAACGCCAAGCAGTTCCTCCGCGAGCACCCCGAGACCGCGAAGAAGATCGAGGCGAAGGTCCTCATTCATCACGGCATCAAGCGCGACATCGGCCAGGGCGCGCCCGCGGGCGGCGGCTCCGACAAGGCCGGCATCGCCGCCTCCGCCGGCGCCACCGTCCACGCCTTCTCGCCCCAGCCCAAGCCCGTCTCCGAAAAACGCGGCCGGTAGCGGTCCCTGACTCCCTCTCCCGCTCCGCGGGAGAGGGTTGGGGAGAGGGTCGAACCGACGCCGTCTCCGTCGGACACACCGTGACGCCACTGGCGAAGTGTGTCCGCCCCGTATACGATCGCGGGCAATGGCCTCTAAGAAGCCCGCCCCCGAAGGACCCATCGAAGTCCCCGAGATGATCTCGGTCCTGCCCCTCCGGAACTCCGTGCTGTTCCCGGGGTCGATCATCCCCATCGACGTCGGTCGTAAGAAGTCGGTGAAGCTCGTCGAGGAGGCGATCTCCAAAGAGCGTCCCGTCATCGGGATCGTGACCCAGCGCGACGCGCGCACCGAGGACCCGGGGCCGGGCGACCTGTACATGGTCGGGTGCGCGGCGCGCATCCTCAAGGTCATCAAGCTCGCGAAGGACAACTTCTCCGTCATCCTCCAGGGCGTCTCGCGCATCCGCATCACCGAGGTGAACGGTCAGGAGCCGTTCATGACGGCGCGCGTGCAGCCGTTGCCCGACCTGCCGACGACGGACGTCGAGCTCGACGCGCTCGTCATGAACCTCAAGGACGTCGCCAAGCGCGTCATCAAGCTCATGCCCGAGCTGCCCAAGGAGGCGAGCGCGCTCGTCGACAGCGTCACCGAACCGGGGCAGCTCGCCGACCTCATCACGTCGAACCTCGACGTGCAGGTCGACGAGAAGCAGGACGTCCTCGAGACGTTCGACCTCAAGGCCCGCCTGCGCAAGGTGCTGAACTTCCTGTCGCGCCAGCACGAGGTGCTCAAGGTGCGCGAGAAGATCAACAGCCAGGTCCAGGAGGAAATGGGCCGCAACCAGCGCGAGTACGTCCTGCGCCAGCAGCTCAAGGCCATCAAGGAAGAGCTCGGCGAGATCGACGACAGCGGCGGCGACCTCGACGACTTCCGCGAGAAGGTGACGGCCGCGAAGATGCCGGCCGAGACCGAGAAGGTCGCGATGAAGCAGCTCGAGCGGCTCAAGGTCATGCAGCCGTCGTCGGCCGAGTACACGGTGACGCGGACGTACCTCGAGTGGCTCGTCGAGCTGCCGTGGTCGATCGCGACCGAGGACAAGCTCAACATCCAAGAAGCCCGCGACATCCTCAACGCGGACCACTACGACCTCGAGAAGGTCAAGAAGCGCATCCTCGAGTACCTCGCCGTCCGCAAGCTGAAGTCGGACAAAAAAGGTCCGATCCTCTGCCTCGTCGGACCTCCCGGCGTCGGCAAGACGTCGCTCGGCCGTTCGATCGCGCGCTCGCTCGGGCGCAAGTTCATCCGCATCTCGCTCGGCGGCGTGCGCGACGAGGCCGAGATCCGCGGCCACCGCCGCACCTACGTCGGCTCGCTGCCGGGGCGGTTGATCCAGGGCATGAAGAAGGCCGGCTCGCACAACCCGGTCTTCATGCTCGACGAGATCGACAAGCTCGGGCACGACTTCCGCGGCGATCCCGCGGCCGCGCTGCTCGAGGTGCTCGACCCCGAGCAGAACTACAACTTCTCGGACCATTACCTCGAGGTGCCGTTCGATCTGTCGAAGGTCATGTTCGTCGCGACGGCGAACGTCCTCGACCCGATCCCGCCCGCGTTGCGCGACCGGCTCGAGGTGCTCGAGCTGCCCGGCTACACGCGCGAAGAGAAGCTCAGCATCTCGACGAAGTTCCTCATCCCCAAGCAGCTCGAGGAGCACGGCCTCTCGGGCGAGAAGGTGGTCTTCGAGGACACGGCCGTCTCCGAGGTCATCGACTCGTACACGCGCGAGGCCGGCGTGCGCAACCTCGAGCGCGAGATCGCCAACGTCGTGCGCGCGATCGCCGTGCTCGTCGCCGAGAGCAAGGCCGCGCCGCTCGAAACGCTCACTGTCGAACGCATCGCCGAGTTCCTCGGGCCTGCCAAGTACATCTCCGAGGTCGCGGATCGCGTCGCCGAGCCGGGCGTCGCGACGGGCCTCGCGTGGACGCCGGTCGGCGGCGACATTCTTTTCATTGAAGCGACGAAGATGAACGGCAAGGGCCAGCTCGTGCTCACGGGGCAGCTCGGCGACGTCATGAAGGAGTCGGCGCAGGCGGCGCTCTCGTTCATTCGCGCGCGTGCGAAGTGGCTCGGTCTCGAAGAGAACTTCCTCGAGAAGACCGACATCCACGTCCACATCCCCGCGGGCGCGATCCCGAAGGACGGTCCCTCGGCGGGCGTCACGATGTTCGTGGCGATGGCGTCTCTGCTGACGGGGAAGCCGATTCGCAACGACGTCGCGATGACCGGCGAGATCACGCTGCGCGGCCTCGTGTTGCCCGTCGGCGGCATCAAGGAAAAGTTCCTCGCGGCCCACCGCGCGGGGATCAAGCGCGTCATCCTCCCGGAGCGCAACCGCAAGGACATCATCGAGATCCCCGATCAGCCGAAGAAGGAGATCGAGATCCTCTTCGTCAAGCGCATGGACGAGCTCTTGCCGCTCGTGCTCACAGAGATGCCCAAGCTCGGCGTCATGACGGCGCCTTCGATGACGCAGCCGCCGCCGGCCACCGCCTGAGGGTGGGCGCGCCGGCGTCGGAACCTCGCCGCCGTCGGAACCTCGCCGGCGTCGGAACCTCGACGTCGTCGGAACCTCGCCGCCGTCGGAATCTCGCCGGCGTCGGCTACGGGTGGATGAGCCAGCCGTGACGTGAGCCGTCCGCGTCCGTGCGCGCGCCGACGAGCGTTGTGCCGTTGTCGCACAACGCGGCGATGCTGACGTCGACGGGCTGGGCCGTCGGCGTGGCGGGCATCGACGATCCCATCGTCATTATCATCATCATGGGCGCTGGCGTCGCGGCGCCGAATCTCCAGATCACGACGGACGGGGGCGCTCCCGTGGGATGTCCCAGCCCGACGACGAGCTCACCAGCGGCGCTGATGCCCACGGGCGTGACGCGCATGAGAGGGTTCGGCACGACCAGCGGCGTGCCGTGGGGCAGCACGGCCGCCACGAAGGGAAGCTCGTCGGGCGGCGTGGCGTCGGGATTCGCGACGCATGCGCCGAGGAGCGCGCCCGTCTTGCCGCTGAGGGCGACGGCGCGGCTGTCGTGCGTCGCGCAACCGTCGATGGAAACCGTCGTGCCCTTCACGCGCACGAAGGCGCGCTTCGCCATCGGGTGCGCGACGCCCGGGAACGTCGGCATTCCCCGCCACGCGTCGTAGGCGACGACGGAGCCGTCATTGCTCATGGCGCGGGGCAGGACGAAGTCGCCATCGCTCGGCGGCGTCAGCTCTGTCATGCCGGTGTGCTGGGTCCACAGGAACGCGTGCTGAGACTTCGTCGCCTTGTCGTACGAGGTGCCGGCGATGGTCGAGCCGTCGGCGCTGATGAGGAGCGCTTCGCTCTCGGTGTCTCCCGGCAGGAATCCGAGCCCCAAGGGCACGCTCGTGATCACGGCGTGTGCCTCCTTCGCTCCCGACGCGTGCGTACACGTCGCCGCGATGATGGCGACGGAGCTGCCTGACGTCGGGATGAAGGAGCAGTCACCCCGGTATCCGGAGCTCACGAGGCCCGAGGGGACGTCGGTGTCCGGCGACCACAGGGCGGCCTGGCGTTCTCCGGTCATCGCGTTCGAGGTGAAGCCGTACACCACCCCCGAGAGGCTGACGAAGGTGACCTGGCTGCGATCGTGGGAGGCGGCGAGGGGCAGCAGCAGACGCGCTCCCTTCGGCGTCCACACCATCGCGTGCTGGCCCGTCAGCTCGTCGGTGCCCGCGACGACGGAGCCGTCGAACGAGATCCCGACGGGCAGCAGGCCGAGCCTCGTGGCCGGGATCGTGCCGGCGGCGCCGCCCGGACCCGCCGTCGCGGCGCCGCCGGTGCCGGCGCCAGCGCCGCCGCGTCCGGCCGATGCGGACCCGCCGACGTTACCGGTGGCACCGTCGGTCGAAGGACGGTAGGGGACGAACATCATCTGCGCGGCGCCCGCGCCGCCCGCGCCGGCGCCGCCGACCGGAGCGCGCGGCGTGGCCTCCGTGCAGCTGACGGCGGAGACGGCGAACGCGAACGCGAGCGCGGCGCGGCAGCCTGTCATCGACCACTCCCGCCACCCTGCGCGCGCGCTCCCACGGCGGCGGCGCTCGTGCCGCCCGCTCCCGACGCGCCGGGCGCGCGCAGCTCGCCCCCGAAGAGCGCGTGCATGAGCGTCGCGAGCGCGGCCTTGGCGCTGGGCTGCAGCAGCGGCGCGAGCGCGGCGGCGAACTCCTCGGCCGTCGCGAACCGCGCCGCGGGATCCGGGGCGAGCGCCTGGCGCAGGATCGGCCGGATCGCCTCGGGCAGAAGATCGATGCGCGCGTGGTGCTCGTCGGTGGGGCCGCTCGCCGCGCCATAGAAGACCTCTGCCGTCGAGCCGCCCTTGTAAAAGGGCTCGCGCGATAGCGCGCGGAACATGACGAGGCCGAGAGAGAACAAGTCGGCGCGGCGATCGACGACGAGGCCGCGGGCTTGCTCCGGCGCCATGTACGCGGCGTTGCCCTTGACGTTCCCCGTGTCGGTCTGCGAGACGCGGCCCTCGGCCTTGACGATGCCGAAGTCGATGAGCTTCACCTCGCCGTTGCGGCTCACGAGGATGTTCCCGGGCGAGACGTCGCGGTGGACGATGTTGAGGGGCGCGCCGCCATCGTCGGTCTTGTCGTGCGCGTAGCCGAGCGCCTGCAAGATCTCGTGCACGATGTAGACGACGACGGCGGGGTCGAGTGGCTCGTTCAGCCGTTCGGCGTGTCGGTCGACGATCTGACCGACGTCGCGGCCGACGACATATTCCTGCGCGATGAAGTAGCCGTCGCCGACCTTGCCGAAGTCGAAGACGGGGACGATGTTCGAGTGCACGAGCGTCGAGCCGAGCTTGGCCTCGTCGATGAACTGATCCACAGCGGCGCGAATGCGCGCGATGCCGGGCTTGAGCCGCTTGAGCACGAAGACGCGCTGGAAGCCTTCGGGCCCCGTGAGCGCTGCCGTGAAGATCTCGCACATGCCGCCCTCGCCGATGCGATCGAGCACCGTGTAGCGGCCGAACGCCTGCGCCTCGCCGGCCGCGATCGTCGTCGAAAGGTTGGCGCTCGTGCGGCGAACGACCGACAGGCCGGGGTCTTCCGTCGGGGCGTCGACGGGCGCGGGCACGTGCCCGTCGCGCCGCCACCGCGGCAGGAGGAGGATGAGCGCCGCGAGCAGCGCGACGCCCGCCGCGCCCCAGAACGGCGCGACGAGCGCCGTCCCCGTCGAGGGCGGCAACAGGCGCGCGCCCCACAGCCACGTGCCGGCGCCGAGCGCGACGGACGCGGCGACCCACGAGCCCGCGGTGTCGAGCACGACGGGCTCGGCCTCGTTGCCAATGAGCGCTTCGGGGCGCGCGGGACCTGGGCCGCCTCCCGTGGGCAGCGCGACGTGCCCGTCGGAGACCGTGAGCGCGAGGCCAGATCGCTGCGACCAATCGGCGAGCAGGTGCGCGTCAATCGATCGGCCGAGCACGAGCGCGAAGCCCGCGGCGTCCTCGACGCGGGCGACGGCGGCGACGTACGTCGACGTGCCGCCGCGCAAGATCCCCGCGCCGCCCTTGCCCTCGGCCGCCGCGGCGACGAGCTCGGCCGTGGGCAGCCCGCCCTCGGGCGTGTTGCGCTTGACGACGACGCCGGCCGCCGACGTCAGGACGAGCATGCGCGCGCGGTACGGCGCCCACCAATCCTCCGACCGAAAGAGGTCCTCGAGCGTGAAGGCGTCCATCTTCTGCGCGAGCGCGTTGCCGAGCTGGGGCACGGCCGCGGCCGCCTTCACCTCGGCCTCGATGTCGCTCAGCGAGGCCGTCTTGGCGGCGTCGAGCGCGGCGCGGATCTCCTCGCTGGCGCGGGCGGCGTCAGCGCGTCCCGGCCGCGCGCCGCGACCGACGAGAGCGGCCCCCCCGGCTGCGAGCGCAGCCAGGCCGAGACACGCCGCCGCCGCCCGCCGTCGGGAAGTCATCAATCTTTGTAGGACCCGTACGGCTGTCCCAGCTTGTTGTTGTGCACCGCCGCCGCGGCCGGCTCGAGCGTCAGCGAGACGTCGGCCCCCTGGGCGCCGACGTCGACCGTTTGGCTCTGCGGCTTGCTGTTCGGGCTCCAGGCCACGAGCTTGCGCGCGCCCACGGGCACGGCCGGCAGCTCGAAGGAGCCGTCGGCGCCCACGCGCGCGTAAAGCGCGTTCGGGACGACGAGGATGTTCGAGTGCATGCGCGCATGCACGTTGCAAAACACCTCGACGACGCCCGCGGAGGTCATGTCGATCGACTTCGCCGGCTCGCCGACGCGGTAGCTACCGAGGTCGAACGGATGCGGCGTCGACGGAGAAAACACGTTGTGAAAGACGCTATCATAATTCGGGAACGAGACCCGCGTGCCGCGCTGGACGACGAGCACCTCGGGCACGAACTGCTTGTCTCGCTGTGCGACCTCCGCCGTCTTGCCGCGAACGGGCGCGGCCTTCACGTTCTCGACGAAGACGTAAACGTTCTTGAGGGGGACGGCGCCGCCGGGGAAGCTGACCTTGCCGCGCACTGTGGCCGTGCGCGGCGCGGCGCGGGTGGCCTTCGCCTCCGCGGGCTCTTCCTCGGTCGGCTCGGTCGGCAGCGGGATCGCCGCCGCGCCCTCGGAGCCCTTGCCCGAGTAGAGCCGCAGCAGCAGGTCGTAGTGCTCTTGCTCGATGCGCACGAGCTGCAGGATGAGCGCGCGCTGCTCCTTGACCTGCGCCTGCAGGCGCGCGACCTCGGCCGAGAGCTCGGCGGGCGACAGCGTGACCGGTGGCGCGGCGTGCGCGGGCCGGGCGAGCAAGCCGAGGAGCGCCAGCGAGGCGAAGGTGATGGGGAAGGCTCGTTTCATGGGTGCTCCTTCAGGGGCGCTCGTTCAGTAGGACAGGACCAGCGAGCTCGTGAACACGTCGTCGCGGATGAGCGGGATGCCGCCGTACTCGCCGTTGTGAAGCAGCTCGGCCTTCACGACGATGTGCTCGTTGACGACGACGCGCACGCCGGCCGTCGCGCGCCAGCTCTTCGTGATGTAAAGGCGCTCGATGCCGCCCGTGTCGGGGCCGCCGAGCCACACGAGGGCGTCGCGCAGATCGCCGCGCGCGAGCAGGCCCACGTACGGCGTCAGCATCAGATCGCCTTCGAGGTAGGCGCCCGTGTTGAGGGTGAGCCCGTAGGGGCGGTGGGGCGTGTCGTAGAGACGTCCCGTCTCGCCCGCGCCGTGGCCCTCGAGCCATTGCCCCTTGAGCTCGAGCCGGCCCAGGTGCGCCTGCACGTCGAGGCCGAAGAACCACAGCGGGTCGTTGCTGTCGAGCGCGTGATCCTGCGCGCCGTACTCACCCGAGACGCCGACCTCGAACCGGGGTGACGGCGCGAGCCCGATCCGACCCGAGAGCGTCTTGCCCGCGTTGCTGTCGACCTCGTCGTAGAAGTGGAACATCTCGATCGTCGACGAGCCATTCGTGATGGCCCCCGCGAGGGTGAGCCAGTCGTTCGCGCCGAGCTTGCTGCGGACCTTGATGCCGAGCGGCGTGCCGGTCGTGTACCGCGACACGAGCGACGGCGTGATGCCGAAGCGCTGGTTGGCCTTGCGGTCGCGGTACTCGATGCCGAGGACCGACTCCATCTTGCCGACGAACAGCGACGTGCGCCGCCCCGGCCCGAGCATCCACTCGAGCTGCGCGAGGTCGACCTCGAAGACGTCGCCGAGGCGGAAGGCGGAGCCAGAGCGCGGCAGGAAGTCGAGGCTCGCGGTCGCGAGGGCGCTGTCGCCGACGGCGGCGTTCAGCGTGAGGTTGACCTCGTTGACGATGAAGCTGGGCGCGCCGTTCGACTGGATGCCGTCGTCGCGGCTGACGCCCGGCAGGGTGCCCAGGTCAGCCGGCTCGCCACGGCTGTTGACGGCGGGCGCGAGCAGGTCGCCCATGAACACCCACGTCGGGGCGTACTGAGGGAAGTAACGCTGAGACGGCGATCCGAGGTCCTGCCGCACGCCCGAGCCGTTGCCCTGCGCCGCGAAGAACCCGAAGTCGACGTATCCAGAGGCGGTGATTTCGGGCTTGCGCCGTAGGACGATATCTTGCGTGTCGGCGAGCCTTTGCTCGATCTCCTTCATGTGTTGCTGGAGGTCTTGTGGGCTCTCGACGTCCTCGGCTTGGTCCTCGTCATTGCCGTCGGTCGCCGTGGGCTCATCGTCGTCGGCGGCGCGCGCGACGGCGCCGAAGGCGCAGGTGACGCCGAGGGCGAGGAAGAAGACGCGTCCGCGGGTCGCGTTCGACATCTTCGTCACGGGCACACCGATGGGGCCGCGCCTGGGTTGCCGAAGATCGCCGGATCGAGCGGGGGGCTCGTGAGCGTTCTCAGAAACGCGACCAGCGCGCGCTGCTCGTCGTCCGTGAGGAGCAGCGGCCGCAGGTCGAGCTCGGGGGTGCCGACGGCGCTCGGGTCAGCGCCGTTCGAGTAGTGCCAGACGACCTCTTCGAGGGTCTTGTACAAGCCGTCGTGCATGTAAGGCGCCGTGAGCTCGACGTTGCGCAGGCTCGGCGTTCGCCACGCGCCCTTGAGGCGGTCGGGGGGCGAATAGCCTGGTTGCTCTTCGGGCTCGAGCGAGACCCTGCTCGGATCCGCGTCGCTCCACATCGAGGTCCGGAGGAACTTGTTCGTCGCGAGGCGCGTGAGGCCGTCGAAGGCGCCCCAGGGCAGGCAGGTCTTCGATGGCGTCGACACGCAGTCGCACTTCGGGTTGCCCTTGCCGCAATCGGCGATCGTCGGCACGAACGGGCCCACCTGCGGGACGCCGATGTCGTGGAACTCTCGGTCGCTCAGCAGCGGCGTGTTGTGGCAGTCGAAGCAGCCCGCCTTGCCGACGAAGAGCTGCGCCCCTCGGTGCGCGAGCGCGCTGATCGCCTTCGAGCCCGGCCCCTCCTTCACGAACGTGTCGAAGGGCGCGTCCTTCGTGACGAGCCTCGCTTGGAAGGCGGCGAGCGCCTTGGCCCAGTTCACGAGCACGCGCGTCGTCGCGAGCTGGTCCGCGCCGTCCATGCAGTCGTAAGCGTCGCCGAACGGCTCGCTCGCGAGGCCGGCCTGGCACTTCGGGAGATTTCCGGGCTTGCCGTGGAGGGGGAATTTCGGCCAGCAGCCCGACGGCTGCGCGCCCGCGGGGATCGGCGAGTCCGAGCTGACGAGGCGACAAGGAGAGGGGCACGAACCCAAGCTGTCCCGCTTGCACTGGCCGCTGCCCGAAGGATCGAGGAGCGGCGCCGTGGTGCAAGAAAGCTCGCCGGTGGGCAACCGCGAGCCAAACACCGAGAGATAGGTCGGGCTGTTCGTGACGTCGGCGCTCGCGCCGTAGGCGTCAGCAAGCACCCAGAGCGTTTGAAGGCGATCTCCGTTCATCGTCGTGCCGCTCTCGGCGACACCCGCGGCGAGCGCCCACGATGAATCGGCGCGACCGTTCGAGAAGAACAGGCGCTGGTAGGCGCTGTTGACCGTCGCGAGCGCGTTGACGTCGGTCCACCCCGCGCCCGCCGAGACGTTGTTCG
>JBBQJG010000229.1:0-9913 GCA_038325725.1 Polyangia bacterium | reverse complement strand
GTCACGACCTCGGGGCGCCCGCTCTCGGCCTCGAGGGCGGCCAGCTTGCCCTCGGCCTCGCCGATGCGCGCCTCCATGCCGTCCCACTCGCGCTGGTCCTTGAAGCCAAGCTTCTTGCGCGGCGCCGGCGGCCGGCGCGGGCGCCCCCCGCAAGAAGCTCACCTTCAAGCAGCAACGCGAGTGGGACGGGATGGAGGCGCTCATCGGCTTGGCCGAGGCCAAGCTCGGGGCCGTGGAGGCCGAGCTCGCTCGACCCGAGGTCGCGAGCGACGCCGCGCGCCTCGTGACGCTGGGCGCCGAGCACGCGGCCGCCCGCGTCGAGGTCGATCGCCTCTACGCGCGCTGGGCCGAGCTCGAGGCGTTGCTCTCGGCCTGAGTCCGCGGTAAACGCACGGTCCCCCGTGATTCGCCTCGATCAGATCAGCAAGCAGCACGGCCCCCAGATCCTCTTCGTCGAGGCGGCGGCCGCCATCCACCGCGGCGAGAAGGTCGGCCTCGTGGGCCCGAACGGCGCCGGCAAGTCGACGATCTTCCGCATGATCATGCGCGAGGAGTCCCCCGACGACGGCCAGGTCTCGATCGACAAGAACGTGACCATCGGCTACTTCAGCCAGGACGTGGGCGACATGACGGGGCGTCCCGTCGTCGCCGAGGTCTTGGCGGGCGCGGGCCCCGTGGCCGACGCCGCCGCCGAGCTCAAGGAGCTCGAGGACGCCCTCGCCGATCCGGCCCGCGCCGACGAGCTCGACAAGCTGCTCGAGCGCTTCGGGTATGCCCAGGCCCGCTTCGACGAGCTGGGCGGCTACGCCCTCGAGGCGCGCGCGCGGGAGATCCTCGCGGGCCTCGGATTCTCGCAAGAGATGCAAGATGGCGACGTCGGTCAGCTCTCGGGCGGGTGGAAGATGCGCGTCGCGCTCGCGCGCATCCTGCTCATGCGCCCCGACGCCATGCTCCTCGACGAGCCGTCGAACCACCTCGATCTCGAGTCGCTCATCTGGCTCGAGAGCTTCCTCAAAGCCTACGAAGGCGCGCTGCTCATGACGTCGCACGATCGCGAGCTCATGAACCGCATCTGCAACCGCATCATCGAGATCGACGGTGGCGTCCTCACGAGCTTCTCGGGCAACCACGACTTTTACGAGCGCCAACGCGCCCTCAACGAGGTCCAGGCCAACGCCGCCTACGAGCGCCAGCAGGCGATGCTCGCCAAGGAGATGCGCTTCATCGAGCGCTTCAAGGCGCAGGCCGCCAAGGCGTCTCAGGTGCAGTCGCGGGTCAAGAAGCTCGATAAGATCGAAAAGGTCGAGCCGCCCAAGCGTCGGAAGCAGCTCGACTTCGAGTTCCCTCCCTGCGCGCGCTCCGGCGAGGACGTCGTCAAGATCGAGGGACTGCACAAGGCCTTCGGCGACAAGATCATCTACGACGGCCTCGACCTGTCGATAAGGCGCAAGGACCGTTGGGCCATCATGGGCATCAACGGCGCCGGCAAGTCGACGCTGCTCAAGCTCGTCGCCGGCGAAGCGACGCCCGACGAGGGGATCGTCAACGTCGGTCCGAGCGTCAAGCTCGGCTACTTCGCCCAGCACGCCATGGAGATCCTCGATCCTAGCAAGTCCGTCTACGAGATCCTCGAGGAGGCGTTCCCGCTCGCGAACCCCGGCCAGCTGCGCACGCTCGCCGGCTGCTTCGGCTTCTCGGGCGACGACATCGACAAGATCTGCCGCGTGCTCTCGGGCGGCGAGAAGGCGCGCCTCGTCCTGGCCCGCATCCTGTATCACCGCCCGAACTTCCTCGTGCTCGACGAGCCGACGAACCACCTCGACATCGCGACGAAGGACATGATCGTCCGCTCGCTCGCCGACTACGACGGGACGATGCTGTTCGTCTCGCACGATCGGCAGTTCCTCGCGAAGCTCTCCAACCGCGTGCTCGAGCTTGGTCCCGACGGACCTACGCCGTACGGGGGCGGCTACCTCGAGTACGTGGCGCGTAGCGGCCACGAAGCGCCCGGACTACACTAACGGCCGAAACGGGATCCCGGGGCCGGACGGAGGGCGGGGCTTTCGACGCGTTTTCCGTTTCATCTTCGCGAGCCCGATCTGTCGATCGGATTTTGCGATTCTTTCGAGTCGATCTGGTTCGAGCCGTCCGAGCCGAGTTCGCGAGGTCACGTCAATGCGCCCTGCCAATGAGCTGAGCCGAGTTCGAGCGTCGCGGGCCTTCGCCGCGCTCGTCGTCGGCGCGCTCGTCTCGCCGGGCCTCTCTTGCGCGAAGGTTCGACAGCAGATGGGCGGCGGCAAAGCCGGCGCGGGCGGCGACGGCGCGGGCGGCTTCGCGACCGCCGGCGTGACGGGCGCCGCGGGGGACGTCGGGACGGGCGGCACCGGGGGCGCCGGCGGCAACGCCTACGCGCCGCCGTGCACCGAGGCGTGCACCGATTTCCCGGCGGCGCCCCTCCTCGACACGGGCGTGCCCGCCGACGCGCCGACGATGTTCGCGGGCGCCCCGACGGGCGTCGGGCCCTGCGTCACCGAGCCCGAGGACGGCGCGCTCTTTCCGAAGAACTGGCTGCGGCCGCGCGTGAAGTTCCAGCCGGCGGTCGCGGGCACGCTGCACGAGATCCGCTTCCACGCCGACAAGGAAGCCAACGACGTCGTCGCCTACACGACGCGTGACACCTGGACGCTGCCGAAGGCCATCTGGGCCAACATGGCGACGAACGTCCTGGACGCGCCCATCACCGTCACGGTCCGCGCGCTCGGCGGCGGCGCGACCGCCGTGAAGTTCACCGTCGCGCCCGTCGGCGCCGAAGGCAGCATCGTCTATTGGGCCGCCGATCCCACGGAGCTCGGCACGAAGCGATCGACGAGCTCGACGCTGCAAGGCTTCGCCGTGGGCGACGAGTCGACGATCACGACGCTCACCGTGCAGGACGTCCAGATGAAGACGCGCGGCGCGAACGGCAACGCGATTCGCGACGTCACCTGCATCGGTTGCCACAGCTCGACGCCCGACGGACAGTCCGTCGCCTTCGTCGACAATTACCCTTGGAGCATGGCCATCGCCGAGGTCAAACCGATGCGCACCGGGATCGAGCCGCTCACTCAATCCCCCGGCGGCTACATCAACCGCGGCGGCGAAGAGGCCATTCGCCAGCCCGGACTGGGAATCTTTTCGTTCTCGCGGGCGCACTGGTCGATGGGCGATCGAATCATCGTCGCGCCGTACTCCCTGACGACGACCTGCGGTCCCTACGATCGGAACAACCCCAACGTGCGGCTCGCGTGGCTCGACGTGGAGGCCGTGCCTGTGAATGGTGCGTGTCCCGTCGAGGGCTCGGGCTTCGGCTTCATCGCGCGCAACGGAGATCTGCGGGCCGCGGCGAATCCGACGTGGAGCCCCGACGGGATGACGATCGTGTACTCGTCGACGAACGGGAATCAGGATGGCCGCCTCAGCACGGGCGCGACTGACCTCTTTCAAGTGCCCTACAACAACAAACTGGGTGGCGACGCGACGCCGCTGCCCGGCGGTTCCGACCCCGCCTTCGAGGAGTACTATCCGGCGTTCTCGTCCGACGGGAAGTTCGTCGTCTTCGATCGCATTCCCAAGGACGGCGTCATGTACGCGAACCCGCAGGCCGAGCTGTACGTCGTGCGCGCCGATGGCTCGACGCCGACGCCGACGCGGCTGCGCGCCAACGATCCTCCGAAGTGCGGCGGCCTGGCGAGCCCTGGCGTCAACAACCACTGGGCGAAGTGGGCGCCGGGGCTGAAAGCGCCCGCGAACATGATGCTCCCCGAGAAGGACGGCGCGCCGCCGAGCGCGAACGGCAAGGACTACTACTGGCTCATCTTCTCGTCGAACCGTTACGGGACGCCGCCCGTCACGGCGGGCGGCAGCACCGTGCAGGTCTCGCAGCTCTACGCGACGGCGCTCGTCGTCGACGAGACCGGCATCGAGCTGTTCCCGGCGATCTACTTGTGGAACCAGCAGCCCGACCGGCTGAACACGACGCCGGCCTGGGACGCGTTCGAGATCCCCATCATCCCGTAGCGCGCCGACGCGGGCGTCGGCCGCGCGGCCAAAATAAAAGGGGCAGCGCCGAAGCGCCTGCCCCTTTTCGACAAACAAAAGGGGCAGCGCGCCGAAGCGCCTGCCCCTTTTCGATTCGGTGAAGTCTCCTAGCGGCTCAGTTCGCCGACCAGGTGATGTCCTTCACGAAGATGTACGTGCCGCCCAAGTGATCCTGCGGTTCGCCGACGATGGAGAAACCGTTCCACACACCGCCCGGCGTCGCCGAGGTGTTGTACAGCTCGCCGGCCGGGATCGTGATCGTGTACTTCACCCAGTCCTTCGTGAGCGTCGTCAGGAAGTGCTCGGTGCTGTCCATGCCTTCGCGGATCGAGCCCCACTTGATGCGCGCCCCGGCGCGGCTGCCCTTCGCCATGAACGAGATCGTCGTCGCGCCGTCGCCGATGCAGATGCCCGGGCCGGGGGCGTGAACGCCCGCGTTGGTCGGGGGCTCGAGAACGGCTCCGCCCCAGCAGGTGCCGCCGGCGTTGAAGCAGGGATCGGGGACGTAGGTGAACTCGAAGCAGCCCGGAGCCTTCGGCCCGTCGCTGCCGCCGTCCGTCGATGCCACCGCGTCGCTGCCGCCATCGGCGGAAGCGTCGCTCGCAGGGGCGTCGACAGCGACGTCCGGCGCGGCGTCGACGACCGCGGAGTCG
The DNA here is from genome assembly GCA_038325725.1 of Polyangia bacterium. GTDB lineage: Bacteria > Myxococcota_A > Polyangia > Fen-1088 > Fen-1088 > DASZFV01. The sequence goes on along the minus strand of JBBQJG010000229.1, from coordinate 5,183 downwards.
ACGGGCGCGTCGACGCCACCGTCGCCGGCATCCGGGTCGAGGGCGAGCGTCGAGGTGTCAGCCGCCCCGTCTGTCGCCGCGTCATCGGCCGCGTCGGTGCCTGCGTCGGTGCCGCCATCGGCCTCGGCATCGACGCCGGCGTCCGGCGCGGGCTCGACGACGGGAGGCGTGTACAGCGCCGGCAGCGTCGTCGGATCGACGTCGCAGTTCGGGTTCGCGACGACCTTCCATTGCATATAGGTCGGCTCAGAGTTGTTCTGGAGCACGTCGACGTACGTGAAGTCGCCGTCGATTTTGTACGGCAGCGCCTTCTTCGTCATGCCGGCCATGTCGCAATAGGGAGTCGGAGGAGGGGCCTCGCCCGCGGCGCCGCCTGCGCCGGCTGTGCCGTTCGCGCCGCTCATGCCGCCCGCGCCGGCCGTGCCGCCGCCGGTGCCCGCCGTGCTGGTGTCGCCACCCGTGCCGCCGGTGCCGGCCGTGCCGGTTGTGCCCGCGACGCCGGTGCCGGTCGTGCCCGCGGTGCTGCCCGCACTGCCCGTCGTACCAGCGTTGCCGGTGACCTTGCGGGTCGATCCGCCACCACACCCGATTCCGCCGCTGACCGCGGCGACCACGAGGACACAGAAACCCAAGTTCCGCATTTTCGAAATCTCCCGATTTTTTCGTCGGAGAACCGAGCCCGACTCACGCGCGCGGGAGACCTCCGACTTCGTCCCCCGCGCTCGAAACCCCATTTACCGGCCGTGCGACGCCGCACTGCTACCCAATCGTTTCAGCGTGTCTGAATGCACCCAAGGGCTGGGTTGTGTCAAGATCCCCCGCGCCTTAGGGCCGGCCGATACGGCTGGTCCTCCCGCCGGATTCGCCGAGAATCAGCGCGACAGAATCGCCGTCGAGATCCAGAACACGATGGCGACGGCGAGGCCCAGCCCGAAGAAGATCGCGACCTCGGAGCGGCGCCGGCGCTTCGCTTCCTTGCGAATGCGCTTGTAGCCACCGGCGTGATGTCTCCGGCGAGACGCGCGGTCGTAGTGCCGAACCCAAGTCGAGGACCACGGCCCGGCCGCCGAGTCTCGATCGTCTGATGAGAACGGGCGGGTGGGAGCGTCCTGGTTCACGGCGGAGCGGATGTTAATCGACCGTTCGAAACCGATCCAGCCTCCCCCAGAAGAGCGCATCAGAACAGCGCTTCCGGGGACCCTTCTTCTAATAAGGCTACGGTCCCCGGGAACCGACGCCCTCTTCAGTGGCCCGCGAGCCGTTTCGGTCGGATCGGCATCACCACGTACAAGCGACGGTCGCGTCGCGCCCCGGACGCGACCAGGGTGGGAGACTGTAGGGAGAATCGGGAGTTGGGTGCACTCCTCATATTGAAGATGCAACATTTGCGAAGAGGCAGACGCTAATATTGGGGACGGTCTAGGGGGCTTTCTGGATCCGGATCATTCCGAACCTGGGATGTGTGGGGTGTGTTCCCGGTGTGTGAGGAGTGAGAGCCCGGTCCGCGCAGCAACTTCCGAATGGAATTACAAGACCTTCCAAGCGGACAAAAATTCTTCCGTCAAGATTTCGCGACCCGTTCGACACATTGAGCACGGAGTAGGCCCAGCGGTTCTGAGCCGCTGTTTCTGGCCGCCGCTTCGAACAAGGTTCCTTCCCTGGAGTGATGAGGAGTGACTATGAAAGCTGGACACGACACCAAGCTTCTCCCTCTGCGCGGGCTTCTCGCCTGCGGGTTCGCCGCGGCGTTCGGCCTCGTTGCCTGTAACGGCGACATTGGCGGTGGTGGCAGCAATCCTCCGGGGTCCAGCGGCAACGCGGGCGTCAGCGGCGGCGCTGGCTTCGGGATGCAGACCGCCGGTATCCCCGGAGGGGGCGGGATGATGGCGATGATGATGCCGCCGCCGATGGCGGGGACGGGTGGGGCGACCGGTCCGCTCGACTCGGGCCGCGTGTCAATTCACCGCCTCAACAACCTCGAGTACGACAATACGATTCGTGACCTCGTCGGCGTCACGGGCAACATCGCTCAGACGACGTTCCAGCCCGACGAGAAGGGCGAGTTCGACAACACGGCGGACGCCTTCACGATCAACGACGCTCGCTACGAGCAGTATTTCAACACCGCCGACACGATCGGCGAGATGATCTTCGCGAGCGCCCCGCTCAAGGCGAAGATCCTCACGTGTGCGCCGGCGTCGGCGACCGATGCCTGCACGCGCACCATCGTCAACAACTTCGGTGGACGCGCGTGGCGCCGTCCTCTCCTGACGGCCGAGTCGGATCGCCTCGTGGCCCTCGCCGGAGAGGCCATCACGATCGGCGAGACGCCCGAGAACGCGATCAAGCACGTCGTCAAGTCGATCATCGCGTCGCCGCAGTTCTTGTACCGCATCGAGTTCGACTCGAACCCGGCCTCGCTCACGGCGCACTCGCTGACGCCGTACGAGCTCGCGTCTCGTCTGTCGTACCTCGGCTGGAGCTCGATGCCGGACGACGCGCTCTTCGGGCTCGCGTCGTCTGGTCAGATCGTGAACGACACGGTCATCGCCGGTCAGATCGATCGCATGCTCGCCGACCCCAAGGGCGCGAGCTTCACGGAGAGCTTCGCGGGCCAGTGGCTCGGCGCGCGTGATCTCAAGGGTCACCAGGTCGAGCCGACGGCGTTCCCGAAGTTCGACGAGCCGCTTCGCCAGGCGATGATCGCGGAGGAGCTCGCCTACTTCAACGAGTTCCTCACGGGCACTTTGCCGATGACGGCCTTCTTCACGACGGACGAGAACTTCGTCAACACCCGCCTCGCGACGCACTACGGAGTCGCGGCGCCGCCCGGCGGGGCGATGACCAAGATCATGAACACGGCGGACACCCGCGTCGGCTTCCTGGGCCTCGCGAGCTTCCAGACGTTCACGTCGTTCTCTTACCGTACGGCCCCCACGCTGCGCGGCAAGTGGGTGCTCCTGAACCTCCTCTGCCAGACGATCCCGAACCCGCCGGCGAACGTTCCCAAGCTCGACACGGGCACGGCGGCTGATCCGGCCCTGCAGAGCCAGAACGTGCGTGTTCGCCTCGCGGCGCACCGCACGATGGCGACCTGCGCGGCCTGCCACGCGACGCTCGATCCCATCGGCCTCGGCCTCGAGAACTTCGACGCCATCGGCGCCTACCGTCAGAAGTACGGCGCGAACGGCACGGGCGATGTCATCGACTCGTCGGGCGTCCTGCCGTCGGGCGAGACGTTCTCTACGGTCCAGCAGCTCGCGACGATTCTCTCGACGGGCACGAAGGTTACGCAGCTGACGAACTGCGCCAGCGAGAAGATGATGACCTACGCGCTGTCGCGGTCTCTCGTGGATTCTGACACGCCGTACCTGTCTCAGATTCGCGCGAAGTGGGCGACCGAGAACTTCGGTCTCAAAGCGCTGCTGAAAGACATCGTTCTCAATGATACGTTCAAGTTCCGCCGCGGAGAGATGTGAGTGACACTCTCCAGCGCCATCAACGTTCTCACTGTCCCACCAAGTCCTGAAGGAGCGACGCAATGAAACCGACCAACTGGACTCGCCGTCAGGTTCTCAAGGGCGCTGGCGTCGCGCTGAGCGTGCCGTGGCTCGAGACGTTCGCCGCGAAGAAGGCGCACGCCGCAGGCGCGACGAAGCGCTACATGTCCGTGTACTTCCCGAACGGCACGGCGTCGGCCTTCTGGTCGCCGACGGGGGCTGGGACGGCGATGACGTTGTCGCCCATCCTGCAGCCGCTGCAGCCGAACATCTCGAAGGCGCTCGTGCTCGGGAACGTCGGTAACTACTCGCCGTGGAACGGACACATCGAGCCTTCGCACGGCCACAACAGCGCGACGGCGTGGACGGGCGTTCGCGCGAACGGCACCGGGAATAACAACAGCTCGATCTCGATCGATCAGCAGATCGCCAACCAGATCATCGCGAGCAACGGCAACAAGATGCCGACGCCGCTTCACTCGTTGCAGGTCGGGCTCTCGACGCTCGACTCGTACACGGACGGCTTGCCGGGGCCCCACTCTCGCAGCATCTCGTGGAAGGACGCGGCAACGCCTCTCTACAAGATCGTCAGCCCGCAGGCGGTGTTCCAGCACCTCATGCAGGGTGGCTTCCCGACGGGCGGGAGCAACATGACGCCGACGCCGCCGGATGCCTCCGTCGCGAAGGCGCAGGCGCTTCGCAAGAGCGCGCTCGACTACATCGTCGAGAGCTCGAACAGCCTCAAGCTGCGGCTCAGCAAGAGCGACACCATGAAGATGGACCAGTTCCTCACCTCGGTGAAGACGCTCGAGACACGCGTGCTCGCCGCGAACATGCCCGGGTCAGGTGGGGGCTCCGTCGCCGGCTGCAAGGTTCCTGCGGCGCCCACGCAGATCTACAACGTCGGAAACGTTCCCGCGGACTACAACCGCGGCACGCACGCAACGCTCATGATCGACCTGGCCGTGCTCGCCTTCCAGTGCGACATGACCCGCGTCGTCAGCTTCATGCTCGACGATGCGCGCAGCGACTTCGTCTACAACTTCATCAAGGTCCGGAACTTCACGGCGACGGGCTCGACGCCGGGCACGGCGCCGGTCGACGGGTACCACGGCCTCCAGCACACGAGCGACTCGAACAGCGGGTTCGCGACGATCGGCTGGTGGAACATGGATCGCCTGAACGAGATGGTCACGAAGATCGGTCTCATCCAAGAGGGCGCCGGCACCGCGATGGATGGCACGGTTATCCAGGCGATGAGCGGTATGCGTGGCGGAAACCACGACTCGCTCAACCTCCCGATCGTCATCATGGGCGGCGCGGGAGTGCTCAAGCAGGGTCAGTACATCAACTTCCCCGCGTCGGCCGGCCCGAACATGAGCGGTCGCAACCTGCAGGACGTCAACCTCACGATCATCAACAAGGTGTTCGGTGGCAACCTGACGGTGTTCGGCGCGCCCATGGGCGCCTACGTCGGGACGACGGGCGCCATCACCGAGATGCTCGCGTAACGAACGGCTTGGTTTCATAGAAGTAACGAACGGCCCTGCTCCGGAGACAATCCGGACGCAGGGCCTTCGCGTATCAGCTCGCCGCGAGGGTTTCTTGAACTTCGAGCGCTCATCTTCACGACGGACTTCACTCGCGAGATCTTTCTGCGTCCTCGTGGCGTTGTCCTGCGCC
>JBBQJG010000228.1:0-9955 GCA_038325725.1 Polyangia bacterium | reverse complement strand
GAACGCGCTCTGGCCGCGCGCCAGGATCTCGCCGGGCGTCGGAGCCACGGCGGCCGCGGGCGCGGACGGCGGGCTCGCGTCGTTGGGCGTAGCGGCGCGCTCGAGGGCGGCGCGCTTCGTCGTCCCGGTCGTTTTGGGCGTCTGCGCGAACACGGGCGGTGAGGCCGCGGGCCACGGCGCCGCGAGGGACGGCGCCGGCGGCGCGGCGGTGGTGGGCGCGTGCTCGACGAGGCGGGCGACGCGCTTGAGGGCGACGGGCTCCTGCGGAGGCAGCGGCGTCGTGATTTGATCGATGACGACGGGGGGCGCCGTCAGCTCGCGCGGCGGGGTCAGGGCGGGGGCCTCGCCGGTCGTTGTCGCGGTCGTCGTCGCGACCGCGGCCACGAGGGGCGGCTCATCGGCGGAACCGTCGCTCCTCCGCACGTACCAGCCGGCCGCGAGGATCGCGACGAGCGCGCCCGCGCCGACACCGAGCATCCACGGGCGCGCGCGGAACACGACCGTTCGCTCGGTGTTGCCGCGCGCGCCCTCCGCCTCGAGCACCATCGGCGCGGGCGTGAGCCGCCCCGCGCCGGGAGCGGGCAGGGGCGCGCCATGGCTGGCGACGAGGCAGGCGAGGATCTCGTCCTTGAGCGCCGTCATCGTCGGTTGGCGATCCTTGGGAGAGCGCGACAGGGCCTGCGTGACGAGGCGCTGCACGTCGGCGGGCAGCTCGGGCCGCAGCTTGCCGATGGGCTGCGGATCCTGCGTCGCCTTCTTGTTGAGGACCGTGAGCACGTCGTCGCCCTCGCAGGGCGGCGTCGCCGTCAGCATCTCGTAGAGCAGGCCGCCGACCGCGTACACGTCGGTGAGCGCGTCGGCGCGCACGCCCGCGGCCTGCTCGGGCGACATGTAGACGGGCGTACCGACGGCGACGTCGGGCCGCGTGAGCCCGCGCCTGTGCCCTTCGCCGCTCTGCTCGAGATCCATGTTTCGCGAGATGCCGAAGTCGAGCACCTTGACGAAGTCCTCCTCGTCCTTGCGGCTCACGAGCATGACGTTCGCGGGCTTGAGATCGCGGTGAATGATCTCGCCCGCGTGCGCCGCCTGAACGGCGCGCGCGATCTGGCCCGCGATGCGCAGCGCGCGCTCGACGGGGAGCCGCCCGTCGCGCGCGATGAGCTGCTCGAGGTCGACGCCGTCGAGGAACTCCATGACGAAGTAGAACGCGCCGTCGGACGTCGTGCCCGAGTCGGTGACGTCGACGATGTTCGGGTGGCCCACCTTCGAGGCGGCGCGCGCCTCGCGGCGAAAGCGCTCGACGAGCTCGGGGCTGCTCAGGTAGGTCGAGTGGAGGATCTTCACGGCGAGGCGCCGGCCGATGTCGACGTGCCGCGCCTCGTAGACGCGGCCCATGGCGCCTTCGCCGCACAAGCGCTCGATGTGGTAGCGGCCGCCCAACGTCATGCCGACGCGCGGGTCCTCGCCGGGGCGGGCGGGGCGCGTGCGCGCGTCGCCTTCGCCCGTGTCTGCGACGGCGCGCCGCTCGTCGCGATCGAAGCGACGGCGCCCCTCGCGCGATTGTTGATCGCCGGAACGCCTTCGGGCCTTATGCGCGGCGCTCGGCTCGTCGATCTCGTCCATCGGCCGCGGCGCGAGGCTGGCCGCCGACAGCTCAGCGCTGAACGCCCCCGAAAGCAAGCCCGTACCCGCGCGCAGCAGCGTCTCGCGCTCGCGGCGCTCGGCCTCGGCGATGTCGTGGAACAGCGGGCGCAGGAACGACGACAGGCGCGCTGCGTCCGTGTGCGGCGCCGTCGCCGCGAGGAACGTCGCGAGATCGGCGCGCAGCTCCTCGCCCGTCTGGTAGCGCTCGGCCGGATCGGGCGCGAGGGCGCGCATCGCGATCGCGTCCAGCTCGGGCGGCACGCGTGGCGTGACGTGGGACGGCAGCACGATCTGCGGGTTGCGCAGGCGCGCGAGCGCGTCGGACGTCGAGTCGCGCCGCGCCCCTGCGTCGTCGCCCGTCGCCGCCGACTTGACGGGGAAGAGCTGCTGCCCCGTGAGCAGCTCCCACAACAAAATCCCCGCCGCGTAGAGGTCGCTGCGTCCGTCGAGGGGCTCGCTGCGCGCTTGCTCGGGCGAAAGGTAGGACAGCTTGCCGTAGATGATCCCGGGCGCCGTCTGTTGGAGCTTGAGCGTCGAGCGCGCGAGGCCGAAGTCGGTGAGCTTGACCTCGCCCGTGTACGACAGCAGCACGTTCGCCGGTGAGACGTCGCGGTGCACGAGCTGGAGCCCGCCGAACGCGTGCGCGTAGCCGAGCCCGCGCGCGAGCTCCTTGACGATGTAGGCCGCGACGTCGATGGGGAAGGGCACGCGCTTGCCCGCGCAGCGGTTCCACACGGCGAGGAGATCCTTGCCGTCGACATACTCCATGACGATGAAGACCTGATCGCCGTTGCGGCCGGCGTCGAAGACCGACACGAGGTTGCCGTGCTGGAGCCGCACGACGACCATGGCCTCGTCACGGAAGCGCTGCGCGCTGTCGCTCGCGATGAGCGACGGCAGGACCGTCTTGATGACGCACGGCTTTTCCATGCCGCGCGCGCCCGCGAGGGCGAGATAGAGCTCGCCCATGCCCCCCCGCGCCAGCGGTTTCAGCAACACGTACTGATCGAATCGCCGCGGGAACCCCCCCGACTCTGCCACGCGCCTTTTATACCTGTTGCTGAGCAGGGGTGTCGGGTTCGTTTTTGCGGTAATGTCCGCCCCGCACCGTTGCGAGGCGAACACATGAGCGCAAGCACCGAGCTTCCGACGATCGACGGAGAAGAGGGCCCGACGGACGGGCCAACGTTGCAGGGCCGACGCGTCGTTTTGGGCGTCACCGGTGGCATCGCCGCTTACAAGGCGGCGGAGCTGACGCGGCTGCTGGTCAAGGCGGGCGCGACGGTCCGGGTCGTCATGACGGACGCGGCGACCGCGTTCATCACGCCGTTGACACTGCAGACGCTCTCGGGACACCCGGTGTCGCGGAGCCTGTTCGATCTCACGGAGGAATCGCAGATCGGGCACATCCGCCTCGCCGATGAGGCCGAGCTCATCGTCATCGCGCCGGCCACGGCCGACGTCATCGCCCGCGTCGCCGCAGGCATGGCCGACGATCTGCTGGCGACCGTCGTCCTCGCGTCGCGCGCGCCCGTGCTGCTCGCCCCCGCGATGAACGTCAACATGTGGGAGAACCCGCTGACGCAGGCGAACCTCGCGCGGCTGCTGGGCCCCGAGGCTGGCGGGCGGTTTCGCACGGTGGGTCCCGATCGCGGGCCGCTCGCTTGCGGGTGGGTCGGCGCGGGGCGGCTCATCGAGCCGCAGGAGATCTGCACGGCGGCGGCGGCCGTCTTCGCGCCGCGCGATCTCGCCGGGCGGCGGATCGTCGTCGCGGCGGGGCCGACGGTCGAGCCCGTCGACGACGTGCGCTACCTCGGCAACCGGTCGTCGGGGAAGATGGGCTTCGCGGTCGCGGCGGCGGCGGTGGCGCGCGGAGCGCTCGTGACGCTCATCGCCGGGCCGAACACGCCGCCCACGCCCCCCGGCGTCGATACGCGCGTCGACGTCGTCACGACGGCTGATCTCGAAAAGGCGCTCGCGGCGGTCGCGCCCGAGGCCGACGTCGTCGTCATGGCGGCCGCGGTCTCCGATTTTCGTCCGGCGACGCGCGTGCCGGGAAAGCTGTCGCGAAGGACCTCGTCGTCTTCGCCTTCGGGCACTTCACCTTCGGGATCGACGACGCTCGCGCTCGCTTCGAACCCGGACCTACTCGCGGGGCTCGTCAAGGCGCGCGGCGAGGCGCACCTGCCGTTTCTCGTCGGGTTCGCGGCCGAGACGGTCGACGGCGATGCCGAGACGCTGGCCGAGCGCGCCTCGACGAAGCTCTTCGAAAAAGGGTGCGAGGCGATCGTCGCGAACGATGTCAGCCAGGAGGGCATCGGCTTCGGCACGGACGACAACGCCGTCACGGTCATCCTGGCCGACGGGACGCAGACGGAGCTCGCGCGGGCGCCCAAGACGGTCATCGCTGACAAGCTGTGGAACCTGTTCGTGCCGCGCCTCGCGGCCCGTCCCACGGGGCGGGCGACGACGCGCAAGATGCGCATCCAGCGCATTCCCAGCTAGAGGTTCTTGGCGCTTGCCTCCGCGGCCCCTCTCGAACGAATCTCGCACAGGCTCGCCTCCGCATGCCTGACCCACGCATCAAGAACTACGGCGCCCAAGCGGGCCGCCACATGGGCCTCGCGGGCACCGTGCTCGCGAACCGCCAGCTCACGGCGACCGGCGTGTCGGGCCGCGGGAACGTCCCGCCGTGGGCGCGGGCCGACGACCTGGACTTCCACGGAACGCTCGCGGCGACGTGGATCTGGGCGCGTCACCAGCGGCTCACGGGCGACGGGCGCTTCGCGTCGAACCGCGCGGCGGCCTGGTCGTTCGTCGAGTCGCAGGGCCGCAAGTTCGTGCCCGAGGCGCTCGACAGCCTCGCGAGCGACGAGGGTCCCTACGACTGCGCCCTGCTGTTGATGGCCGACGTCGCCGAGCGCGTGATCGCCAACATCGATTCGCGCCGGCAGACGCTCGTCGACCGTGCGGCGCGCGTGCTCGCGGCCTACCTCGGCGAGTTGCACGATCTCGGCGGGCGCGAGTTCCGCGATCCGGGGTTTCTCGCGAAGGCGCTCATTGACTACGCGCGCGTCGTAGAGGATCGCGGGCTGCTGGCCGTGGGACGCAAGTTCGTCGAACGCGCCTTCGGCATGAAGCCGCCGCCGCCTTTCTCGACCGAGCTGGCGCCGACCGGCGGCCTTTTCGACTTCTCGTCGACGACGGGGACGCGCGTGCTGGCCGTCATCGCCGCCGAGGGCAACACGCCCTTCGTGGGCGCGTGGCTGCGCGAGCGCGTCGCGCCGATCACGCCGCCGAGCTTCCTCGCGCGGCGGCGCGAGGAGAACACGTGGAACGCGTGCGCAGCGTGGGCGCTCGGTCACGCGTACGTCGTCGCGACCGATCCGACGTTCATGGAGTCGTATACGGAGATCGTCGACGAGCTCGAGCGCCGCGACGGCGATCGCGACGGTGCGCTGCCGCGCGACCGCACGATCCACGACTCGGAGACGGCGGCGACGTTCTATTACGCGCTCGCCGTCGACGCGCTGGTCCCCGATGGCCGCTGACGATCCGCGCGACGAGCTGCGCTCGATCGCGGGGAGCCTCAAGGCGAACCTCGCGTCGCGAAAGCGCTCGGGGTTGCTGGGGCTGCCTCGGGCCCCTGTGGTGGCGTCGCGCGCTGGCGCCGCGCCGGCTGTCGTTGCGGCGCCGCGTCCGTCGGCGCCGCCCGCTGCGGCACCGCGACCGTCAGGGCCGTCCACCGCTGCGGCGCCACGTCCGTCGCTGCCGGTCGCCGCCTCGGAAGAGGGGCGTTCCACGGGCGCCGCCGGTCTCATGCTCGTGCGCGAGGAGCTCGGCGACTGTCAGCGTTGCAAGCTCGCGCCGCTGCGCACGAAGCTCGTCTTCGGCGTCGGCAATCCGGACGCGCACCTCGTCTTCGTGGGTGAGGCGCCGGGCGCCGATGAGGACGCGCAGGGCGAGCCGTTCGTCGGCAAGGCGGGTCAGCTCCTCACGAAGATGATCGAGGCCATGGGCTATGGGCGGCAGGACGTCTACATCTGCAACATCCTCAAGTGCCGCCCGCCCGGCAACCGCAACCCCGAGCCCGACGAGATCGAGAAGTGCGAGCCGTTCCTCAAGGCGCAGCTCGCGGCGCTGCGCCCGCGCGTGATCGTCGCGCTCGGCAAGTTCGCCGCGCAGTGCCTCCTCCGCGACGACACGCCGATCTCGCGGCTGCGCGGGACGTTTCGCTCGTACGAGGGCATCCAGCTCATGCCGACGTTCCACCCGGCGTACCTCCTGCGCGATCCCAACAAGAAAAAAGAAGCGTGGGAGGACCTCAAGGCTGTCAACGCCGCCCTCAAGAGCCTCGGCCTCGAGCCCCCGCGTCCCCCCGCCGGCGAGGCTCGTTGATGACGCGCGCGCGGCGCTTGCTGTTCGTGTCGACGTTGGCGGTGTCCGCCTGCGCGTCTCAATCCGACCTCAACGTCCTTTACGGCCAGGGCCTAAAAGCCGCGCGCAAGGACGACTGGGAGACGGCGATGAAGGATCTCGCCCAGTTCACGTCGGCCGCGTGCCCGTGGGTGCACCCCGATCCGCGCTGCCGCGAAGCGTACCTGGCCCTCGGGCGCGGGCACGAGCGGCGCGGCGCGCCCGCGCACGCGTGGGCCTCTTACGACCGCGCGCTCGGGATGCCACCGCACGCGAAAGACGCCGTCGTCCAGGCGGACGCCGAGCGTGCGCACCAGGCGCTGGTGGACAAGCAGCAGGAGTCCGGCGATCGCGGTCCGATCTTGCTGCGCTATCGCGACGAGGTCCCCGAGGAATACTCGCTGCGCTCCGTGACGATCTCCGTCGACTTCACCGTCGTCGTCACGCGCGACAAGAACGCGGGCGAGCTGCACAGCCCCGACTTCTTGCAGTTGTTCTCGGGCTCGTTCTCGCCAGGTGGTCACGTCCTCGAGGTCGAGACTGTCCACGACTGCAAGGCGGGCCAGTCGGTGCCGTGCGCGCGCTCGCAGGTGCGCCGCTCGTGGGGCTTCGACACGGTCGCGCGCACGCCGGTCACGCTCGAGCTGCGCGGCTACGCCGACGCCGGTGACGACAACGCGCCCGCGCAGCCGACCGTCGAGCTGACGAAGCGGTAGCGCGTCAGCGAAAGACGACGGGTGCGCCGGTTCCGCGCACGATCTCGGCGTCGTCGACGCCCGTCGCGCGCTCGACGCAGACGAAGTGATCGCCGGCGGTATCGAAGACGCCCAGCTCGGTGATGACGCGGTGGACGCAGGCGAGGGCGGTCACGGGCAACGTGACGGCGGCGACGAGCTTGGGCTTGCCATCCTTCGCGACGTGGCTCTGCAGCACGACGACGCGCTTGGCGCCCGCCGCGAGATCCATGGCGCCGCCCATGCCCGTGATGAGCTTGCCGGGGACGGTCCAGTTCGCGAGATCGCCGGTGCACGCGACCTCCAGCCCGCCGAGGATCGCGAGATCGACGTGGCCGCCGCGAATCATCGCGAAGGACAGCGCCGAGTCGAACGTGCTCGCGCCCGGGCGCGCCGTCACGGTCTGTTTGCCTGCGTTGATGAGCTGCGGGTCGACCTCGTCGTCGTATGGGTACGGGCCCATGCCGAGCAGGCCGTTCTCCGAGTGCAGCTGCACGCTCACGTCGGCGGGGATGAAGTTCGCGACCTCGGTGGGCAGGCCGATGCCGAGGTTCACGATCTGCCCGTCGCGCACCTCGGCCGCGGCGCGCTTGACCATGTCGTCGCGCGACCAGCTCATGGCGCTTCGCGCTTTCGCGTCGTGCGGAACTCGATGACGTTCTTGTGCGCGGGCACTTCGACGATGCGTTTGACGAAGAGGCCTGGCAGGTGGACGTCGTCGGGGTCTATCTCTCCAGGCTCGACGAGCCTGTCTACTTCAGCGACGGTGACGTCGGCGGCCATCGCCATGAGCGGGCTGAAGTTGCGCGACGTGCGGTGAAACCGCAGGTTGCCGAGCGTGTCGCCGACGGCGGCGCGGATGATCGCGAGGTCGGCGCGCAGCGGCTTTTCGAAGACGAACTTGCGCCCGTCGAGCTCGCGGATCTCTTTGCCCTCGGCGACGATCGTGCCGACCCCCGTCGGTGTGTAGAAGCCGCCGATGCCCGCGCCGCCCGCGCGGATGCGCTCGGCGAACGTGCCCTGTGGGTTCAGCTCGACCTCGACGGTTCCGGCCAAGTACTGCTCGGCGAGATCGGGGTTGCCGCCAATGAAGCTGCACACGACGCGCCTGACCTGACGGTTCTTGAGCAACACGGCGAGGCCTTGGCCCTGATTGCCGCAGTTGTTCGAGATGATCGTGAGATCTTTCACGCCCCGGCGCGCGATGGCCTCGATGCACGCCTCGGCGTTGCCCGACAGGCCGAAGCCGCCCGACATGATGCGCAGGCCGTCGCGCAACCCGTCGAGCGCGGCGTCGACGTTGGGATAGACCTTGCTCTTGTGATTCACGAAAGGCCTTCCAATCCTTGGTCGAGAGCGCGTCCCAGCGCCGCGACCGCCTCGTCCAGCTCGGCGTCGCCGATGACGAGCGGGGGCGCGAAGTACAGGAGGTTGTCGCGCTTGTGCATGTGCAGGTGATGCGCGCGCAGCGTCGCCGCGAGCTTGGAGAGCGCGGGCGCCGGCAGCGGCGTCTTGGTTCCGGGAACGCACAGCTCGAACGCCCACAGCAGGCCGAGGCCCCGGACGTCGGCGAGCGCGGGCCGCGTGCGCGCGAGGGCGGGCAGCGTCGTCGCGAGGCGCTGGCCGAGCGCCGCGGCGCGCTCGATCAAGCCTTCTTCGCGATACGTCTCGATGGCGGCGACGATCGCCGCGCACACGAGCGGGTGGGCGTAGGTCGTCAGGCCCGCCACGAGCACGTGGTCATCGAAGTGCTTCGCGATGCGGTCGCTCACGATGACGGCGCCGCCCGGCGCGTAGCCGCCCGTGATGGCCTTCGCCATCGTCAGCAGGTCAGGCGCGACGCCGTCGTGGTCGACGGCGAACCACTTGCCCGTGCGCCCGAAACCCGACAGGACTTCATCGGCGATGAGCAACACGCCGTGCGCGTCGCAGATCGCGCGCAGCCGCTTCCAATACCCCGCGGGCGGCACGAACACGCCGTTGGCGCCCACGATCCCCTCGGCGATCACGGCGGCGACCGTGTCGGGACCTTCGCGCAGCAGCGCCGTCTCGAGATCCTGAGCGCACTCGTGCGCGCACGTCTGCGGCACCTTGCCCATGGGGCACCGAAAGCAGTACGGGTCGGTGAAACGGACGACGCCCGGCAGCCCCGGCTCGAACGGCTCGCGCCGCGGATCACCCGACAGCGACAGCATGGCGAGCGTCGCGCCGTGGTAGCTGCGCGTGCGCGCGACGATCTTCTTCCTCCCCGTCACGAGGCGCGCGATCTTGACGGCGTTCTCGTTGGCCTCGGCGCCCGATAGACACAAGAAGCTCTTCGTGAGCCCCGCGGGTGTGATCTCGGCGAGCAGCTCGCCGGCACGCGCCTTGTCAGGGAAAGCCGACGTCGGATACGCGAGCAGCCCGCGCGCGGCCGCCTTCGCGAGCGCGTCGCGCATGCGCGGGTGGCCGTGCCCGAGGCTCGCGTTCCACGTCATGCTGCCCAGGTCCCACCACCGCGCGCCGTCGGCTGTCGTGAAGCGCGCGCCCTGGCCCTCGACGATCTCGAGCGGCACGGCGTTCTTCTGCGCGCTCCACGTGTAAAAGACGTGGGCGTTCTGCCGCGCGATGAGGTCGTCGTTGGTGGTCACGCGGGAACGTCGCGGCACGCGCCCGCGAAGACGTCCGCGGTGGCGCGCGCCTGCTCCTCAGTGAGGATGAGGGGAGGGGACAGGCGAATCGCCTTCTTCCCGCACTCGAGCACGAGCAGCCCGCGCTCGAAGCAAAGATTCGCCACGGCGTCGCTCAGTGCGGGCGTCGCGAGCTCGACGCCGATCATGAGGCCCACGCCGCGCACGTCGGTGACGTTGCCGTTGCCCGCGAGCGTCGTCTTCAGCATCGCCTGGAGCTTGTCGCCGACGCGGGCCGCGTTGTCGACGAGGCCGCCCTCGAGCAGCTTGATCGTCGCCATCCCCGCCGCGATCGAGACGGGGTTGCCCGCGATCGTCGAGCCGTGGCTGCCCGGCGGCCAGGTCATCTTCTCGCGCGGCGCCATCATCGCGCCGAGCGGCATGCCCGACGCGATCCCCTTGGCGAGCAGCAGGATGTCCGGCACGACGCCCGTGTGCTCGGCCGCGAACATTTTGCCCGTGCGGCCCATGCCCGTTTGCACCTCGTCGAAC
>JBBQJG010000227.1:0-9989 GCA_038325725.1 Polyangia bacterium | reverse complement strand
GCCGCGACGGTCACCGTTGCGGGCGCGGGCCGACACGTGGTTCTTTCGAACGTCATACTGAAACAGGAGGGCGCCGCGACCATGACCTCACTCATCACCGACGTGACCTGCCCATGAGGATGTTTCGGGAAGCGCTCGTCGTCGTCGCCCTCTCGACGGCCTCGTGCGCGACGATGGGCCGACATGCCTCGAGCCCCGACGAAGCGAGCGAGGTGCTCGCGATCGATCTCGTCGACGACGGCCTCACTCTGGACCCGCCCCAGGTCGGTCGTGGCCGGGTGACGCTCGACCTCACGAACCGCGGCCGGCTCGAGCACGCGGTGCGCGTCGTCGGCCCGGACGTCGACGAAAAGGTCGCCGAGTTCCTCGGCCCCGGCGAGCACCGTCGTCAATCGCTGCGCCTGGGTCCCGGCACGTACCGCGTGTTCTGTCCCGACGGCGATCACGCAGAGCATGGCCTGTCGGCTCAGCTCGTCGTCACCGAGACCCCGACCTCGTTCCATCGCTGACGCGCTTGCGCCTGGTGCGCGCCCGGGCCTATGTTGCGCGCATGAGAAACCAAACCGCTCGTTTCCTCTTTGTCAGCGCCGCCCTCGCGGGCGCGCTCACCTTCACGATGTCATCGCGCCCCGCGATGGCGGTCGACTTTGGCAGCATGGCCCAGAAGGCCGCTGGCTCCGCCCAAGAAAAGGCCAAGGACACGGCCAAGGAGAAGGCCTCGGAGGGCATCGTCAAGAAACTGAACGCCAAGCTCCTCGCCGAGGGCCGCAAGAATCAGTGCAACTTCAAGAGTGACAGCGACGAGCTCGAGAAGGGCTGCGACGGGAAGGCGAAGAAGCTCGCCAACACGATGATCGAGGTCAAGAAGGACCTTCAGGCGGGCGGCGTCGGCGTCTTCAAGTTCGAGGTCTCGGGCCACACCGACTCGAGCGGCAAGGCCGACCACAACAAGGAGCTGTCGGGCAAGCGCGCCGCGGCGATCGTCAAGGAGCTCGTCGCCAAGGGCGTCGACGAGAAGGACATCATTTCGGTCGGCATGGGCTCCGAGAAGCCGCTGGTCACGCCGGACAACACCGACGCGAAGAAGAAGAAGAACCGTCGCTACGAGATCCAGATCCGGCTGTAGCGGCCCGTTGATGAAGCCGCGGGCCGAGACAACCGGTCCGCGGCCCTTCATCATGCTCGAGGCGCAGGTTCAAATGCTCCTTCCCATCCATCTAGACCGCGTCCGATGGCGCTGATCGGAACCCCGAATCGTCCTACCTGTTCGCGAGTGGTTCCGACGGCAGCGAGACTATCGCCGATTCAAGTTTGATGAGGCCCGGCTCGCTCCCAGCCGATGCTCCAGAGCCAAATCGGTGGTCGATCGAGGCAACGGCCCGCCGGCCCTCGACACTTGAATCGGCGATAGTTGGAGACGGCTTCGTGAGGTTCGCGACGAGCCCGCCCACGCCGGTCGCCGAGAACTTGTGACGAATGATGAGAGCCCCTGGCTATCGCGATGACGGGTGTCGTCTCCGCGTTCCTAGCCTGAAGACTAACCCCCGCATCGGGAGCTCAGTCCCCACGAGCTTTTACCCTGAACGGATCTACTCGCGGGCTTCGAGGGTTTTGATCTCGGGGACGTAGAAGAGGTATGCGAGGGCTCCCAGGATCGCGAAGCCGCCTGCCATCAGCAACGGGACCTTGAACCCGCCGGTCTTCTTGAGGAGCGCCCCGATTTCGTAGGTCATGAGGATTCCCGCCACGTTCGAGGCGAAGTTCTGGATGCCACCGATCGAGGCGACGTGCCGCGGCGTCGGCGCGACGTCGGCGGGCAGCGACCAGATGCTCGCGGCAGCGAAGCACAGGCTGCCGTAGCTGAGGGAGAGCAACGCGAGGGCCATTCCCGCGCTGGGAACTATGACGGCGAGCCCGATGCTCGAAGCCATCGCCATCCCGCCGACGATTGGAACTTTGCGTGCCATCGTGAGCGACCACCCCTTCTTGAGGAGGTAGTCGGAGGTGCGGCCGCCCAACCACCCGGCGAGCATCGCGAAGATGCCAGGGATCATGCCGTAGGTGGCGACGCTCTTGAAGCCTCGCCCGTCCTTTAGGTAGGTCGGGAACCACGTCACGAAGAAGTAGATGACGAAGTTGAGGCAGAAGAACCCGAGCATCATGCCCTGCACGGTGCGGTACTTGAACAGGCTGCCCCACGAGACCTTGGGGCCCTGGCCCGCGGGGCTGACCGGCGGTTGCCCGGCAGCGATGTACGCCCGCTCGGCATCGTTTGCGTAGGGGCTCTTCGAGGGGTGCCGGTAGATCCGGATCCAAAGCACCGCCCAAACAAGGCCGATGGCGCCAGTCACGACGAACGAAGTGCGCCAGCCCCACGCGCCGATCACCCATTCGCAGATGGGCAACGCGAGGACGGACCCTAACCGCGCGCCACTGTCGTAAATGCTCGTCGCGAAGGCCCGCTCTTGTCTCGGGAACCACTCCGCGACCGCCTTGGCGTTCGTCGGATACGCAGGCGCTTCGCCGATGCCTAGGAGGAGGCGGGTTCCGAAGAGCGAGGAGAACCCCTGCGCGACCGCCGCCGCCGCCGTGAAGAGTGACCACCATATGACCGCGACGGCGTACGAGATGCGCGGTCCTACCCTGTCGACGAACCAGCCGGACGGGAGTTGGAAGAGCGCGTAGGTGATAAAGAAGGCTCCCAGGATCTTCCCCTTCGCGACGGGGTCGATGCTGAACTCTCTCGCCATGTCCCCGGAAAGCGCGACGCCCAGGTTGGCGCGGTCCAGGTAGTTGATGGCCGTTCCGAGGAAAGCCATCATGACGATCGTCCAGCGAAACCGCGTTTGCGTAGGGGTTGCCATGATGTCTCCTCGGCGCGTCGGCCGCGTTTGACCTGCTGGTGGACCTGCTTCGAGCCGCGCCTTTATAACTGCATTGGTGGCGGCGCCAACGACTTTTCGAGATCGTGCTGCTGATCGATTGCTTACGGATGCGCGCCGTTGCATCGCCTCCGCGGTGGTTGCATCATCCCGCGCGCGTCGGAGAGCCTAAAGTGCGCCGCAACGGAGAGCCCCGAAAGACATGACGCCACATCCTTCCGCGCGACTGCCGCTTGCGTGGCGCTGGGCCCTCGGCGCCGCGATCCTCCTCGGAGACGGCGCTGCCGTTCACGCTCAATCGCGGGGGGCACCCCCCGCGGCGCCCCCGCCTACCGCTGCCCCAGCCGCGGTGTCACCACCCGACGCACCGTCGACGCTCGCACCGTCGCCCACGGCGGCGGCGCCAGCTCCCGCGTTCAAGGCCGGCGGCGTGACCGCTTCGTTCTACGGCTTCGTCGAGCTCGACTTCCTGCACGACTCGACCCAGAGCTTCAGCGAGGCCATCGTCAACAACACGATGGCGCGCCCAGCGACGCTGGCGGGCGACAACCCGCGCACGCAGGTCTCGGCGCGCGACTCGCGGGTCGGGGTGAAGCTGGCGGCGCCCGAGCGCGGCCACGTCAAGACGTCCGCGCTCGTCGAGCTCGACTTCTTCGGCAACCAGCCCGTACCGGCGACCGAGGACGCGACCTTCTCGGCGCCGGCGGTTCGCCTGCGGCACGCCTACGTCAAGTTCGAGACGCCGCTCGTCGACGTGCTCGCGGGCCAGACCCACGATCTGTTCGGCTGGGGCGGCGCCGGTTTCTACCCGAACACCGTCGCGTTCCTCGGCGTCCCCGGCGAGATCTATCACCGCGACGCGCAGCTTCGCGTCTCGAAGGTGCTCACGGGCTCGGCGGCCACCGTCGAGGTTGCGTTGGCGGCCGTGCGCCCCGCGCAGCGCGACGGCGAGATCCCCGACGGGCAAGGCGGCCTCCGCGTCGCGTTCGATCGCTGGATGGGGGGAGGCGCGCAGGGCGCGGGTCAGCCGACGGCGCAGCCCGCGTCGCTTGGCGTGTCGGGCCTCTACCGCCACTTCTCGGTGCCGGCGTTCACGGCGTCGGCCGCGAACCCGAACACGGCGACGGGCTGGGGCGCGGCGGTCAACCTGTTCCTCCCAATCATTCCAGCGCGCAGCCGCGACGATTTCGGGAACACGCTGTCGGCGACCGCCGAGGCGACGATGGGCACGGGCATCGCCAACCTGTACACGGGCCTCACGGGCGGCGTCTTGTTCCCGTCGCTGCCGAACCCGTCGATGACGCTGCCCGTCCCGACGTACAACCCCGACGTCGACCAGGGGCTTCTGACCTACGACGCCGCCGGCAAGCTCCACACGATGAACTGGCGCGCGCTGGTCGTCGGGCTGCAATACCGCGCGCCCTTCCGCCAGGGCCGCGCGCTCGGTCTGTCGGTGGTCGCGTCGCAGATCGAGTCCACCAACGTCGTTTCGCTCACGCCGCAGCAGGGCCTGCCGGCGGTGTTCTCGAAGGCGCAGTACGTCGACGGCAACGTGTTCTACGCGCCGACGCCCGAGTCACAAGTGGGCGCGTCGGTGCAGGTGGAACGCCAGACGTTCGGCGACGGCGTCTATGGCCTCAACGTGCGCGGCGAGCTCGCGCTGTACTATTTCTTCTAGGCTGACGGGAGAAACTGATGCGGTCACGACGTCTCCGGTTTGCGATGCTCGTCAGCCTGTCGGCGCTGGGGGCGTGCGCGCAGGACGCCAAGACGAGCGTTCCGTTCACCGTCACCGCCACGGGCCCCGTCGATGCCGGCAACGGCGGGACATCGGACGCGACGACGATGATGAACGTCGACGCCATGGCTGCCGACGGCGGGACAACCGGCTGTGGCATGGATCCGGGCCAGAACATCGGCCAGTTCCTTCCGTACCACTTGTCCATCAGCGGCCCCGAGGTCGACGCGAACAACAAGCCCAAGGTCCGCGACCGTCTCTATTTTGTGCGCCTGCCCAAGACCTACGACAGCACGACGCCGTTTCGCGTGGTCTATCTCGGGACGGGCTGCGGCGGCACGGTGGCCGGCGACGTCATCAACCTCAACAAGGCCGCGAACGAGGAGGCGATCCTCGTCGCGCCCATGCCGCTGCAAGAGTTCGGGCAGTGCTTCGACGAGCGGGTGATGTCCGTCGAGTACCCGTTCTTCGATGCCCTCCACAAGACGATCGAAGCCAGCTTCTGCGTCGACCCCGCGCGCCAGTTCTATGCCGGCTTCAGCACGGGCGCGCGGCTCGGCAACATGCTCGGGTGCGTGTTCCCCGACGTCTTGCGCGCGTTCGCCACCGTCCAGGGCGCCTTGCCTCCGCTGCCCGCGTGCAAGGACCACCCCATCGCCAACTTCACGATGGCGGACACGCTGGAGACCGGCAATCCGTACCAGGCGAACGTCATGGCGAGCCAGCACGTCCTCACCGCCAACAAGTGCGCGGACCCGACCGCCTCCCCGTCGACACCTCCGCCGGTGACGGCGACCTACGATCCCGGGACCACCGCCGCTTGCACCGGCTACAGCGGCCCCATCAAATGCGTGAGCTACACGGGTTGCGCCGCGAACGATCCGGTCGTGTTCTGCTCGACGACGGCCGCGGGACACACGCCGTGCGAGCCGTGGTCGGACTTTGCGTTCTGGAATTTCTTCAAAAAGTTCTGAGGCCGCGGGAGATCGTGCACATGACTAGACAGATGACCGTCGCACTCGCCCTTGTGGCCATCGGCCTTCTGGGGTGCGGCGGCAAGGGCACGGCCGGAACCTGCACGACCTACGGCGCGTGCGGCGCCGACGCCAAAGGGGTCAGCGGCAATTGGAGGCTCGTGGCCGGCTGCGCGAACCTCATCGTGAGCCCGTACCAGGAGCCGAGCCTGCCCGAGCAGCTCCAGCAGCCGCAGACCCTCACGCAGGCGCCCCCGCAGCCGCAACCGACGACGAGCGGCGACTGGTGCTCGCAGCTCGTCTACGAGCCGAGCGTGAGCCCCTCGATGCCCGTCAGGGGCGTCGTCCTGTGGCACGGCCCGCCGTCTGTTTCCGACGGCTACCTGAACCAGGTCGCGGACCCTTCGGACGGAACCCGCGGGACGTACTCCGCCCAGATCCAGTTCAGGACGCACGAGACCACGTACTTCGCGAACGCTTGCCTCACGCGGTTCGAGAGGGTCGCGCCCGACTGCGCGAAGTTCGGCACCGACCTCGAGGCCTACTTCGCCTCACAGCCCGGTTTCAAGTTCGATCCCACGACGCCGACGTGCACCGGCGACAGCAGCGTCGGCTGCACGTGCAACTACGACTATCAGGTCCAGGCCGGCGAAATGGGAACCTGGCAGGTCGATGCCGCGAATTCGACGACGATCGTGTACGCCGGCACGTCGCGGACCGAGCCGCAGTCGGCCGGCTTCTGCCAGCAGGGCGACTCGCTCGAGCTCTCCGGCCTGGACGGGACCAGCTTGTTCAACGCGGCGGGTGTTCGCAGCGCGAAGTTCCAGCGCGACGCGACGCCCTGACGCGCCGGCTTCGGTGCGAAGCTTTCGTTAGAAGATCGCCGTCACGCGGCTCGGCGCCGGTTGTAATACACGCGCAGCACGACGATGCACACGCCCGCCGCCGCCGCGGTCGCCGAAAGATAGACGAAGCCGAGCACGAAGGACCCCGTGGCCTTCGAGATCCTGCCGAGCGCCCACGGACCCGCGAAGCCGCCGAGGTTCGCGATGGCGTTGATGAACCCGATGGCGCCCGCCGCGGCGGTCCCGTCGAGGAAGAGCTTGGGCAGCGCGTAGAAGGGCGCGACGTAGCTGCGAAGTCCGAGGAGCGCGACCGCGAAGAGCACGATCGTGAGCGCGTAGTTGGCGCGACCGAGCATCGTCAGCAGCAGCACCGCCGCGCCCCAGAAGATCGGCATGAAGGTGTGGAACCAGCGTTCACCGCGCCGGTCGGAGCTCCAGCTCACGACCAGCATGCCGACGAGGATCGCGCCGAACGAGGGGAGGGTCGCCCAGGCCACCTTGCTGATGTTCAGGTCGAACCAGGACTTGAAGATCGTCGGCTGGAAGGCCTCGATGCCGTAGTGCGCGCTCGTGATGAGGAAGTTCGCGAGCGCGAGGAGCAGCACGGCCGGGTTGAGCAGCGCCTTGCCGAGGCTCATGTGTTGCGCGACGCCAAGTGTGGACAGACTGGAGCGCTCCCGCGCGAGCTCCGCCTCGAGCGCGTCGCGCTCGTCGTCGGCGAGCCAGCGCGCCTGCGCGGGCCGATCGGTCAGCTTGAAAAGGACGACGAGCCCGAGGATGACGGCGGGGATCGCCCACACGACGTACATGATCTGCCAGCCGTGCATGCCGAACACGGGCGGCGTCGTCACCGAGACGTGGTCGATGATCTCTGTCGTGTCGATGCGCAGGATCGGCACCGAGACGCGCACGCTCACCATCTGAGCGATGGGCGCCGCGATGACGAGCAGCGCGAGGGCGCGCGCGCGATCCCGCGCCGGGAACCAGTGGGTGAGGTAGACGATCGCGCCGGGGAAGAACCCGGCTTCAGAGAGGCCCAGCAAGAAGCGCATGAAATAAAACTGATGCGGCGTCTTCACGAGCGCCGTGCACGCCGCGACGATGCCCCACGAGATCATGATGCGGCTCATCCACTTGCGCGCGCTCCAGCGCTCGACGAGCAGCGCGCCCGGCACCTCGAGCAGCACGTAGCCGAGGAAGAAGATCCCGAACCCCGTGCCGAAGATCGCGTCGTCGAAGCCCAGGTCCTTCGACATCGTGAGCTTCGCGAACGCCACGTTCGCGCGATCGATGTAGGCGATCGCGTAACAGACGAACACGAGCGGAATCAGCCGGGCGTAGGCCTTGCGGCGCGCGCGATCGAGCGGCGTGGAGGCCGCGCCGCGGCCGCTCTCGAGCGAAGTCGCCGACACGGGCGCAACGTATCACCGAACCGACCCGGTGCTTGCCGACGTTTTCCGGCAGGTTTCCAAGAGGTTTCGGCTTTACGAGGACGCGGTATTTCTCTAGGTTTGCCTCGGCCTGATCCCTCGGCCTTCCAGGAGCCTCCATGATTCGTCACGACTCGAAGATCCGGACGCTGGCCGTCGTTCTGCCGCTCATGTTGTTCGCGATGATCCTCTCCACGGGGATCTCGTCGACAGCCGCCGCCGAGGAAGCGGCGCCCGCCGCCGCGCCGGCCGCCGCGGCCGATCTCGAGACGCGCGTCGCGGATCTCGAGGCCTACATTCACAACGGCGCGCCGAAGGCGCTCACCGGCGTCGCGGGCCCCGGCCACAACGCGTGGATGATGACCTCGTCGGCGCTCGTGCTCTTCATGACCCTGCCGGGCCTCGCGCTCTTCTATGGCGGCCTCGTGCGCCGCAAGAACATCCTCTCCGTCATGGCCCAGTGCCTCGGCTGCGCGGGCCTCGTCACGG
Source organism: Polyangia bacterium (assembly GCA_038325725.1). GTDB lineage: Bacteria > Myxococcota_A > Polyangia > Fen-1088 > Fen-1088 > DASZFV01. The sequence continues at coordinate 1,631 of JBBQJG010000227.1, read as the reverse complement.
TCCTGTGGTGGGCCGTCGGCTACAGCCTCGTGTTCTCGTCGGGCTCGGCGCTGCTCGGGAGCACCAAGCTCGCGCTGTTGAAGGGCGTGACGTCGGCGCCCAACGGCGACTACGCGTACTGGGTCTCGCAGAACGTGTTCGCGATGTACCAGCTCATGTTTGCGATCATCACGCCCGGCCTCATCGTCGGCGCGATCGCCGAACGCATGAAGTACTCCGCGATCATGTTGTTCATCGCGATCTGGATGTTCGTCGTCTACTTCCCGCTCGCGCACATGGTGTGGGGCGTCGACGGGTTCATGAACGGCGTGTGGAACGCGAAGGCGACGATCAAGGCCGTGGACTTCGCCGGCGGCACGGTCGTGCACATGTCGTCCGGGTGGTCGGCGCTCGTGCTGTGCCTCATACTCGGCAAGCGCAAGGGCTGGGGGACGCGCGCCTTCCTGCCGCACAGCCTCGTCCTCACGGTGGTCGGCACGGGCATGCTCTGGGTGGGCTGGTATGGCTTCAACGCGGGCAGCGCCGTCGCGGCCGACGGCGTCGCCGCCAACGCCTTCATGACGACGACGCTCGCCGCCGCCGTGGGTGGCTTCACCTGGCCCGTGCTCGAGTGGATCAAAACGAAGAAGCCGACCGTCCTCGGCTTCTGCTCGGGCGTCGTCGCGGGGCTCGTCGTCGTCACGCCGGCGTGCGGGTTCGTCGACGCCACGGGCGCCGTCATCATCGGCGTGCTCGCCGGCGTCGTGCCGTTCTTGGCCTGCACGAAGCTCAAGTCGATCTTCAAGTACGACGACGCGCTCGACACCTTCGGCGTTCACGCCGTGGGCGGCACGTTGGGCGCGTTCCTCACGGGAATCCTCGCGACGACGGACGTCAACGCGAACCTATCGACGAATCTGGCGTCCATCGTCGGGCACACGCTGTGGCTCGAGCAGCTCAAGGCGATCGGCCTGACGCTCGCGCTCTCCATCGTGGGAACGATCGTGATCGCTCAGATCGTGAAGGTCGCCGTCGGTCTTCGCCCCGACGCCGAGGCCGAAGAGACGGGGCTCGACTGGGCCGATCACGGCGAGGCGGGGTATCACTACGAAGAAGGCGGCGGCTGAGGCCGGGGAGACACTCCAATGAAAAAAGTCGAAGCGATCATCAAGCCGTTCAAGCTCGAAGAGGTGAAGTCACGCCTGCGCGAGCTCGGCGTGTCGGGCATGACGGTGTGCGAGGTCAAAGGGTTCGGCCGCACGGGCGGCAAGACCGAGGTCTACCGGGGCTCCGCGTACGTCGTCGATTTCGTGCCGAAGACGCGCATCGAGGTGGCCGTGAAGGACGCGCTCGTGAGCGAGGTCGTCGAGGCGATCATCTCGGCGGCGCGCACGGGCAAGATCGGCGACGGCAAGATCTTCGTGTCGGCGATCGACGAAGCGATCCGCATCCGCACGGGCGAAAAGGGCGACGACGCCATCTGACGACGCCATCTGACGACGCCATCTAGATTCGAAGTCGCGCGCCGCCTCCGCCTGCCCCGTCCCCCCGAACAGCACCCCCGCCACGACCAACCCGACAACCGCGCGCGACTTCGTCCCCCAGTTTCCCTGCGTCCCCTGTCCCCGACCCGTCCGCCCACCCGGCCCCTC
>JBBQJG010000226.1:0-10034 GCA_038325725.1 Polyangia bacterium | reverse complement strand
AGCCCGCGCGCGCCGTCGCCGAGTGCAAGGCGGCCGTCGAGCGCGACGGGTAGAATCCGCGCGCGCGCGCCGAGCTCACGAAGGCCTACGGTGCGCAGGGCGACTGCAAGGCCGCACGCGCCGAGTCCGCACGTTTCAAGGCGCTCGCGGGCGTCAAGCCGGAGGCCGCCGCGCAGGCCGACGCGATCGCCGCGAGCTGCGGCGCGCCCGCGAAGTAAGTCGGCCGGTTCGCCTTGCCGCCCCGGAGGGCGTTCGGCTAATCTCCCGAGATGCTGCCGGACGGTAATCTCGAAGAAGCACTCACGTTCGACGACGTTCTCCTGATTCCCGCCGAAAGTGACGTCGTTCCGAAGGACGTCGACGTCCGCACGCAGCTGACGCCGGGCATCCGCTTGGCGATTCCGATCGTGTCGTCTGCCATGGATACGGTCACTGAGGCGGCGACGGCGATCTGCATGGCGCGCGAGGGCGGCATCGGCATCGTCCACAAGAACCTGTCGATCCCGGAGCAGGTCCTCGAGGTCACGAAGGTCAAGAAGGCCGAGTCGGGCGTCGTCGTCAACCCGGTCACCGTCGGTCCCGATCAGAAGCTCGCCGTCGCGCTCGAGCTCATGAAGCGGCACGAGATTTCGGGCCTGCCCGTCGTCGCCGCGGACGGTCGCCCGGTGGGAATCCTCACCAATCGCGACGTGCGCTTCGAGCGCAACCTCGAGCAGCCCGTGTCGACGATGATGACGAAGAAGCTCATCACGATCGCCGAGGGCACGACGGTCGAGGCCGCCAAGGATCTGTTGCACCGGAACCGGATCGAGAAGCTCCTTGTCATTGACGGCGGCGGCTTCTTGAAGGGCCTCGTCACGATCAAGGACATCGAGAAGGCGCAGAAGCACCCGACCGCGGCCAAGGACGACTTCGGTCGCCTGCGCGTCGGCGGTGCCGTCGGCACGAGCTCGGATCGCGACGAGCGCGTCGACGCCCTCGTGAAAGCGGGCTGTGACGTCATCTGCATCGACACGGCCCACGGCCACTCGCGCAACGTCATCCAGGCCGTCGCCGACGTGCGCAAGAACTTCCCCAAGGCGCAAATCATCGCCGGCAACGTCGCGACGGGCGAGGCGGCGCTCGCGCTCGCGAAGGCGGGCGCCGACGCCATCAAGGTCGGCATCGGCCCCGGTTCGATCTGCACGACGCGCATCGTGGCCGGCGTCGGCGTGCCGCAGATTCGCGCCATCACCGACTGCGCGAAGGCGCTGCGCGGGATGAACGTGACCGTCATCGCCGACGGCGGCATCAAGCACTCGGGCGACGTCACGAAGGCGATCGCCGCGGGCGCGCATGTCGTCATGATCGGCAGCCTCTTCGCGGGGACCGACGAAGCGCCGGGCGAGATCATTTTGTACCAGGGCCGCAGCTACAAGATGTACCGGGGCATGGGCTCGATCGGCGCCATGCGCGCCGGCAGCAAGGACCGCTACTTCCAGGCCGAGGTCACGACCGACGCGAAGCTCGTGCCCGAAGGCATCGAAGGCCGCGTGCCGTACCGCGGGTCGCTCTCGCAGTCACTTTACCAGCTCATCGGCGGCCTCAAGTCGGGCATGGGCTACACGGGCTGCGCGACGATCGACGAGCTCCGCTCGAAGGCGCGCTTCCTCCGCGCGACGGCGATGGGCCTGCGCGAATCGCATGTCCACGACGTCATCATCACGAAAGAGGCCCCGAACTACCGAGTCGAGCAGTGAGCGACAAAGCAACGACGCCGCGTCGCGACCTCATCCTCATCCTCGACTTCGGAGGCCAATACACCCAGCTCATCGCGCGCCGCGTGCGCGAGCAGAAGGTCTATTCGGAGATTCATCCGTTCAACATCTCCCTCGCGAAGATTCGCGAGCTCGCGCCTCGCGGCATCATCCTCTCTGGCGGCCCGGCGTCGTGCTACGACGCCGACGCGCCGCGCGTGAGCACGGAGCTCTACGATCTCGGCGTGCCCGTGCTCGGCATCTGTTACGGCGTGCAGATGACGTCGCTGTTGCTCGGCGGCAAGGTCGTCCCCGCCGATCGCCGCGAGTACGGACGCGCGACGGTGAAGATCACGGACTCGACAGGACTCTTCCACGGCTTTCCCGCGGGCGAGGAGATCTCCGTGTGGATGAGCCACGGCGATCGGGTCGAGACGCTGCCCCCCGGCTTCGCCGTCACGGGCGAGAGCGCCAACTGCCCGGCGGCGGCCGTCGAGGCGCCGGCCCGGAAGTTTTGGGGCGTGCAGTTCCACCCCGAAGTCGTCCACACGCCTCGAGGCGGCGAGATCCTCTCGAACTTCCTGTTTCGCATTTGTGGCTGCGAGCCGACGTGGGCGATGTCGAACTTCGTCGACGAGGCGATCGCGACCGTCAAGAAGCAGGTGGGCGAGCGCGGCCGCGCCGTGTGCGGCCTGTCGGGCGGCGTCGACTCTTCGGTCGCGGCGGCGCTCGTGCTGCGCGCCATGGGCGAGCGCCTCACGTGCATCTTCGTCGACACGGGGCTGCAGCGCGCAGGCGAGGCGGCCCAGGTCGAGTCGCTGTTCCGCGACGCCTTCAAGGCCGACCTGCGCGTCGTCGACGCGAGCGAAAGATTTCTCGGCAAGCTCGCGGGCGTCGACGACCCCGAACAGAAGCGCAAGATCATCGGCCGCGAATTCATCGCCGTGTTCGAGGAAGAGGCGAAGAAGGTCGGGGGCGCGGAGTTCCTGGTGCAGGGGACGCTCTATCCCGACGTCATCGAGTCCGTCTCGCACAAGGGCCCGTCGGCGACGATCAAGTCGCACCACAACGTCGGCGGCCTGCCCGAGCGCATGGCGCTCAAGCTGATCGAACCGCTGCGTGAGCTCTTCAAGGACGAGGTGCGCGAGCTCGGCACCGAGCTCGGCCTTCCCAAACACGTGATCTCGCGCCAGCCGTTCCCGGGCCCGGGGCTCGCTGTGCGCATCCTCGGTGCGGTCACGCGCGAGTCGTGCGACGTGCTGCGCGCCGCCGACGCGATTATCGAGCAAGAGATCCGCGCGGCCGGCATGTACGAATCGATCTGGCAATCGTTCGGCGTGCTGCTGCCCGTGCGCACGGTCGGCGTCATGGGCGACGAGCGCACCTACGCCAAGGTGCTCGCGCTGCGCGCCGTGCACTCGCGCGACGGCATGACGGCCGACTGGGTCCCGCTGCCGTACGACCTGCTCGCGACGATCTCGTCGCGCATCGTCAACGAGGTCAAGGGCATCAACCGCGTGGTCTATGACATCTCGTCGAAGCCGCCCGCAACCATCGAGTGGGAGTAGGGCGGCGCTCGCCGCGCTCGCGCTGACCGTCTGCGCCGGCGTCGCGGCGCACGCGGCCGACGGGTTCCCGCGGGCGACGCTGGTCGATCGTCACGACAGTGTCGAGGTCGACTGGGCCGCGGGCACGGTCACGGCGACGGGCGGCGCGGCCGCGGACCTGCGCATGCCCAGCGCCGACGTCGCGCGCGTGGGCGCTCTTCGTCGCGCCGAGGCCGTCGCGCGCGCCCGCCTCACCGAGGCGCTCGGGCGGCTCCCCGCGGGCGGCGGACAGAAGCTCGACGCCGAAGCCGTGACGCGCGCTCTCGGCCGCGCGCACGTCACGGGTACGGATCTCCAGTCGAACGGCGGGGCGTTCGTGCACGTGGCCGTCCGCTTCGCAGATTGGATCGACGCGGCCCCCCCCGCGGACGCGGCTCCCGTCGTCGTGCTCTCCGTGGGCGCCATGGGCCTCGCCGCCACGCCCGTCGCGCAGGTCACCGGGCAGTCGCCCGCGCGGCCGATCGGCGCCGCGATCTACCGCTTGGGCGAGCCTCCCGCCGGCGTCGACGCGTTGCCGGCGAAGGTCGATAAGCGCGGACACCTCGACTTCGCGCTCGGGCGCGACAAGGCGGTCGTCGACAAGCTCGCGAAGGGGACGGCCTTGATCTACGTTCGGACGCCGAGCCGATGAGACCGATGCGCGCGTCCCTGCTCGTCGCGATGTTCGTCGCGACGCTCGCGAGCCCGGCGCGCGCGCAAGATCCGGGGGCGGCCTCGGTCGGCGTCCCAGGCCTGCGCATCGTCACGGGGCAGTCGCCCGTCATTGGCGGCAACGCCGCGGGCGCGCGTGAGCGGGCGCTCGACGAGGCCTTTCGACAAGCGGTCGACCAGACGCTCGGAGAGCTGCTCGACGCCGCGACGCGCGCCGCTCAGGTGAAATCGATCAAGGTCCTCGAGGGCCGCGCGCGCTCGTACGTGCGTCGCTATCGCGCCCTCGAAGAGGGCGAGGCGGACGGCGTCTACACCCTCAAGCTCGAGGCCGAGGTCGATGAGCCCGCCCTGCGGCGCGCCGCCGAGCGCTGGGGTGCCCCTGCGGGCGGCGTGGGTGCGTCCGCGCTCGTCGCGCCTGGCTTTCTCATCGTCGTGGCGCCGCCGAGCGGGGCCGCCGACGTCGGGCCGCCGCTTCTCGCGGCGCTCGTGAACGCCGGAGCGCGCGCGCAGCTCGCCGACGCCACGACGAGCCCCGCGACGGCCCCGGCCGCGGCGGCGCGCGCGACGCTGCCTCGGGTCGTGTTCGTCGTCGCCGAGGTCTCGAACGAAGGCATGGTGCGTGGCACCTCCAAGCTCGCCGTCTCGTGCCGCCTCCAGGCGCGCGTCGTCGCGGCGCCGTCGGGGTTGCCCGTGGGCGAGCAGCAAGTCGAGCCGCGCGCCTTCGCCGACCGCGAAGACGTCGCGCGCGCGCAGTGCCTCGCGCGCGCGGCCACCGAGCTCGCGGCGCGCCTCGCGCCCGCGGGGGCGGCCGTGACCAGCGCCGGGGCCGACCTCCGTCTCGTCACCGTCGACGTCGACGTCGTCGAGCCGGCCGCCGTCGTCGCGTTGCTCAGGTCCGTGCGCGCGATCGGTGCCGTGTCGTCCGCGGACCTTCGCCGCGTGACGCCGGGCCACGCCGAGCTGCGCCTGCGCACGCGCGGCACCGCCGCGGCGCTCGCGCCCGGTCTCGCGCGCGACGGCTCGGGCGTCCTCGATCTGTCGAACGTCGAGGTGAACGGCGATCTCATCCGCTTGCGCGCCCGCCTGCGCCCCGCGGCCGCCATGGCAACTCCATGAAGCGACCCCATGAAGCGACCCCATGAAGCGACCCCATGAAGAGAGCCACTTTCTGACCAAGCGTCACGCTCAGATGAAGCACCGCGCGCCGTTCGCGCTCCTCGCTCTTTGGCTCGGCGTCGCCGCGTGCGCCCACGCGCCGTCCGTGGGCGGCGTCGCCTTCCGCGTCGACACGAACGTCGCCGACGCGACGGTCTGGGTCGACGACATCCTCGTGGGCCGCGCCGCCGAATGGAACGCCGAAGGCCCGACGACGCGTCACCTGCGTCCCGGGTTTCACCGCGTCGAGATCCGCGCGCCGGGCTACTACTCCGTGTTCCGCGAGATCGACCAGCCCGAAGGCGGACACGTCACCGTCGCCGCCCCGCTCAAGCCCGTCGTCGACTGACTGACAACTGACTGACGACTGACCAAGGCCGCTCCGTCAGACGACGGGCAGCGCTTCGCAGAACTCGATCTGACGCGGCACTTTGTACGGCGCCAGGTTGCGCGCGCAGTGGTCGATGATGTCCTCGGCCTTGCACACGCCAGCGCGCACGACGCGCGCGATCACCATCGGCCCGCCGAGATCGTCGGTGACGACGCGCGCCTGCGCCGCCTTCACCTTGGGGAACGCCTCGAGGCAGCCCTCGACCTCTCCGAGCGCGACCCGCTTGCCGTCGACCTTGACGAGATCGTCCTCGCGCCCCGTGATCGTGACGCGCCCGCCGCGATCGATCTGGCCGAGGTCTCCCGTGCGGAACCACCCCTCGCCGTCGACGTCGCCGATGGCGACGCCCGAGTCGCGCTTCGGTAGGTGGATCTTCGGCACGACGAGCATCGACAGCCCCCGCGACCGCGCCCAGATCGGCCCGAGCTCGCCGGCCGCGATCTTCTCCCCCTTGGGTCCCGCGACGCGCAGCTCGACGCCCTCGAAGGGCTTGCCGACGCTGGCGGGATCCTTCCCGGTGCGATCGATCGCGAGCGGCCCCGCCTGCGTCGAGTGGTAGCAGGACAACAAACGGATGCCGAAGCGCTGCTGGAAGCTCTCGGCGATGCTCGCTGGCAACGTCGAGCCCGAGCTCATGTAGCGCGCGCCCGCGATCTTGAGCGGCTTGACCGTCGGCACGCGCGCGAGCGCACCGAACAGCGCCGGCGTGCCCGGGAAGATGTCGACGTTTTGCTCGCGCAGCAGCTTCGCGATGCGCTTGGGCGAAACCTCGTCCTCGAGGAACAACGACGTGCCGTGCGCGAGCGACGCGAGCAAGCCGAAGTCGAACCCGTAGCTGTGGTGCAGCGGCATCGTGCACAGCACGCGATCGTCGGGCTTGATGTCGAGCGACGCGCCAATGGCCGCCGCGGCCGCCTCGAGGTTCTTCGTTGTCTTGAGGACGCCCTTCGGATCGCCGCCCACCGTCGCCGTGAACTGCACCACGGCCGGTCCGCTCTCGATGAGGTTCGCGATGGGCGCGCGCTTGTAGAGGCTGCACGTGAGCAGCGTGCCCTGCAGGCGTCGGCGGTTCTCAGGGACAAACTTCGACGGCGGCTGCGGGCGCAACGGCGCCGCGGGTCGCGGCGTCGCGACGGCGTGGTGGGGCGAGCTCCCCGACGGTTGGCCGGTCTCGCCGCCGCGCGGGCGCGTGATGAGCGCGCGCAGCGGCGCGGCCTCGAGCACCATCTCGAGCTCGCGGTTGCCCATCGTCGGGTCGAGCGGCACGACGACCGCTTCGATCTTCGACAGCGCGAGCGCGAGGATCACGAAGTCCGGAACGTTGCCCAGCATGAGCCCGACCCAGGCGCCAGGACCGATGCCCATGGCGTGCAGCTCTTGCGCGCGCCGATCCACACGGTGCAAAAGGCCTCGCCAGGAGAGATAGGTGTCCCTGTAAACGAGCGCTTTGCCGCTACCGCGATCCGACGCGACGTTGGATAGCCACTGGTAGAGCTGCATCGACTACGCGCAATGCCCTTTCGGGGCGGGGCCAGTCTATACGCCCTGGCTTCGAAGCCACAACACCTTCCGCCGATCTTCTGGTCTCTTGTCGGTCTCTCGACCGTCGGGACGAGGCGGCGCGTGGGGCGCGGCAGATTGTCGCACCGGGGCCCCACCGCGGGACCGTATGCGTCTCGTGGGAAGCCGTCAGCGGGCCGCGAGGACGCGAGGTGCCGCGTGGTCGGCCTTCTTGCCGGCCAGGTACTCCGTCACGATGCGTCGTGCGACGTAGGTCGCCTTGATCCGCCACGCGCTGGGATTTCCGAGCGTGACCGCGAAGGCGATCGTCGGGTGGTCGGCCGGCGCGTAGCCGATGAACCAGCTGTAGCCGACGTAGCCGCGATCGGTCTCAGCGCCCAGCGTGCCGGTCTTGCCGGCAACGTCGACGGGCAGCAGGCGGTGGCCTTTCTTGTCGTTGAACGTCGCCCGGGCGGTTCCCATGCGCGTCGTCAGCTCCATCATGCGGCCGACCTCGCGCGCCGTGGAAGGCTCGATCACGCGGTGGGGCAGGGGGAGGGGCGTCGCGACGAGTCTGCCGTCGGTGGCGATGGCGCGGTCGACGAGCGTCGGCGTCGGCATGACACCGCCGTTCGCGATCGTCGCCGCGAGCAGCGCGCCGTGCATCGGCGACAGCGTCGAATGCCAAAAGCCCGCCGCGGTGCGCGCGAACTCGAGGCCGTCACCGACGGGAACGTCGAGGTGCGAAGGCTCGACGGGCAGCTCGAAGGGGATCGCCTGGTCGAAGCCGAACGCGTGCCCCATGCGCGAAAGGCCGTCAGACGTGAGGTGCTGGGTCGCGAGCTTCGCGAGAATCGCATTTTGCGACTTGCCGACGCCGTACGCGAGCGTGTCGCAGCGGCCGTCGATGCGCGGGATGTCGATGAGGTTGTCGGGCAGCACCGACGAGACGCCGCCGTGGTAGCAGGTGCGCGTCGCGCCCGTGACGCCGCCGAGCTCGACGAGCGCCGAGGCCGAGACGACCTTGAACACCGAGGCCGCGGGCGCCCACGGGTGCAGCGCCAGCTCCTCGGCGCCGAGGCGCGGATCGGCCGACGAGTGACCGACCATGGCGAGCACGCGGCCGTCGGGGATCGAGAGGACGACGACGCCGGCGTAGGGGATCTGGAAGGCGCGCAGCACCTCTTCGGTCGACTCCTGCAGGCGCGGATCGAGTGTGAGCGCCGCGCGTCCGCCGTCGTTCATCGACACGACGTAGCTGGTGCCCGCGCGCTGCATCGAGGTCAGGTGCACGACCGGGAAGGCGTGACCAGAACCGACGAGGTCGCCCGAAACACTCTGCGCCGCGGCCGCTCCGGCGCATAGCGTCACGGCGAGGCAGAGGGTACGTGAAAGGAGGCGGATCTGGTTGAAAGTACGGAACATAAATACACGGTCATACATGTAGGTATATGTGTCAAATTATCCACTGGCCTTTACGAATAGGGCACTTTTGACCTACGCTGCTGCGGCACCCCGTGGCCCGTACCCCTCGCGATCCGAATGACAGCTCCGACTCGGACCACGTCCGAGCCAAAACTGTCGTCACGAGCATCAGCCGCATCTCCGAGCGCCCTTCGGGCAAGGAGGCCTGTCTCGTCCTCATCTACGGGGCCGAGTTGGGCAAGAAGTACAACCTGAACGCGCCGTCGCTCGTGATCGGCCGATCATCGAAGTGCGACATCCAGATCGATCAGGAATCGATCTCGCGCAATCACACGAAGATCGTGAACACGGGCAAGTCGATCCTCATCCGCGACCTCGGCTCGACGAACGGGACCTACGTCAACGACGAGCCCATCGACGAGTACGTCATGCGCGACGGAGATCTCATCAAGATCGGCCGCACGATCTTCAAGTTCCTCACGGGCGGCAACATCGAGAACGCCTATCACGAGGAAATTTACCGCCTCACGACGATCGACGGGCTCACGCAGATCTTCAACAAGCGGTACTTCCTCGAGACGATCGAGCGTGAGATCGCCCGGTCGCAGCGCTACCGCCGTGAGCTGTCGCTCGTCATGTTCGACATCGACCACTTCAAGAAGGTCAACGACACTTACGGCCACCTCGCGGGTGACTACGTGCTCAAGCACCTGGCCCAGGCGGTCAAGACGCGCATCCGCCGCGAGGACTGCTTCGCGCGCTACGGCGGTGAAGAGTTCTCGATCGTGCTGCCGGAGATCGATGGCCTCAATGCAAAGCCGTTCGCCGAGAAGATTCGCCAGCTCGTCGAGGCGACCGAGTTCCGCTTCGAGAACACGGCGATGCCCGTGACGATCTCGATGGGCGTCGCGACCATGGACGCCGAGTCTGTCGACGCGCAAGCGCTCGTCAAACGCGCCGACGAACGCCTCTACGAAGCCAAGTCCAGCGGCCGCAACCGCGTCTGCGCTTAGCGGTAACTCGGTTCGAGGACTTCGTCTTCGTCGGGCTTGTGGCCCGTCGACGGAGACGAGGTCGACTTCCCGTGGTGCGAGCTGGACGGCGGCGACGGTGATGCGGCGGGCTTGCGCACGATAGGCACGGACGCCGTCGCGGCGGCCTTCGGCGCCTCGACCTCTTGCAGCGACGCGAAGACAGGCGAGGGCAGGTTCGGGACGATGTACATCGTCTTCGTCTCGTAGCCCTGCTTGTGAAAGACGTACTCGACGGCGGAGTCGCTGTAAGGCACCTCGAGCGACAGCGGCGTCAAGCCCAGCGTCTTGTGGTCACCCGTCGTCACCGTGGCTCGGTCGGGATCGGAGTTGAAGTTCACGCGCACGGTCGCGGGGCGCGACGGCAACGCCGCGACGGGCGGCGGGGAGCGTCGCGGCTCGTGACGTGAGAGCGCCGCCGCGAGCACGGCGCCCGTCATCGACGCGATCGCCACGAACATCACCGCGCGGCTCGTCTTCTTCTTCGGGGTGAGATCCTCGATGATCTCGCCCATCCCCTGACGGAACGTCGAGGGCC
>JBBQJG010000225.1:0-10059 GCA_038325725.1 Polyangia bacterium | reverse complement strand
GCCCGGTCGCCCCGCGCCCGCGGGCGCCGTGCTCGTCGCGCGCTCCCTGCTGCCGACCGAGCTGCCGCTGCTGTCGCCCGCCGCGATCGTCGTCGAGACCGGCGGCCCGCTGGGCCACGTCGCCGCGCAGGCGCGCGAGCGGGCGCTGCCGGCCGTCGTCGACGCGCCCGGCGCTTCGACGTCTTTCCGCGCCGGCGATCTCGTGCTCGTCGACGGCGACACCGGCCTCGCGATCCGCCTCGCAGATTGACGTCGCAGCCGGCACACTGCCGGCATGCCGACCGTCGACACCGCCGCCGCGCGCATCTCCTACTCCGACACCGGGGGCTCTCTCCCCGCCGTCCTCCTGATCCAGGGCGTTGGAATCATCGGCGAGGGGTGGCGACCGCAAATAGACGGCCTTCGCGAGCGCTATCGCGTCCTCGCCTTCGACAACCGCGGCGTCGGCGCCAGCACGCTCGCCGCGAACGCGCCGTCGCTCACGATCGAGGCCATGGCCGCCGACGCCTGGGCCGTCGTCGACGCGGCGGGGGTCGACCGCGTCCACGTCGTCGGACACTCGATGGGCGGCGTCATCGCGCAAGAGGTCGCGCTCGCCGCCCCGGCGCGCGTCAAGAGCCTGTCCCTGCTCTGCACCTTCGCGAGCGGCGCGCAGGCGTCCAAGCTCTCGCCGTCGGCGTTCGTGATCGCGCTGCGCACGCGCCTCGGCACGCGCGCCATGCGACGAGCGGCGTTCCTCTCGATGGTGCTCAGCGCTAGCGCGCTGCGCGCCGCGGGCGGCCCTGACGCGCACGCCGCGCTCGCCGAAAAGCTGCGCCCTCTGTTCGGTCGCGATCTCGCCGACCAGCCGCCCATCATCATGAAGCAGCTCCGCGCCACCGCGCGCTACGACGCGCGCGCGCGGCTCGCCGCGCTCGCCTCGATCCCGACGCTCGTGCTCAGCGCCGCCGAGGATCGCATCGCCCGCCCCGTCTACGGCCGCGAGCTGGCCGCCGCGATCCCGGGCGCGCGCTTCGAGGAGCTCCCCGACGTCGCGCACGGCGTGACCCTCACGAGCCCGGCGATCATCAACGACCGCCTCGCCGCCCACTTCGCCGCGGCCGAATCATAGTCAGGGCGCGCCCGACGCGCGCCCGTTGATCTCGTCGAGCAACGGGAACCGGTCCCACGGTACGGGCGCGCCGACTGTATAGCCGACGAGACCGGGCATCGGCGTGCACTGGGCGCCCACGGGAAAATAGAGCGCGGGCGCCGCAACGGCCTCGTTGAGCGAATCGGCGCGCCGCTCGCCGTGCCCGTCGATGCTGAAAGGGACCACGGGCATGCCGCCGCACGGCTGCGTCGTGGGGCATTGGTCCGCCGGAATCGTGCACGCGGCGTCGGCGAAATAGAACATCCCCGGATTGACGATCGTCGTGCGAGGCACACAGCGCACGCCACCGTCGGTCCAGATCGGATCGCAATCCACGTTCGAGACCGTGTCGTGAAAGCGCGTGACGATCGTGCTCAAGCTGTCGCGCGCGGCGTTGACGTCGGCCCGCGCGAGCGCGTCACCGACGGGCAGCAGCTCCCCCGCGTCGTCCCGCAGCCCGCGCAGCTGCAGGCGCGCCGCGCCGTCGAGCCGCCACGTCACGCCGACGGTGGCGTCGTCCCCGAGCGCGGCGCCCAGCTCGAAGAACAGATCCGGCCCGTCCGGTGTCGACTGTTTGCTGGCCTTTATGCAGGCTTTGCCGACCTGAAAGACGTCGCCCGTCCACGGCGCGCCGAGCGCGTGGAACGGCTTCGTCGACCTCCCGATGTACGCGGGATCCCCGCACGCGCTGGCGCGCCAGACAGTCGTCCCCGTGCAGGCGGCGTCTTCGTGAACGAACGTGTCGTCGTCGAGCCGCGCCGGGACGCACTCGTCGCCGCCGTCGGCGTTCGCGAGCTTGCACGGCCGGCTCCAATGCGAGTCGACGAAATGATCATCGAAGCGCGTCCCCTCGGTCGTCTCGATCTGCCGAAGGCGCAGACGTCCACCCAGCAGCGGCCCGTCGACCTCGGTCCCCGTCGCCCAGCGCGCGGGCGACTGGACCTCGACGACCTCCATGTCGACGAGGAGCGCAAGCGGATCGACGGCGACGCTGCCGAGCGCGCACGGCATTCCGCCGTATCGTCGAGCGTCCGCCGCACGCGCCCGGAGCGTGCCGACGGCGTAACGCCGCGGTTCGCAGCCGACGCGCGGCAACGGCAGCGCGACGGGCCGCCCCATGAGCGCTCGGCCTTGCAACGGCTCGACGCCATAAATGCGCGTCGTGCACGTCGCGTCGGTGAACCACCCGGCCGCCGTCGGTTCGACGAACGCCGTCGGCAAGCAGCGCAACTGCCCCGCCTCGTCGAGCAGGAACTGACAGTGTGCCTTCTCCTGCGCGTCGTAGATCCCGATGACGAGCGGCGCGGTCCCCGTGGGTTGGAGCTGCCAGGGCGCGAGCCGCTTCCCCTCCCACGCGCTCGCGGCGCTCGCGCCGTCCGCCGCGGCGCCCGTCGCGGCGTCGCCCGCGTCGGCGACGGGCGCCGCGCCCGGGTGACTTCCGCATCCCACAATGAAGAGGACGAAGAGAGTGAGCACGTGAACGCGAGCCATGGCGCGATGATGCCGCAGCCACGCGCGCGACGACACCGACGTCAGCCCGCCTGCGGCGTTCCGTCGCGGCCGCGCCGTCGAAAATCAGGGCGCGCCCGAGGGGCGCCCGTTGATCTCCGCGAGCTGCGGGTACGTGTCCCAGGGGAGCGCGGTGCCCGGAACGAAGACGTCGTAAGGGTAGTCGACGCCGGTGAACGCCACGCAGACGTTGTCCTTCCACCCGTAGCCCTGGACGAGCTTGGCCTCATTCAGAGAGCTCGGACGCGTCTCTCCGTGGGCATCGCGCGACGAAAAAATGACCGGGATGCCGCCGCACGAGGTCGCGGGCAGTGGACAAATGAACGCCGCGTGCTGGCACGCCGGGTCGGAGAAGAGGAAGTCGATGGTCGACGTCGCCGCAATGAAGAATGTCGGAAGGCAGCGCACGAGGCCCTCGGGCGTCCAGACGGGATCGCAGCCCTGATGAGTCTTCGCCTCCACGTAGCGCGGCACGATCCATCCGGCTGGCCCGAAGATCTCGTCGTCGATCCCCACGAACGCGCCGCCTTCGCCCCGCAGCCCGCGCAGCGCGAGTTGTTCCGTTCCACTCGTTTGCAGGTCGAGCGCCGCGAGCTCGAAGGGCGTCACCGAACCCGTCTCGTAAAAGACGTCCGGGCCGTCCAGGGTGGAATGATTGACGGGCCCGCATCCGTGGGCGACCGCCGACACGGGGCCGGTCCACTTCGTTCCCAGGAGGTGAAATGTGGCCAAGCCATAGTCGGCGATGAACGCCGGATCGGAACAAACGTCCGCCCGAATCACGGCCGGACCCGAGCAATCAGAGCCTTCATGTGTACCCCCTTCCGTAAAAAGGATATCCGGCTTGCACTGAGGCGAGGCCGCCTCCGTAGGTCCGATGAGGCGGCAGGTTTTCTGAATCGATTCATCGACGAGGCGTTGGTCGAACCGCGCGCCCTCGGCCGTCTCGATTTGGCGAACGCGCACCCGCCTTGAAAGTCGCGGCCCGTCGACCTCGGTGCCCGTCGCCCACCGCACGGGCGTCTGCGCGTCGTCGACGGCTACGAACGTGCTTGTCGTGGTCGCGGGCCGCTCGACGGGCACGCAGGGCGAGCCCGAATAGAGCGGCGCGTCCATGGCCAGCGTCTTCAACGTGCCGACGCCGTAGCGGCGGGGCTCGCAGTTTCGCCGTGGCAGTGGCATCGCGACGGCGCGGCCCGGAACGATCGCCTCGCGCGTTGGATCGATCTCGTAGACGGCCTTCTGACATGTCGGCTCCGAGAACATTCGCGTTTCGTGCAGTTCCGCGAGGCCCCACGGGAGGCAGCGCAGGTGCCCCGCCTCGTCCGGGAGAAAACGACAGTGCACCTTTTCCTTCACGTCGTAGATACCGACGACGAGCGGCGGCGTGCCCTCCGTCTCGAGCTGCCACGGCACGAGGCGGGGTGCGGCGCCCGCTTCCGTCACCAAAGGGCGGCCACATCCCGTGGCGACGAGCAGAGACGTGACGATCAGCGCTCGCGAACGCATCGCCGCATGATGCGGGAAAGGCACCGTGTCGTCGAGCGGCGACCACGGCCTACAGGATTTACCGCGAGCGCTCGATACTTTCCGGATGTCTCATTCTGTGAACACCAGCCTTCCCCTGTGTGTGCTCATCTTTTCGGCGACGGTCCTGGGCGCGTGCGGAGGCTCGTCCTCGACGGCCGGCGGGCGCAAGGACGGAGGCGCGGGAACGGGCGGCCACGCGGGCTCCGTCGGTTCCGCGGGGACGTCGGGCGCCGCGGGAACCAGCGCCGCCGCGGGTGCGGCGGGCACGAGCGCCGCGGGCACGACCGGCGCCGCGGACGCGGCGCCGGATGTGGATGCGGACGTAGACGCTGGCCTCGACGCCTCGGACGCCAGCAGCGATGTCGTCTCGACTGACTCCGCGGTCGACGCGCCCAGCGACGTTCCGCCGCCCGTGCCTGGCACGACGATTCCCTCGACGGCGATCGACTTCGGTCAGGTCGCGTGCGGCTCCCCCGGCGGCGGCATGCCGCTGTCGTTCCCCAACTCGGGCACGGCGCCGCTGCACTACCGCGCCGTGATCGCGCCGGGGGGGATCTACGCGCTCATGGGCGCCGCCGACGACGGCTCGGTGTCGGGCGACGTCGCCCCCGGTGGCACCGCGATGTTGACGATCGTCGCGGGAACCATCACCACGACGACGGCCTCAGGCGCGACGTTCCCGGGCACGCTCGCGATCGTCACGAACGCGGCGGGGTCCGAGGACGTCCAGATCGCGCTGAAGATGTCCGCGCAAGGCGCGACCTGCACGCTGACCTGCGGCGCCTTCGCGAAGTGCACGCCCACCGCCGGCGCGCCCTACTGCGCCAACACCGACACCGACAACGGCAACTGCGGCGCTTGCGGTCACGTCTGTGGCGCGGGCCAAGTCTGCGCCTCGGGGACGTGCGCGCTGACCTGCGGCGCGATCACGACCTGCATGCCCACGGGCGCGACGCCCTACTGCGCGAACACGATGACCGACGGCGCGAACTGCGGCACCTGCGGCCACGCCTGCGGCACCGGCGAGACGTGCCTCTCCGGCGCGTGCGTCCTCACCTGCGGCGCCCTCACGAAGTGCGCGCCCGCCGTCGGCGCGCCTTACTGCGCCAACACGACAACCGACAGCGCGAACTGCGGCACCTGCGGCCACGTCTGTGACACGGGCGAGATCTGCACCGTCGGCACCTGCGTCCTCTCCTGCGGCGCGCTCACGAAGTGCGCGCCCCCCGTCGGCGCGCCTTACTGCGCCAACGCGATGACCGACGGCGCGAACTGCGGCACCTGCGGCCACGCCTGCGGCACCGGCGAGACGTGCCTCTCCGGCGCGTGCGTCCTGTCTTGCGGCGCGCTCACGAAGTGCGCGCCCACGGCGGGCACTCCTTACTGCGCCAACACGATGACCGACAACGTCGATTGCGGCTCCTGCGGGCACGCCTGCACGGCGGGACAAGCGTGTATCACGGGCCTCTGTACGAACACCTGCGGCGCGTCCCAGGCGCTGTGTGACGGCGTGTGCACGAGCACCTCGTACGATCCGAGCAACTGCGGCACGTGCGATCACGGGTGCGCCTTCGCGAACGGCGCGGCGGCGTGCGCGAGCGGCACCTGCGCGCTCGCGTCCTGCACGGCGGGCTTCGCCGATTGCGATCGCGACGCGAGCACGGGCTGCGAGGTCGACAAGAACACCGACGCCGCCAACTGCGGCAGCTGCGGCTTCGGTTGCGCGCTCGGCGAGACGTGCCACGCGGGCACCTGCTCGGCGGACCTGTCGGCGGGCCTGCTCGGGTACTGGCCGCTCAACGACGCCGTCGGGTCAGCCCTGGCCGTCGACAGCTCGGGCCATCACCTCGACGGCCAGGTGCAAGGCAACCTGACGTTCGTCCCCGGCGGCGGCAAGCAAGGCTCGGGCGCCGCGATGTTCGGCGGCAGCGCCTTCATCCGCGCCATCTTCCCGAACGACGCCGCGGGCTCGGGCACGGGCCTCTTCCTGCCGCAGGGAAACATCACGTTCGCGATGTGGTTCAAGACGTCGTCCGCGACCGTCGGCGGCCTGCAAGTCGTCGAGGGCCCGCCCTCTCACTCGGGCTGCGATCGCGTGATCGGCAACGGCGCGGGCTCGACCCTCAGCTTCAACACGTGGAACGACGTCAACTTCACGGAGCCCTTCGTCGTCAACGACGGCGTCTGGCACCAGGTCGTCTACGTCCTCGACAAGACGTCGGGCTTCAAGGCCTACGTCGACGGCGTCCTCGAGCAGAGCAGCGGCCTGCCGACCACCAACTGCGGCGTCGGCTGCAGCGGCTTCGACTGGGCCGAAGAGTACTGGATCGGCCGCTCGGCCAACTGCCGCTTCGGCGCGGACTATTTCACGGGCCTCATCGACGACGTCCGTATCTACGACCACGCCCTGCCGCCCACGACCGTCACGCAGCTCTTCAACGCCACGAAGTAAGACGGCGTGACAACGCGGTAACCTCGACTACTCAAACCAATACGTCGTTCGATGCCCTACAGCCGCGCCTACGATGAGGCCGACAAGGGCCCCGATTGTCGCGCCGGCCGCTCCAGCAATGAGGACCGCCCCGCCCTTGTCGACCTCGAAGCACCCCTTTGGCCCTGAGGGGCAGCCCACAGCCGCCGAAGCCGCACCGCCGGCGCCACCTGCCAGGACACCCCAACCGAGGCCCTCAAGCGCTCCCAACATAGGACTGCGCATTTCTATCTGCCGAATCTTCTGATTCGGGACGCGAACCTCGACGTCGCCCCTGAGCGAGACCTGCGTGTCGGTTTCACCCACGCGGACGATTTCGCCCCACACGCTTTCGTAGGCGTCGCGTTGAACGCTAACAACGAGACTCGAAAATGGAAGGTGTCCCCGGATCTCTGACTCCTCGCTCGGCGTTATTGCGCGCCCCGCGTATTGGGTCGTGGAACATCCAAGCGTCCCCGCGGCGACCCAACACATCGCGATCACCGAACCGACCCTCCTTTGAGGATTCGAAATCATGAAGCACCTCTCCAGAGAGACGCTAACGCTCAAAGCGTCCGTGGTGCGAAAACATCTCGCTCTACCAACGCTCGGCCAGTGATTTTGAAACGGCGGGCGGCGGGCCGCGCGCTTACTGGCAGGTGCTGGCGACGCAGCTCGGGGTGCCGCCGGAGCAGACGTTGCCGCAGGTGTTGCAGTTGTTGTTGTCGGCCGCGAGGTTCGTGCAGGTCCCGCTGCAGCTCGTGGTGCCCGCGGGGCAGCCACCGCAGGTCGACGCCACGCACGACGTCTGCGAAAAATAGAGGAGCGAGATTTCACCTGCGTTGAGCACCCGGTTGTAGGCGCGTAGATCGTCGATCGTTCCGTTGAGATACGAGTTCGTCACGCCGCTCGGTTTGACGCCGCTGATGAACGTCGTCAGGGTGTCGGTGACGCCCGAGTTCGAGTAAGAGCCCGTGGCCGTCGTCGCCAGCGCGCCGTCGACGTAGAGCTTGCTCGTGGGGCTGCCCGCCGGGTCGTAGGTCACCGTCAGCTGATGCCAGCTGTTGAGCGACACCGTCGTCGTCATGACCGTGTTGTTGTAGATCCACCCGTAGACGTTGGCGCCGTTGACGCTGAGGAACGGCATGTTCCAACCGCCGCCCGGCGGCAAGGCCGTCACGCCGAAGACGGGACCGTGCGTGGTCGAGGTCGCGTAGACCCACACGCTCGCGGACAGCGTGTTGTCCGCGCCGAACCAGGGCCCGATCGTCGCGTTGATGTAATCCAGGCTCGCGGCGCTGAACGTGAGCGCGTTGTCGCCCATGGCGCCCGTGTGGCCCGTCGTCCAGGTCGGCGTTCCACCGAAGGTCACCGTGTTGCCGTTTCCCGACGAGTCGGCCGACGTCGTGCCCGTCCCTTCGTCGAGCTGCCAGCTCCCGAGCAGGCCCATGTTGCACGAGCTGCACGTGGCGGCGCCGCAGACGGTGCCGCAGCCGCCGCAGTTGTTCTGGTTCGTCGTCGTGTCGACGCAGACGCCGCTGCAGTCGGTCCCCGAGGCGCAGCCGCACACGCTCGCGATGCACGTCTCGCCGCCCGCCGTGTTGCAGGCGTTGCCGCACGCGCCGCAGTTGCCCGAGTCGATCGCCTTGTCCGTGCAAATGCCGCCACACAACGTCTCGCCGTTCTGGCAGCCCCCGCAGGTCGAGCTGCTGCACGACTGCCGCGCGTAGTAAATGAGCTGGATCTCGGCGGCGCTGAGCGTGCGATCGTACGCGCGCACCTCGTCCAGAGTGCCCTTGAAGTACGCGTTGACCCCCGTGGGCTTGTCGCCCGGGATGAAGGTCGCCCAGTAGTCGAAGGCGTTCGAAGGCCCGTAGACCATCGTCGTCGTGTTCGACAGGACGCCGTCGACGTAGAACTTTCGCGTTCCGCTCCCCGAAGGGTCGTAGGTGAGCGCCAGATGGTGCCAGTTGTTGAGCGAGACGGTGGCCGACACGTAGTTGCCGGCCGCGCCGTCCCACAGGCCGCCCCACACCGTCGCGCCGGCGATGCTGAGGAACGGCATGTTCCAGTTCGTCGGAGGATTCGACATCGTCACGCCGAAGATCGGGCCGTTCGTCGTCGAGGTCGCATAGACCCACGCCGTGGCCGTCAGCTTGTTGTTCGCGCCGAACCAGCTGCCAATGGCCGCCTCCGCGTAGTTCGACGTGCCGTTGAACGTCAGCGCGTCGCCGACGTAACCCGACGTCGTCCAGGTGGGGCTTCCGGCGAGACCCACCGTGTTGCCGTTGCCCGAGGCGTCCGCGCTCGTGCTGCCCGTGCCCTCGTCCAGGTGCCAATGGCCGAGCAGGCCGCTATCGACCGAGGCCGGCGTCGGCGCGCCGCACGCGATCGCGCAGCCGCCGCAGTTGTTCGGGTCCGACGTCGTCACGATGCAATACGTGCTGCAGTCGGTGCCCACGGCGCAGTCGCACACGCCAGAGATGCAGGTCTCGCTGCCCGCGGCGTTGCACACGACGCCGCAGCCGCCGCAGTTGTTGTTGTCCGTCGACGTCGTGACGCAGCTGCCGCCGCAAGACGTCTGGCCCATGGGGCACGCCGCGCACGTGCTGGCGCTGCACCCCAAGCGAGCCGTGTACAGCGCGGTCACTTCGGCAGCGCTGAGGACGCGGTCGTAGGCGCGGACCTCATCGATCCTGCCCGTGAGGTAGCTGTTGACGCCCCCGGGCTTCGCGCCCGGGATGTACGTCGACCAGTAGTCGGTGAGGCCGGACCCCACGTAGGTCACCGAGGCCATCCCCGTGAACGCGCCATCTATGTACAGCGTCTCGGTGCCGCCGCTCGCGGGATCGTAGGTGAGCGTCAGGTAGTGCCACGCGTCGAGAGACGAGAGGGTGCCCGTCACGCTCGTGATGCTGGCGCCGTCCCAAAGACCGCCGTACACCGTCGAGCCGTCGATGCTCAGGAACGGCATGTTCCAGGCCCCCGGCGGATTCGCCGCCGTGACGCCGAAGATCGGACCGTTCGTCGTCGACGTGGCGTAGACCCACGCGGCGACCGACAGCGTGTTGTTCCCGCCAAACCAGGTGCCGAGGTTCGCCTCGGCGTAGGTGGGGTTGCCGCGAAACTGGAGCCCGTTGCCCGAGTAGCCCGTGACCCAAGAGGGAGAGCCAGACAACGTCGCGGTGTTTCCGTTGGGCGAGGCATCGGCCGTCGTCGCGCCCGAGCCCTCGCTCATGTGCCACAGACCGAGGAGGCCCGTGTCGAGCGACGACACCGTCGAGATCGCGCACGAGGTACCGCACGCGCCGCAGTTGCCCGAGTCCGTCGTCGTGTCTTGGCAGTTGATCGGCACGACGACGCCGACGAGGAGGAGGCCGTTCGAGCCCGCGCCCATCGTGTGGGAGAACGTCAGGCC
>JBBQJG010000224.1:0-10093 GCA_038325725.1 Polyangia bacterium | reverse complement strand
CCGCGCGGAGCGAGGGGGCCCGGGGTTCGCGAGCGGCAGCGAGCCGGACCCCGTCAGATCAATCAATAGCCGAGGTGGGACTGGCGGGGTTTGCCGGATTTGTCGGGGACGAAGGCGGGGGGACGGCGATCGCCGCCGATGCGCAGGTCGAGGCCGCGCACGCCGTCGACGCCGACGACGACGTGCTGACGCGTGTTCTTCGACGAGCCCTCGTGCCACACCTCGACCTCGTACTCGCCGGGGGGGACGCCGCGAATCGTGAAGGCGCCCGAGCCGTCGGCCTGCGCGTAGTACGGCGAATCGACGACGAAGACGTAGCCGATCATCGACGAGTGGATGTTGCAGAGCAGCTGCACGGGACCGGGCTTCTTGAAGACCTGGTCGTACGTCCCGCCTTGTTTGTACAGCCCCGTGTCGAAGTCGTTCGGCTTCCCGAGCGAAAAGACATTGTGAAAGATCGCGTCGTCGTTCTGGAAGCTGACCTTCGTCCCGACGGGCACGGCGAGGACGTGGGGCACGAACGCCTTGCCCCGCTGGCTGATGACCTTGCCCTTCGCGGGTGAGGGCCGCGGCGTCTCGCCGTTCGTGCGCTTGAGCCACACGACGGCGCCGCCGGGCCCGGGCGTGCCGCCGCCAGCGATCGAGCCCGTCACCGTCACGGGGAGAATGCGCGCCACGCGTGGCGCCGCGACGGCGGCCTCGGCCGGCGCCCTGGGGGACGTCGCGGACGGCGTCGCGATGGGCGCACCGCCGGCGCTGCCGCGCGCCGCGACGGCGAGCGGCCGCATCACGCGCTCGATCTCGGGATCGAGCCCCGGTACGCGCAGCAGGCTCTCCCACTTGCCGGCCGCCGTCGCGAAGTCGCCGGCGTCCCACGCCATCTTGCCGCCCGCGAGCAGATTGAAGATGAGGTACTGCCGCTCGGCGACGGCCTTGACGGCGAGATCCTGCGGCGTCTTCACGGACAGCGGCAGCGGCATCTCCTCGCCGAGCCACTCACGGCTGGCGGCGTGGGCGCGCGCGACGCGCGACACCGGCACCTGGACGACGACGGCGAGCAAGGCGGCGGCGATCGATTTCTTCCACATGTTCGGCTCCCTGCTCACCAGCTGTACACGACCGAGGCCGTCTGCACGTTGTTGGGAACGTTCGGCGCGCCCGCGAGCTCACGGTTGACGAGCCACTCGCCTTTGACAATGAGCGCGTCCCACACTTCGAAGCGCACGCCCGCCGTGAGGCGATCCACCTTGATCTGATCGAAGCCTTCGAAGTGCGCTTGCCGCTGTTCGTAGCGCGCGTAGGGCGTGATCTTGTGGAGCGGCCCGGCGGTTTCGAGCGCGAACGCGTACGCGAGCTGCGCGTAGAAGCCGCGCGCGTGAAAGCCCGACGCGACGAGCTGCGGGCCCGTCGGGGTCGTCTTCGCGGCGCCCGCATCCTCGTCGACCTGCACAGCCTCGACGTTGACGTACAGCCCGAAGAGCGCGAGCCGAAAATCGGCGCCGTGCAGCTGCAGCTTCGCGCCGCGATCGCTCTGGTCGTTGCGCGGCCCGTACGCGCCCGAGGCGCCGAGCTTCATCTGGACGTGCGGCAGGTTCAGCTCGTAGCCGAGGCGCGCTGTTACAACAGGCACGCCCGTGAGGCTCGCGTCGGCCGTCTGCAGCGATTCGATGAACGAGCCGTGGTTCGTCGCCGCGACGTTGAGGCTCAGCGCCGACCACAGCGGCGCGAGCTGCAGCCGGTAGAACAGCTTGGCGCCCAACGACTGTCCCGTCGTGTAGCGCGCGATGAGCGACGGCGTGATGCCCGTGCGGATGTTCGCCTCGTTGTCGAGGTACTCGATGCCGAACACCGAATCGAACTTGCCGACGGCCAGCGCGAGCTCGAGCGAATCGAACGGGATGATGCGGCCGAAGGCCTGCTCGACGAGGAAGCGCGTCGCGTCGCCCGACGCGGAGAAGCGCGGCAACGCGAGCACGCGCGTGAAGATCGTGAGCGGCGCCGACGGCGAGACGTACTTGAAGTCGAGCGCCACCGTGTTGAGCAGGAACGACGGGCGCCCGCCGATGCCCACCGAGCGCGGCAGGAAGCCGTTGACGAGGCGATCGTCGTGCGCCGTCGAGGCGACGTCGCCGCGCGAGTTCACGGCGGGCGCGAACGCATCGACGCCGTAGTCGACGGGCATGCGCGTGTCCGTGGGCGGAAAGCTCGTGCCGTCGCCCTGCGCGCGCGCGTAGCCGACGTCGAGGTAGCCATTGATGACGACGGAGGACGGCGCACCCGGACCGTCGTTGGGCGGCGTGTAGCCGGCGCTGTCGTTGCCCGCGTCGTCATCGGGAACCTCGGGTGTCGCGACGGGCGGCGGCGCGGCCATCTGCGCGAGCGCCCCGCCAGCCCACAGCGTCACGCCCAAAAGCCCCGCGGCCCCGAGCGCGCGCCTGCCGGCCCGCCTCACGGATTCACCGGGGCGTCGTGATACGAAACGAACGGGCACGTCACGAGGATGTCGGTCCGCACGATCGCGGCTCCGGGTATGAAGTGTTCGATCTTCTCCTGTGAGTCGAGGTAACGGCAATTGGGTTGCGCCGGATTGTCCTTGGGAAAATAAGGCTCGGCGTTGTCGGTCTTCGCGACGCACGCCGGGTTGACCATCACGCGCCCGGCATACTGAGAGTTGTTGCCCGCGGCCGTGAGCGTCGGATCGTAGGTCGCCGCGACGAGCGACGGAAACGCGTCGAGCGCCGCGCGCGTCGCCGCGTCGTCGGGCGCCGCGAACACCTGCGCCGTGCTCGGCACCTCGACCGTGTACAGCCGCCAGTACGATCCGTACTTGGGGATGTCTTGATTGGGTCCCCAGACCTGCGCCGGCCGATTCGAATAGAGCGGGCCCGTGCCCGCGACCGTCGGGAGATCGAGCGCGTGCAGCTCGCCCGTCGCGTCGCGCGCGACCCACACGAAGATCGGCGCCTCTTCGATGACGCCATAGGTGTCCCACGTGAAGGTGCCGCCGTTGAAGTCGAGGAAGTGGACGACGTTTCCGCCGAGGAGTCCCGTCCGCTTCGTCGGCCCGCCGATCTTCGGGTACACGAACTCGTTGTCGGGATTTTTGACGTCGGTCGGCGTCGGCGGCTCGACGCCCTCGGGCACGATCGACATGACGCGCGCCTCACCCTCGCGAAGGTTCACGCCGCGATCGAGCACGTCACGTACGGACTTGAAGGACGCGACCTCGTCGCCCGCCGGCACCTCGAACGTGTGCACCTCCCAGTACGGGCTGTAAAAGGCGCTACCGGGACCGACGCTGAAGATCGGGTGCTCGTCTTCGGGCGCGGCGCGGATCGGCGTCCCGTTGGCGGCGTAGCCCATCACGGGGATGTAGACCGGCTGCACCCAGACCGCGGAGAAGCCGGCCCAGATCTCCGTCGTGACGTACTCCGAGCGATAGCCCTCGGTGAACGTCTCGCGGAGCTCGAGCGTGGGCGTTCCGCCTGGCTGCGAGAGGATCCGCTTGAGCGGCATGCCGCCCGGCAGCCCGTACCCCGGCGTGAGGCCTTCGTCCGGGCTCGCACCTGCCGCGACGAGCGACGCGAAGTCGGCGGTCGTCAGGAGCACGGGGCGGGCGCGCGCGTCGGGCGCGGCGCAGCCGAGCGCCACCAACGCCAGCAGCAGCGCACCGCACGCGGCGCCTCTGCGGATTGTTCGTTCCAACGTCGTCGGGAAAGACATCGTCACGGCGACGCGAACGATAGACCGTTCGCGTCGCCGGGGGAAGCTACGCCTCAGGCGAGACGGGCGTTACGTCGAGGCGTTACAAAAACTTCGAAGCGACGTCTAGGCCGGCTTGCCGAGCGTCTTGCTGCCCGGCTTCCATTCGACGGGGCAGCGCTCGCCCGTCTGGACGGCCTGCACGAGACGCAGCGTCTCGGACACCGAGCGACCGAGCAGGTCCGCGTTGTACGACGCGTGCTGGACGATGCCCTCGGGATCGATGATGAACGTCGCGCGGAGCGCCATGCCGTTGTCCATGAGCGCCTCGTAGTCGCGCGAGATCGTCTTGTTGAAGTCGGCGAGGAGCGGGTGATTCAGCGCGCCGAGGCCGTTCTTGATCCACGCCTTGTGCGAGTGCTTCGAGTCCGTCGAGCAGCCGAGGATGACGGCGTTCGCCTCGGCGAACTCCTTGTGCCTGCGTGAGAACTCTTGGATCTCCGTCGGGCAGATGAACGTAAAGTCGGCGGGGTAGAAAAAGAGGACGACGTACTTCCCCTTGAAGTCGGAGAGCGAAATCGTCTTGAACTCTCCGTCGCCGACGACGGCATCAATCGTGAAATCAGGCGCCTTCTTGGTAACCAGGCTCATCTCATGCCTCCGGAATTGGTTGCGTTCGTTGCGTTCGACAAGTGCGAATTGCGATGCCGGACCCTAGCATAGGTTTCCGAGCGTTCTGCGGGCGGTGCGGCGTTCAGAACCGACCCTCGGGGTGTTCGAAAGCGAACACGTGGCCGCGCGGAAACCTCGAAAAACGGCGGCGAATCGAGGACGCGCCGCCGCGGCACGACCGTTGCTGTGGACAGCGGCCGTGCTGATGCCCGCGAACCGAGCCCGTCTGGCGATCATCGTTTCCGTCTTGTCGAGCGCGAGCCTCCTCGCGACGACGGAAGCGCGAGCGGTCGAGCCCGTCGGCACGGCGCCCGTCGAGCGCGTCTTCGGCGTGCGCCCCGGCTCGGCGCCTCAGGAGCTACAGGCGATGGCCGGACGCCTCGGCGTCACTTGCTCCATCGGCGTCCTCGTTCCCGGACGTGACGGCGCGGCGCCCGCGATTCCCCTCGTGTGCCCCTCGGTGCCCCACCCTCTGCTCGCTTCAATGTCGGGCACGTTTTGGTACGAGCAGGATCGTCTCGCGCGCGCGTTCCTCGTCGACGCGACGCCCTTGGACGAGATGGTGCTTTACCGGCGGCGCTTCGACGCCCTATCCGGCTGGCTGGCGAGCCTCTTCGGGCCGCCGACGACGCCGGCCGAGCTCCCGCCGGGCTGGAGTGGCGCGCGCCCCTTGCCGGACCGGCAGCAGCTCGCGCAGCTGCTCGCGGGTCGCGCGCGCCTCTCGATGACGTGGCAGCGGCCCGAGGCGATCGTCTCGCTGTGGCTCGCGGGCGAAAACGGCCACGCCGTCGTCGTCATCGGATTGTACGGTCGCGCGGCGCCCGCGGCCTCGTGCGCGCCCGAGGCGGTCACCGAAGCGCTGCTCGACCTGTTCCCACCGGCGGTGCCCGCGGCGCGCGCGCGCGCGGCGGCGCGCCTCGCGTCGTGTCGGGTGCCGCGGGCCGAGGGCGCGCTCGGCGCAGCGCTCGCTCACGATCCGGCGCCCGAGGTTCAGGCGCGCGCGCTCGACGCGCTCGACGCCCTCGGCAAGGCGCCGCCCGCGCCCGAGCTCGCGCGCCTTCAGAAGGCGTCGCCGCCCGCGCTCGCCGACGCGGCCCGCGACATCCACGCGCGCGACCAACGCCCGCCCGCGACGACGTCAGCCGCGCCGCCCGCGACGGCGCCCACCGCCGCGCCCCTCGCGACGGCGATCGCGACGAACGATCAACCCGCCTATGGGCCACCCGCGCCGGTCGCGATCACGAACGCGCCGACGACGAGCCCGGCGCTCCCCTCGCCTGCCCTGCCCCCGCTCGCGAGCAACGACGCGGCGCCGGCGGCGCCCCTTCCCGCGCCCGTCGAGACGCCGCCCGCGCCGCGCGGTCCGCTGCCGGGAACGCCGCTCGCGATCGGCGCGTCCACCGTCGCGGGCGCGGCGCTCATGCGCAACATCGGCGCGATGGGCGGCCTGTCGAGCGCGACGCCGCAGCTGCTGCTCGGCTCGGCGGGCGCCGTGATCGGCTTCGGAACATCGTGGGGCCTGTCGCGCTTCGGCGTGCGCCCGACGATCGAGCAGGCCGCTTGGTACACGAATACGACGGCGTGGGGCACGTTCGTCGGCCTCGAGGCCTGGAACGTGAGCGGCAGCCACACGGCGTTGGCGACCTACGGCCTGCCCGCCGCGGGCGAGGCCCTGGGGATGGGTCTCGGCGTGTGGAGCGCGCGCAAGTGGCCGGTCACGGGCCAGCAGCTCGTGTTGTCCGACACCCTGCTGTTCGGCGCGGGCCTGTCGTCGCTCGGGTTCAAGCTCATGCGCAGCAGCTCGCCGACGCTGTCGACGCCCGAGGTCGTCGCCACGCCGTTCGTCATGGCGGGCGCCGTGATCGGCGCGCGCGCTTTGGACCCGACGACGAACGACGTGCACCTCATGCTCGCGAGCGCGACGGGGCTCGGCTGGTCGGGCGGTCTGCTCGCGGCGGGCGCGCTCGACGGCGGGTTCCTCGGCAGCCATCAGTCATGGGGCGGCGTCTCGACGGGACTCGGCGTCGGGTATCTCGCGGGCGCGGCGCTCGGCCCGTTCGTCGAGACCGACGATCGTCGGCTCGCGCTCGCGGGCGTCGGTCTGCTCGGCGGCAACGCGCTCGGCCTCGGGCTGCACCTCACCGCCCAGGGCTTCTCGCGCGACAGCGGCCCGGGCGCGACGTTCTCGTCCGCTGACGTTCACGCGCGCGCGCTGTCGGCGGGCCTCGGCGGACTCGTGCTCGCGGGCGCCGGCTACGCCTACGAGCCGTACCTGCGTCCAGGGCCGAGCGCGGCGTCGCTGACGTTGACGGGCACGCTCTACGGCGCGGGCACGTGGTGGCTCGCCTCGGCGGCGTCGTATCACGGCCAACCGCTCGGCGCCGCCGACGATGCGCGGTTGTACGGCGGCTTGCTCACGGGCGCGACGCTCGGCGGCCTGTCGGGGCTCGTCGCGTCGCGCTGGTTCGCACCGAGTGGAGAAGAGCAAGCGTTCGCCGCCGGCAGCGCGGGACTCGGCCTCGCGGGTGGACTCGGCGTCGCGAAGCTCGTCACTCAAGAGAAAGGAACGCCCGACGCCGTCGGCGTCTTGCTGGGCACGGGCGTCGGGCTTGGCGTCGGCGCGCGACTCGCGCCGGGCCTCGAGCTGCGCGCGCCCGACTACGGCGGCGGCGCGCTCGGCCTCGGCACGGGCTTGCTCGTCGGCACGCTCGCGCCGACGCTCGGCGCGGCTTCGTTCGAAGACTCGCGCCGTGTCGCCGGCGCGCAGTGGCTCGGCCTCTCGCTCGGCACGACCGCGGGGCTCGCGACGGCGCACCTCACGCACGCGACGGGCGGCGAGGTCGGCGTCACCGCCGTCGCGGGCGTGCTCGGCCTCGGCATCGGCGCGGGCGTCGGCTTCGTCGCGCCGTGCGGCGCGTCGCCGTGCACGTCGCAGGGACCGCGCGTCGGCGCCACGCTCGGCCCGCTCGCGCTCATGGGCGGCGCGATGGCGCTCGAGCCGCACCTGCACCTCGCGAGCACGCTCGGCCCCGACGCGACGACGTTCGCGCTGCTGGGCGGCACGTTCGGCGCCGCCGACGGCCTCCTGCTCGCGGGCGCGCTCAGCCCGACCGGGGTCATCTCGGACGCGACCGCGCGACAAGCGTGGGGCGGCGTGCTGCTCGGCAGCTCGACCGAGGTCGCGGCGGGGCTCGTCGCCTCGAAGTATCTGCGGCTGCACGACGGTGACGCGCTCGTGGTTGCGACAGGCAAGCTCACGGGCGGGATGTTCGGCCTCGGGGCCGCGCTGCTCGCGAAGGATCGCGGCGACGCGGCCGAGACGCTCGCGACGCTCGCCGGCTCGGTCGCGGGCGAGAGCGCCGCCGCGATCGCGCAGACGTACACGCCGCTCGATCGCACGGACGCGCTCGGCGCGGCGTCGGGCGCCGGGTTCGGCGCGTTCGTCGGCGCGCTCACGCCCACGCTCGGACAGTCGCGCTGGAACGGCCTCGGCACGCGCGACATCGATGGTGGGTTGCTGCTCGGGCTGTCGGCGGGCGCGATCGCGGGCGCGGCGTCGAGCCACGCCACCGACGCCACGCCGCATGACGTGGGCCTCACGACGCTCGGCGGCCTCGACGGCCTGGCGTCGGGGCTCGGCGTCGGCCTGCTGTTTCATGACGGCGCGAGCAGCCGCCCCGAGCGCCTCGGGCTCGTCGTCGGCACGACGGGCGGCCTCGCCGTCGGCGCGCTCGCGTGGCCGCGGCTGCACCTCGACGAAGGCGACGTCGCGCTCACGGCGGCGGCGACGGGCCTCGGCGGCTGGACGGGCTACTGGGCGGCCGCGCTCGGCCACGGGAGCGCGAGCACCATCAGCGACACGACCCGCTGGGGCGGCGTGCTCGCGGGCGCGGGCCTGTCATCGATCGCCGCGTCGCTGATGACGCCCGCGCTCACCGTCGACACCGACCTCGTCGCGAACGCCATGGCGCTGGACGCGCTGTGGTCTGGCGCGGGCGCGGGCGCCGGCGCGCTGCTGAGCGGACGCGACGATGCCCCCGTCTGGGGCCTGCTCGGCGGCGGGACGGCGGGGCTCGTGCTCGGTGGCGCGCTTCACAACGCCATCGATCTCAAGGAAGCGGACGCGCCGCTCCTCGCGTTCGGCGGCGGGCAAGGCGCGTGGCTCGGCGGCTGGGTGCCGATGCTCCTGCACGCCGACGCCGCGGTGTCGGCGCGACAGCGCGGGGGCGCGCTCGCGCTCGGCGCCTTCGGCGGCCTGGGGCTCACGACGCTGCTGTCGCCCGTCGTTCATCCCGAGACGGACACGCTCGCGAACGCCGTCGCGCTCGAGGCGCTGTGGGCGGGCGCGGGCGCCGGCGCGGGCGCCCTCGTGAGCGCGCAGCCTAACGCGCCCGTGTGGGGCCTGCTCGGCGCGGGCACGGCGGGCCTGTTCCTCGGCGGCGCGCTCCACGAGCAGATCAAGATCGGCGCCGCGCAGGCGCCCTGGCTCGGCTTCGCGGGCGCGGAGGGCCTGTGGCTCGGTGGCTGGATCCCGTCGCTGATGCACGCGAACGGCATGGCGTCCGATCGCGAGCGCCTCGGCGCCCTCGCCCTCGGCGGCTTCGGCGCCGTCGGCACGGCGACGTTGCTGTCGGCGCACTTGTCGATCGACGACGACACGCTCGAGAACGCCGCCGTGCTCGAGGCGCTGTGGACGGGCGCGGGCGCCGGCGCGGGCGCGCTCGCGAGCACGCAGGCGAACGCGCCCGTGTGGGGCCTGCTCGGCGCGGGCACGGCCGGCATGCTCCTCGGCGGCGCGCTCCACGATCAAATCACGCTCAAGCGCGCCGACGCGCCGCTGCTCGCGCTCGCGGGGAGCGAGGGCGTGTGGTTCGGCGGCTGGCTTCCCTACGTGCTGCACGACCCGGCGCACGTCACGGCGCGCGAGCAAGTCGGCGCGCTCGCGCTCGGCGGCTTCGGCGGGCTCGGCGCGGCGACGCTCGCCTCGGCGGGCTTCGAGCTGTCGCCGATCCGTGGCGGGTTCGGCGCGACGGGCAGCGCGATCGGCTCGGCGCTCGGCGGCGGCCTCGCCCTGATGTCGCCTTCGCTGCACGGACAGGGCGGCGTCGGGCTCATGCTGAGCGGCACGACGCTCGGCCTCGTGAGCGGCCTCGCGCTCGGTCCCAGCTTCGAGGGGCAGCCGACGGAACGCCTCGTCGGCGCCGCCGCCGCGGGCGCGAGCCTCGGCGTCTCCCAGTCATTGTTGTTCGCGTGGTCGGGCCGCGCGTCGGGCAGCGCGCAGTACGGTGGCGCCGCGCTCGTGGGCGCGGGCGTGGGCTCTGCCCTCGGCCTCGCGATGATGTCGTCGGACGTCAAGAGCGCCGCGCCCGCCGCCGCCGGCTTCGCGGCGTGGGGCGCGTGGACTGGCGCGTTTTCGGGCTCGCTCTTCGCGAACGATCCGCACCAAGACGTCATGGGCGGCCTCATCGGCGCCAACGTCGGGTTCTTCACGGGGTACGCGCTGCTCCGCAACGACGTCGTCGAGCCGCGCGACTTCGGGTGGCTCAGCTTGTTCGGCGCGCTCGGTACCGTCGCGGGCGCCGGCGTCGCGGCACCCTTTTCGAATGGCAGCACGACGCCCGTGCGCGCGGGGCTCGCGATCGGGCCCGTGGCCGGCATGTTCACGGGCGCGCTCGTGTTGCCGACGCTGCGCAAGGTGATCGCGCCCGCGCCAGACCCG
>JBBQJG010000223.1:0-10194 GCA_038325725.1 Polyangia bacterium | reverse complement strand
CGGCGCGATGTCGCTCAACGCCATCGCGTTCTACGAGCACGCGGGGTTTCGGCTGTGCGGCGATCAGGAGCGCCTCTCATCGGCGGGGATCCCGGTGCCGATCGTGCGGATGGAGAAGCGGCTCCGCGACTTCTAGTGGAGGACTTCGACCTTCACGGCGACGACGCCGGCGTGGAGCATGCCGAGGCGGCGGGCGGCGGCTTCGGAGAGATCGATGACGCGGCCGTGCGTGCAGCCGCAGCGATCGTTGACGCGCACCTCGACGGCGTGAGTGGTCCCGACGCGCGTCACGCGGACGCGCGTGCCGAGCGGCAGCGACCTGTGCGCGGCCGTGAGCTTCTGCGGATCGTAGCGCTCGCCCGAGGCGGTGCGGCGGCCCGCGAAGCTGGGCGCGTAGTAGCTCGCGTGACCTTGTTCGACGGCGCCCGCGACGGCGGCGCGTCGGCGTGCCTCGGCGTCGGTCGCGCAGCCGAGCACGAGCGCGCCGACGACCACGAGGACGACGGCGAGCGCCGCGCAGGTTGAGACGCGCGCGACGGCGCGAGGGCCGCGATCACAGACCGAGACGCGCGCGACGGCGCGAGGGCCGCGCGCGTCCACGAGGCGCGCCCAACCATCCGCGCCCGACGCGGCGTCAGCGCGGCTTGGCCTCACCGGCCCCGGGACCGTCACCGAGCAGCTCCTCGCGCTCGGGCGTCTCCCCGTCGGCGGCGCCCTTGTCGCCGCGGCTTTCGCGAGACTCAATCGTCCCGATGCCGTACTTCTCAAGCTTGTAGTACAGAGCGCTCGTCTTGATGCCGAGCAGGCGCGCCGTCTCCGTCTTGACGCCGCCGCTCTTGTCGTAGGCGCGCAGGATGAGCTGCCGCTCGAGGTCCTCGAGGATCTCCGGCAGCGACATCTCGCCCGGCGGCGTTTGCAGCGTGTTCTCGGCCGAGATGCCGCGCACGCCCGTCGGCAGCGACGACAGGTCGATCTTGTCTCCCTCGCTGAACACGAGCGCCTGCTCGATGACGTTCTCGAGCTCGCGGACGTTGCCCGGCCACCCGTACGTCACGAGCCGCGCGAGCGCCGGCTCGGAGACGCCGTTGATGGCTGGGTTCGTGCGCGGCCCGAGCTTCGCGATGAAGTGCGTGACGAGGCGCGGGATGTCCTCGCGACGCTCGCGCAGCGGCGGCACGACCAACGGCACGACGTGCAGGCGATAGAAGAGATCCTCGCGAAAGCGCCCGGTGGCGACGTCGGCCTGGATGTCGCGGTGGGTGGCCGACACGATGCGCACGTCGACCTTTATTGTCTCTTCGCCGCCGACGCGCTCGAACTCGCGCTCTTGCAGGACGCGCAAGAGCTTGAGCTGCAGGCCCGGCGTGATGTCGCCGATCTCGTCGAGGAACAGCGTGCCCTTGTCGGCGAGCTCGAAGCGCCCGAGCTTGCGCTTGATGGCGCCCGTAAAGGCGCCCTTCTCGTGGCCGAACAGCTCCGACTCGAGCAGCGTCTCCGTGAGCGCCCCGCAGTTCACCTTGACGAAGGGCCCTTCCGCGCGCTTCGACCGCGCGTGCAGCGCGCGCGCGACGAGCTCTTTGCCCGTGCCCGATTCGCCGTGCACGTAGACCGACGCGTCGGTGGGCGCCACCTTTTCAATCGTTTGAAAGACGGCGCGCATGACCGGCGTCTCGCCCACCATTCCAAAGTCTTCGTTGAAGCGGTACGGAGCCGCGGCGTCGGCGCGCAGCGCGGCCGATTCGGCCTCGGCGCGTTCGCGCGCGCGCTTCTCGCGCGACAGCTCGAGCGCACGCTCGACCTTGAGCCGGACGACCTCGGGCGCGAACGGCTTCTGCAAAAATTCGAACGCGCCGAGGCGCATCGCCTCGACGGCCGTCTCGACGGTGCCGAAGGCGGTGACGATCATGACGGGACAATCTGGATCGCGCTCGCGCACGCCCTTGACGACGTCGAGCCCGCCCGTGCCCTCCATCTTGAGATCGGTGATGACGAAGTCGGCGGCCTTCGCCTTGAACGCCGCGAGGCCCTCGGCGCCCGACTTCGCGAGCACGGCCTCGTGGCCCATGCGCCGCACTGTCGCGCCCAGGCCTTCGCGCATCGTCTCGTTGTCGTCGATGATGAGAATGCGAGCCATTTGCGGGGACTCAGGATAGCCTATCGCGCGTGGCAGTTGGAAAGACCGACGCGCAGCGCGCCCTTCAGGGCGCCTTGTCTCTCGTCCGGCCCGCGATCCGCAAGATGCGCGGTTACACGCCGGGCGAGCAGCGCCCCGACGCGATCAAGCTGAACACGAACGAAGGCGCGTACCCGCCGTCGCCGGCCGCAATGAACGTGCTCTCCGGGATCGCCGAGGATTCGCTGCGCCTGTACCCCGACCCGACGAGCGGTCGCCTGCGGGAGGCGGCCGCGACGTGCTTCGGCGTCAAGCCCGACCAGGTGCTCGCGGGCAACGGCTCTGACGATTGCCTCACGATCCTCTACCGGACGTTCCTCGACGCCGGCGAGCGCGTCGCGTGCCCGTGGCCCACGTATGGCCTGTACCAACAGCTCGCCGAGATTCAGGGCGCGAAGCTCGTGACGTCGCCGTTCCGCCAGACGGGCAAGCGCTGGGACCTGCCCGAGGGGCTCGCCAAGCAGCGCGCGAAGATGATCATCCTCGCGAACCCGAACAACCCGTCGGCGACGCTCGTGCCCGTCGACGAGCTGCGCAAGCTCGCCACCGAGGCGACGAAGGCGATCGTCGTCGTCGACGAGGCCTATGTCGACTTCGCGCTCGCTGACGGAATCGACGCGAGCATCCTGCCGTACCTCGGAGAGCACCCGAACGTCGTCGTGCTGCGCACGTTCTCGAAGAGCTACAGCCTCGCGGGCGCGCGCCTCGGCTTGATGTTCGCGTCGGCCGAGCTGGTCGCCGAGATGGCGAAGGTCAAGGACAGCTACAACGTCAACGCGCTCACGCAGGCCCTCGGCACGGCGGCGCTCGAGGACCGCAAGACGCACGAGGCCGCGATGCGCGGCACGCTCGACGAGCGCAGCCGCCTCGAGCGCGAGCTCGACGCGCTGGGCCTCCAGGGGCCCGAATCGCGCGCGAACTTCGTGCTCGTCGAAGTCGGCGTGCGCGCGCAGTCGGTGTACGAGGCGCTGCGCGAGGCCGGGCTGCTCGTACGCTGGTGGCCCTCGCCCGAGCTGCGCACGAAGCTCCGCATCACCGTCGGCCGCCCCGACCAGAACAACCGATTGATCGCGGCGCTGCGCCCGGCGCTCGACGCCATGCGCGGCGCGCCGGCTTGATGCGCGGCGCGCCGGCTTGAGCGCGGCGCGCCGGCTTGAATCGTCGGCGCGTCGGGCGGACACTCCGTCGATGCGCCGATTGTTGTGGGCGATCCCTCTCGCGGCCTTCTTCCTAAACCCCTCGTTCGCGTGCGGCGGCCCGACCGGGCCCACGTTCGAATACGACGCGCCCGAGATGAGCGCCGCCGTCGGGGGCACGTGGATGCTGACGTTCGTGCCGGACGGCGGCGCGATCACGCACGTGTCGTTCACCGTCGAGCAAGCCGCGGGACCGGCCGCGCCGACGGCCAGCGCGCAGCGCCCCGGCCTCGTGCGCAGCGCAGAGGCGTGCGGGACGCGAACGCTCGTGCGCGCCGCCGCGGCTTGCGTGGACCTGACCGAGATGCCCCTCGAGGTGAAGTTCCTCACGGGCGACGACACGCTCGCGACGGCGGCGTTGTCGGGCACGTTCCGCGTCTATGGCACGCAGTTCGCGTACGGAGATCTAGAGCTCGTGCTCGGGCCCTATCACGTCGCGACGACCGTCGATCGCTACGGAAACCTCGTGGGCACGCGCCTCGCGGCGCCCGGCCCGGGCGGCGCGATCACGGTCGTCGCGCGCGAGCCCTGAGCTACGCGGGCGGCTCTTTTTCGAAGAACAGCGCCGCGACGTCGGGCGGCCAATCGGCGGAGCGGTTCGTCGCCTTGTCGACAAACGCGACGATCATGAGACAACGCGACGCGACCTTCCCGGTGGCGTCGACCATCGTGCCCTCGATGAAGGCGTCGTGGCCCTGCAGCTCGCGCACGAACGAGGTCACGGTGATCTCCTGGCCGTCGCGCACGGGGCGAATGAAATCGATCTCGAGCCGGCGGACCCACACCATGAACGGGAGCTTCGCGAGCGTCTGCAGGTCCCAGCCGATGTTGTCGCGAATGCCCTGCATGCGGTGGTCGACGTAGTAGGCGGCGTACTTCGCCGTGCTGACGTGGTCGTAGGAGTCCAGATCCGAAAAGCGGATCTTGTGCGTGGTCTTGTAGACGATCGGCTTCGCCATGGGCTGATTCTAGCGATCTTCGCCCGAATGGCAGTTCGTGCAGACGCGCGTCTGGGCGAGGCGATCGATCTGGTGACGCGTCGGCTCGTAGGTGGGGCCGAGGTCGGCGTGGCACTTCATGCAGTCGTATTGCTTCGCGAGCACGACAGCGTGGACCTTCTCGAAGTGCCAATAGCCGGGGCGCTTCTGCACGACGAGCGTCGGGAGCTGGTGGCAGTTCATGCACGCGGCGGCCGTGGGTGAAGACGGCGGCGCGGGCATCGGCGCCGGCAGCGCTTGCGGCGCGGGCGGCGTCTTGCCGGGCGCGAGCTCGGCGACGAGGGCGCGGCCCGCGACGCGGCCCGTGACGATCGACGGCGCGAGGAACGTGCCTTCGAGCGCGTACTTGCCGTTGATGCCCGCGAAGCCCGTCACTTCGCCCGCGGCGTACAGGCCCGGGATCGCGTGGCCCGCGCCGTCGAGCGCGCGCGCCTGCGCGTCGATCGCGACGCCGCCCAGGCTCTTGCGCGTCATGGGGAAGAACTGCGCCGCGTAGTACGGCGGGTGATCGATGCGCTTGGGCTTGAGTGGCTTGTCCTGTCCGAAGCGGCCGAAGTCGACGTCCGTGCCGGCGTCGACCATCGCGTTGAAGCGGTCAATGGTCGCGCGCAACGTCGCGGCGGGCAGACCGCACTTGCCGGCCAGCTCTTCGATTGTCGAAGCCGACTTCATGAGATCGGCGTCTTGAAAGATCAGGCGCTCGACGCGGCTCCACGACGTCCAGTCGGATCCGGCGACCCAGAACGAATGTTTGGTGTCCTCGTCGAACACGGACCAGTACATCGAGCCGGTCTGGCGCGCGACGATGGGCATCCCGATCTTCGGGCTCGCGCGCTCGGCCAGGAAGCGCTTCCCTTCGGCGTTCACCCACACGGACAGCTCGTTGTACGCGTTGAGCCCGCGGTTCGCGCCCGGGTAGCGCGGGTCCGGCAGCCCCGTGATGTAGTTCCACTGGTGATCGAGGCGCGTGAGCGCCGCGCCCGCCGCCTTCGCGACGTCGTGCCCGAGGCCGACCGAGTTCCACCCCGAGCCGATGAGCATGCGCGCGGGGAACGGGACATCCGAGCGCCACGCGGCCTTCACCATGTCGAGGTTGCTCTGGAAGCCGCCGGTCGCCATGACGACGGCGCGCGCGTGCAGCTCGCCCGTCGCGCCCGTGCGCGTGCTGGTCGTCGCGACGCCCGAGACGCGCCCGTCGGTGACGAGCAGGCGATCGACCCTCTCATTCCAGCGAAACGAGACGTTGGGCCGGCGGGCTACCTCCGCGAAGATCGGGCTCACGAGGCCGATGCCGCGGCCTTTCGTCCGGTGCGCGCGCAGGACGGAATTGCCGGGCGGCAGCACGAGCGTCTCGAAGGTGATGCCCATCGACGTGAGCCAGTCGTAGACCTGGTCGCGCGAGTGCTCGACGTAGTAGCGCGTCCACGTCGGGTCGGGATCCTCGCCCCACGTCAGAAAGTCGCGGTAAGCGAGGTCGGGCGAATCTTGGATGCCGTGCGCGCGCTGGTAGGGCGTGTCGATGAGGGTGAGATCGCCGGTCGCCATGACGGCGTGGCCGCCGAAGATCGACGACATGTCGACGACGATGACGTCGGCGCCGCCGAGGGCGAGCTCGTACGCGGCCGACAAGCCGCCGATGCCGCTGCCGACGACGATGACGTCGGCGGTCGTCGGCGCCGACGCGCGCCCGCCGGGTCCGTGCGACTGTTGGAGGCCCCAGAAGAGGGGCGCCGCGACGGCGGCGAGGGCGAGCACGAGGAGCGCCGCTTTGCGGATCACGCGGGCAGAGTCGCCTCAGGGACGACGGGCGTCAATGGCGGGGGGGGCCGTGTATTAGATTGGCGTCGTTCGCATGGAACTGACTTTCGCCGACGCGCGACCCGGGTGGTGGATCCGGGGGCCGCACTTACAGACGTTGTGGGCGCGGCTCGCGCGGTCGCGGCGGCTCGTGACGTTCACGCGCGAGGTGTTGGCGACGCCCGACGGTGACGAGCTGGTTCTGGACCACGCCGACGCGGACCCGGGCGCGCCGCGCGTGCTGATTCTCCACGGGACAGAGGGCAGCGCGTATTCGTTGCACACGCAGGGGCTCGCGCTGCTCGTCGCGCGGGCCGGGTGGAACGTGACGGCGCTGAACTTCCGCTCGTGCGCGCGCGATCCCGCGAACCTCCGCGTGCGCCTGCGCAACAAGCGCCCGCGCCTCTACCACGCGGGCGACACCGACGATCTCGACCTCGTCGTGCGCACGCTCGCGGCGCGCGAGCCGCGCGTGCCGTTCGCGGCGATCGGCTTTTCGATGGGCGGCAACGTGCTGCTCAAGTGGCTCGGCGACCACGCCAGCGACAGAGACAGCGCGCTCTCCGCGGCGGTGGCGCTGTCCGTCCCGTACGAGCTCGGCGCCGCCGCCGATTTTCTCGATCGTCCCAGCGGGCGCTTCTACATCTGGAACTTCATGCGCCGCGTGCGCCCGAAGGTCCTCGACGTCATGGAGCGCTTTCCCGAGGAGACGCGTCACCTCGATCGCGAGCGCATTCGGCGCGCCTTCGGCATCCGCGAGTTCGACGACCGCGCGACGGCGCCGCTGCACGGCTTCGCGGGCGCCGACGACTACTACGCGCGCGCGAGCGCCCTGCCCTTCCTCGCGCGCGTTCGCGTGCCGACGTTGTGCTTTGCCGCCGAAGACGACCCGTTCATCCCCGCGGCGTCCGTCGTTCGCGCGCGCGCCGTCGCCTCGCCCGCCGTCACGTTCGCGGTGACGCCGTGGGGTGGCCACACCGGCTTCGTGAGCGGCCCGTGGCCGTGGCGGCCTGTCTACTGGGCCGAGGAGATGACGATCGCGTGGTTGGCGAATCGTCTAGAGTCAGCGACGTGAAGCGATTCTTCCTCGCCGTGGCCGGACCGTCGTTCGCGCTGAGCGGTCTATCGTGCAACGTGGCGCTCGTCGATTGCTCGAAGGTCTCCCTCGACGTCTGCGGGAACACGCAGGGATGTCTGGCGCTCGAGGCGCAGCCGGTGCGCGCGCCCGACGACGCGTCGATGACGTGCTTGATGCCGCTCCAGTTCGTCAGCTGCGGCGGCCAACGCACCTGCGACAAGGTCCTGCCCTCGCGCACGAAGGATCCCGCGGGGAAAGAGTGGGTCCTCCAGTCTCCGTGCGTTCCAGCGGGATGGACACAGACCCACACGAACGCGACGATCAACGACTGCGCGACCTGCCAATCCTTGTCGGTCCCCGTTTGCACGACCACCGACTATTGCCGGACGTTCTCCGGTCGTCGGATCTACGCGCCCCAATCATGCTTGCTCGGGGAGCACACGGTCGGCTGCACCGACGTCACCGCGAATTGCGAGCTCATGGCATCGCGGCTCTTCGATCTCCAGGGGGAAGAGTGGATCGTGCCCGGGCGCTGTATTCCGTCGGGGTGGCACGACTCGGCTAGCCGCAACACGACGCTTGGCATCTGCGCGCTGGCGGACGGTGGCGTCGACCAGGACGGCTCATCCGACGGAGACGGTGCGAGCGCGGACTGCGCTTCGCTGTCCGTCACCGCCTGCGCGGCCACGGCCGGCTGCCAGGTCATCGAGGGGCAACCGATCGATCATCAACGTGCCTGCGTGAAGCCCCGGCAAGCCGTCGGCTGCCAGAGGCCGGCCTTCGTCCTCTGCGGCCAGGCGGTCACGCGCGCC
Organism: Polyangia bacterium; assembly: GCA_038325725.1. Taxonomy (GTDB): domain Bacteria; phylum Myxococcota_A; class Polyangia; order Fen-1088; family Fen-1088; genus DASZFV01. The sequence goes on along the minus strand of JBBQJG010000223.1, from coordinate 2,140 downwards.
ACGGATCCCAACGGCGTTGAATGGAGCTTCTCGAGCACCTGCATCCCCACGGGCTGGACGAATGCGACGGGAACCGACGCGTACTTTCCCGACTGCTCCTCGCTCCGCGGACCCGACGCCGCGGATCACTGACGCCGAATCGTTCCCGAGTCGTCGCCCGGCTGTCGCCGGCTTGGGTGCATCATGGCCTGGCTCGCCATGTCTCCCGACTGGAATGAGTCTCTCTGTTGGATGGACCGCTACCATGCGGCGCTCAAACGACGCCGCCATGACATCTGGCGCCGTCGGTTCAACAAGACGACGTTGACGGTGGGAATGCTTCTCGCCGGGGCATTGCTGCTCGCGTTCCTCGTGCCTTCGTAGTGGCCACGCGTTGCGGACGGTCACGCAAAGCGCGCGCGAGGTCCCGGTCATCGCCGAGACCGACGTGCTCGCATCTTCCCCGAGTTCATCGACGGCTACGGCGTGTTGGTGCTCCCGACGACCGGCCGCTACTACCAGGTCCCCTACCGCGCGTTGGTGCCGAAGGGCGGGCCCCGGAACCTGCTCGTCGCCGCCAGATGCATCGCGGGCGACGCGATCTCGCACGCGTCGGTGCGGAGCATGATGTGTTGCGCGGTCACCGGACGGGGCGCGGGCGTCGCGGCGGCGGTGTCGATCAAGGACGGCGCGTGCGTGGCGACGGTCGACGTGCGGCGGGTGCAAGCGGAGCTGAGACGGCAGGGCGTGCGGTTGGAGTGATTCTTGTGGTTCTGGCTGCCTTTGCTGCTGCTGTATACTCGCAGCGATGGCGCAGCCACTCCCTATGCCACCGCCGGGCTTCGACGATCTTCCTGTCGAAGAGAAGATCGACTACGTGCAATCCCTTTGGGACAGGATCGCGGCCAACGCGGATCAAGTCCCCCTGCAAGAGTGGCAGCGACAACTTCTCGAAGAGCGCCTTGTGGCTCATCGCGCTGCACCGCATGAAGCAAGACCGTGGAACGACGTCCTTGATGGGCTCGAACGGCGGCTGAAGTCTCGATGACCGAGCTTCGCGTTCGCCCCGAAGCGGAGCTGGACGCGTTCGAAGCTGCCTTGTGGTACGAGGGCGAGCGCGAGGGTCTCGGCGCCGTCTTTCTGCAGGGGCTTCGAAAGGTCTTCGCCCGGATTGAGCACGGGCCGCTGCAGTTTCCTCTGATCACGGCGGACATCAGGCGCGCGATCCTCTCGCATTTCCCGTTTGGCGTATTTTTCTTCGCTGACCGAGACACGTCTACCGTTGTGGCCGTCATGCACCTTCATCGACACCCGAGCTCGTGGGAGCAGCGACGATGAACCTTTCGCTGGCGCGGGTAGTTCGACGCACTCGGTGATGGCCCGACGAATCGACAAGCTGAGGTTGATCGACACGATCGGCCGCAAGCTCCAAGCCGAGATGACCTACGACGAGATCAGGTCGTATCTGCGCGACTTCGGTGTCGACACCGAACGCCCAACGTCGAACGTCAACAGCAAGTGGCGTTTCGTTAAGGATCTTCTTGCAGATGAGTCGGTCGAACACGTCCTTGACGTCGCAGACGACCTCGAGATCGCCCATGGCCACGCCCGACCAGGCTCGGTCGATACCGCCGTTACGCGTTTCTGGCTACCTGGGTACTTTCGGCTTTTTCTGAGCCATGTATCGGCGTTTAAGGGTAAGGCGGCACAGCTTCAATCCGCGCTGAATTTGGTGTCTCCGCGTTCGTCGCTCACGAGGACATCGAGCCGACCCTTGAGTGGCAGGATGAGATCGAGAAGGCGCTCCTCACGATGCAAGCCATGGCGGCGCTTCTTGTTCCCGGATTCCAGGAGAGCAAGTGGACCGACCAAGAAGTTGGCTTTGCGCTCGGGCGTGGTGTCCTCGTCATTCCGGTACGAAGGCGCCTTGACCCGTACGGTTTTATTGGAAAGTCCCAGGGGATTCAGGCGGCCGGCCGAACCGTCCGCGAGGTTGCGCAAGCAATATTTGCGGCCCTTCGCCCTCTGTGCCAACGTGAGTGAGACAGCCCGCCCCCCGGAAATTAGTGTAGAGGGCGAGCAAGGGATCCATCATGAGCGCTTCAGCAGGATTGGCCATGAGGCCAGAGGACGTAGAGGTGGCAGCAGTTGCGCGTCGGCG
>JBBQJG010000222.1:0-10217 GCA_038325725.1 Polyangia bacterium | reverse complement strand
CGTCGACGGCTCGGACCTCGACAAGTACCAGCGCGCCGCCGAGGCCGTCGCCGCCGCGATCGTCGCCGACAAGGCGGCCCTCGCGCGCATCGCGCCCTGCGCGTCGACCACTTCATCCACCGCCGACGCGCGCGCCTGCGCGACGACGTTCCTCAAGGCCTTCGGCACGAAGGTCTACCGCGCGCCGATCGCCGACGCCGATCTCGCGCGTCACCTCACGCTCTACGACGCGGGCGCCTCCAACGGCGGCTACGCGCACGGCCTCGAGCTGCTGCTGCGCGGGATGCTGCAAGCGCCGCGCTTCCTTTACCGCGTCGAGCTCGGCACGGCCGAGGCCGTCGGCCCGATGGCGGTCAAGCTGTCGGGCTACGAGCTCGCGGCGCGGCTGTCGTACGGCCTGTGGAACACCCAGCCCGACGACGCGCTCCTCACGGCGGCCGCGGGCGGCATGCTCGCGACGCCCGCCGACGCGGCGACGCAGCTCGCGCGCATGCTCAAGGATCCGCGCGGCGCGCTCGTCGTCCGCCACTTCCTCGAATCGTGGATCCACCTGCCCGAACTCGGCAACGTCGCGAAGAACGGCACGCTGTTCCCCGAGTGGAACGACGACGTGCGCAACGCGATGTCGGCGCAGGCCCAGAAGTTCTTCGACGACGTGCTCGCGAGCAAAGGCGGCACCGTCGCGTCGCTGCTGACGTCGAAGACGGTGTTCGCGAACGCGAAGCTCGCGCCCGTCTACGGGGCCGTCGCGACGTCGTTCCCGACCGACGGCAGCTTCACGAGCTCCGACAAGACCGACGGCACGGCGGCCGGCCTGTTCTCGCTGCCTGCGTTCCTCGCGACGCAGGCCAAGGCCAGCGAGAGCTCGCCGATCTACCGCGGCAAGTTCGTGCGCGAGCAGCTCTTCTGTCAGCAGCTGCCCTCGCCGCCCGCGAACATCCCGCAGGCCCCCGAGGTCACGCCGGGCGCGTCGACGCGCGATCGCCTCAAGCAGCACGAGACGAACTCGACCTGTTCGGCGTGCCACACGCTCATCGACCCCATCGGCCTGGGCTTCGAGCACTACGACGCCATCGGCCGCTACCGGACGATGGACGGTGGTAAGCCCGTCGACGCGACGGGCGCCGTCTCGGGCACCGACGTCGACGGTCCCTTCAACGGCGTGGGCGAGCTGGGCGCCAAGCTGGGCACGAGTGCCAAGGTCGAGTCGTGCGTCGCGACGCAGTGGTTCCGCTACGCCATCGGGCGCGGCGAGCAGGCCGCCGATTCGTGCTCGCTGCAGACGCTCACGCAGACGTTCCACGCGGGCGGCGCCGACCTGCGCACGCTGCCCGCCGCGATCGTGCAGACGCCCGCGTTCCTCTACCGCCGCCCGCTCGCGCAAGGGAGGAACTAACCGATGAGCACCACGGACAGCCGCACCAAGTTCTCGCGCCGCCGCCTGCTCGGCGGGCTCGGCGGGCTCACCGTCGCGCTGACGTCGCCCATCTGGCGCTCGGCGACGAGCTTCGGCGCCGTCGCCAAGCCGGCCAAGCGTTTCATCGGCGTGTTCTCGGCCAACGGCACGATCCCGGGCGCGTTCTTCCCCAACACGGCGGCGCCCGACTCGCCGCTCACGCTCGGCACCGAGTGCCGCATCCTCGCGCCCATGGCCGCCCACAAGAGCCAGATGCTCGTGCTCAAGGGCGTCGACATGACGTCGACGATCGGCGCGAACCACCCGGGCGGCCCGCACATGAAGGGCCCGGGCGGCATGCTCACGGGCGGCACGCTGCTGCCGGGGCCGTTCACGGGCTCCGAAGGCCCGGCCGGTTATGCCGATCGCGGGTCGATCGATCAGCTGATCGCGACCCGCCAGGCGGCGGCGCCGGGCGCGCCCAAGTTCCCGTCGCTCGAGTTCGGCGTGCGCATCCAGGGCCAAGAGCCACTGCGCTACATCTCGTACCGCGGCGCGAGCATGCCGAACACGGCGATCGACGATCCGTGGCAGCTGTACAGCCGCATGTTCTCGACGGCCGGCATGAGCGACGCGCAGCTCGCGCGCACGATGGCGGATCGCCAGAGCGTGCTCGACTTCCTCAAGGACGACCTCACGAAGCTCGAGCTGCGCTTCTCGGCGGGCGACCGCGCGCGCCTCGACGCGCACCTCACGGGCATCCGCACGATGGAGCTGCAGATGAAGTCCGGCTCGCAGACGTGCGCGACGCCGACGCTGCCGGCGCGCATCGATCCCGAGGCGATGGCGAACTTCCCGACCATCGCGAAGATCCAGATGGATCTGATGCTGCTCGCGCTCACGTGCGGCATGACGAACGTCGCGACGTTCATGTTCGCGAACGCCGACAGCTGGCAGTACTACCCGTGGATCGGCGTCAACGAAGAGCACCACACGCTGTCTCACGGCGGCGACAACGACGCCGCCAACACGGAGAAGCTCGTACAGATCGCCATTTGGCACGGACAGCAAATCAACTACATGCTCGACAAGCTCGCCGCGGCGACCGAGACCGACGGCAGCCCCATGCTCGATAACTCGCTGCTGCTGTGGGGCAACGAGCTCGGCAAGGGCAACACGCACACCTACAAAGACATCCCGTGGGTGCTCGCGGGTGGCGTGGGCGGCTCGATGCGCATGGGCCGGTTCCTCAACTACAACGCCCAGCCGCACAACAACCTGCTCGTCTCGATCGCGAATGCGTTCGGCTACAGCGACGTCAAGACGTTCGGCGACCCCACGGTCTGCACGGGCGCGCTCGCGAACCTGACGTAGGCGGGGACGGCGCGCCGCCGCTCGACCATTTTGAACGTCCCCGCGGGGTTACGTTTCGGCCGTTTCGCGTATACAAAGCGCAACGACCAAATATGTAGGCTCTTTCCCCCGTTTCGCGCGCGCTTCGCCATCCTTACAATCTGGGCGGATGCGCATACGCAGGCGTTCGTCGAAGGAAGCCGCGGTCGTTCTTGGCCTGTGCTTCTGTTCCGCGCTCGCGCCGCGGGCGCGCGCGGACGGCTCCCGCCTGGCGGTGGGCGGCGAGGCCGGCGTCGGCACGATGCTGGCTTCGTATCAACGCAACCAGCTCCGGGAACGCTTCGATCTGCAGGGCTCATTGCGGCTCGGCGTCTCGCTCACGGGGCCGCTCGTCGCCCAGGCCGTCGCGCGCTCGTGGTGGTTCCCCGCGAGCGCCGGCTACGGCCGGACGACGATGCTCGGCGCGGGTCTGCGCCTCGAGCCCGTCGTGAGTCGGAGGACCCGGCTCTGGGTCGACGCAAACGGCGGCGTCGGCTTGACGGGTGACAGCACGCGTTTCGCTTTCGACGCCGGCCTCGGCCTCGAGCTCGCGGCGACGCGCTCCTTCGGTGTCGGACCCTTCGCGCGCTACGGTCAGACGGTCTCGACGGCGAGCGACTTCCCGTCGGACGCGAAGTACTGGTCGGCGGGAGTGGCGGTGACCCTGCGCTTCCCGCCCCCGCCGCCGGCCCCGGCGCCCCCCACGCCTCCGCCGAAGCCCGCGGCGCCTCCGCCCGACACGGACGGCGACGGCGTCCTCGATCGCGACGACGTCTGTCCGGCAGAGCCGGCGGGCCCGCAGCCCGATCCCGATCCGCTCCACCGGGGCTGCCCCGCGCGCGACACCGACGGCGACGCCATCGTCGACCATCTCGATCGGTGCCCGACGATCCCGGCGGGCGAGCATCCCGACCCAGAGCGCGCCGGCTGTCCCGACGGCGATGACGACAACGACGGCGTGCTGAACCACGTCGACAAATGCCCGACGCAGCCCCAGGGCCTTCACCCTGATCCGCAACGCCCGGGCTGCCCCGCGGTGGACCGCGACGGGGACTCGGTGCCGGATGTCGTCGACGCCTGCCCGGACAAGCCCGGCGCCCCGAGCCCCGAGCCCAAGAAGAACGGCTGCCCGGGCATGGTGCGCGTCGAGATCGATCGGATCACGATCAGCCAGCCCGTCTTCTTCGCGACCGACAAGGATCGGATCCTGTCCAAGAGCTTCCCCGTCTTGCGCGCCGTCGTAGACGCGCTCAAGGCGACGCCCGAGATCAAGAAGCTCACGATCGATGGTCACGCCGACGTGCGCGGGACGGCCGAGTACAACCTCGATCTGTCGCGGCGACGCGCCACCAACATCAAGACGTTCTTCGTCGAGCACGGCGTCGCGGCCGAGCGCCTCGACGCGCGTGGCTTCGGCAACACGCGCCCCGTCGACGACAACACGACCGAGCAGGGGCGCGCCAAGAACCGACGCGTCGAGTTCATCATCCTCGATCCGCCGCAACCGGCCACCGCGGGGGTGAAACCATGAATCGCTTCATCGGTCGTTGGATGTTGATGTCGATCCTCTTGTCGCTGGGCGCGGTGTTCGGGGGCTTCATCGGCTGCCGCGGCCGCTCGGTGCTGGGGCCGCGCGGGGCCGACGGCGGGCTCGACGCCAGCAGCGGCGTGCTCGCCGACGGCGGCGATGACAGGCCCGACGGTGGGAACGACGGCCCCGACGGGGGGGACGGGGGCGGGGCCGCCGACGGCTCGGTGTTCCGGTGCGCGGCCGGGCAAACGCCCTGCGGCTCGACCTGCGTCGACGTCACGTCCGATCCCAAGAACTGCGGCGCCTGCGCCATGGCCTGCGGCGCCGGCATGGTCTGCGGCTCGGGGCGCTGCGCGGCGGACTGCGGTCCGGGTCTCACGCCGTGCTCTGCCGCGTGCATCGACCTCAAGAGCGCCGGCGCCCACTGCGGTGCGTGCGGGCTCGCCTGCACACCCGATCACGTCTGCAACGACGGCACGTGCGGGTGCGCCGCCGGTCGCGTCGACTGCGGCGGAGCGTGCGTCGACCCGAACACCGATCCGAGCCACTGCGGCGCCTGCGGCACGAGCTGCAAGACGGGCGAGGTCTGCAACGACGGCGCCTGCGCCGCGGGGTGCGACCCCGGGCAAGCGACGTGCTCGGGCGCGTGCGTGAACCTCCAGACGAGCTCCCAACACTGCGGCGACTGCGCGACGATGTGCCTCGGCGGCTCGGCGTGCCAGCTCGGCAAGTGCGTCTGCCCCGCGGGACAGAAGGCGTGTCAGGGCGCGTGCGTCGCGACGGACTCCGACCCGCGCCACTGCGGCGCCTGCGGCGTCGCGTGCGCCGCCGACCAGGTCTGCACGGCCGGTTCGTGCGGAGGCCGCTGCCAGACGGGCGAGACCGCCTGCGGCGGACGCTGCGCGAACACGAGCACCGACAACGCGAACTGCGGAACTTGCGGCATCACGTGCTCGGGTGGGCTCACCTGCACCGTCGGGACCTGCCGGTGCCCCGCGGGGCAGACGGCGTGCAGCGGCGCGTGCGTCGACACGGTCACCAATCCACGCAACTGCGGCGCGTGCGGCACGAGCTGCAAGGCGGGCGAGCTCTGCGCGGCGGGCCTCTGCGCACAGTCCTGCGCCGTCATGACCAAGGCGTGCGGCAACGCCTGCGTCGACACGCGGGTCGATCCCCGCAACTGTGGTGCCTGCGGGATCGCCTGCACGGGCGGCACGACGTGCGCCGCGGGCACCTGCCAATGCCCCCTCAACCAGCTCCCGTGCGGCGGCCTCTGCGTCGACATCAAGAACGATCGTGCGAATTGCGGGACGTGCGGGAAGAGCTGCATGCCGGGCTTCATCTGCGTCTCCGGCGCGTGCGCGTGCCCGGGCACGCAGACGGCGTGCGGCACGAGCTGCACCGACCTCGAGATCGATCCGACCCGTTGCGGGACGTGCGACCACCCCTGCGCCGCCGGACAGCTCTGTCGCGCGGGCGCGTGCGCGACGCAGTGTCTGCTGGGGACGACGCTCTGCGGGGGTAGCTGTGTGAGCCCTTCGAACGACAACGCCAACTGCGGCGGCTGCGGCGTCGCCTGCACGGGAGGTCGCTCCTGCGTCTCGGGAAGCTGCCAATGCCCGAGCGGTCAGGTCGTCTGCGGCGGCGTCTGCGTCGACCCGAAGAGCGATCCGCGCAACTGCGGCGCGTGCAACAACAAGTGCCTCGCCGCGCAGGTCTGCGGCGGCGGCACGTGTGTCCTCGCCTGTCCGGCGCCCACGACGGCGTGCGGAAACGCGTGCGTCACCCCGCAGATCGATCCGACGAATTGCGGCGGCTGCGGCGTCGTGTGCGCGGGCGGCCGCGTCTGCGTGGCGGGCGCCTGTCAGTGTCCTCTCGCACAGCTCGCGTGCGGCGGCGTCTGCATCGACGTCCTCGGCAACGATCGCCTCAACTGCGGAAGCTGCGGCGCGAGCTGCATGCCCGGCTTCGTGTGCTCGCTCGGCGCCTGCGGCTGCCCGCTCGGCGAGACCAAATGCGGCAGTCTTTGCACGAACCTCCAGCTCGATCCCATGAACTGCGGTTCGTGCGCCAAGGCCTGCGGGCTCGCGCAGGTCTGCGTCGCCGGCAAGTGCACACCCTGAGCCTCGCCTTCAGTCGCCGAACGGCAGGTCGAAGGTCGCGCCCGCGCGGAAAGCGAAGCCCCACGCGACGATCGGCGTCGCGGTCGCGTCGGCGACGCCGCAGTTGAGGCCGCCTCCGCCGGAGACGCTCGCCAGCCCCACGAGCGAGACGGACCGCGTGAGCCGCAGTCTCTCTCCGAGCGCGAGCTCGCCGGTCGGAAGGGGGCCGTGGGTGCAACTGATCGTCGCGGCCGGCTGAGATTGAAACGAGGCCCCGAGCGCGACCGAGGCGACGGGGGACGTAGGGAGGCGAGGCAGGAGGACGAACTGCGTGGCGAGCCCGACGAAGCCCGTCGTCAGCGCGTAGGTCTCGTTGTGCACGGCGCCGTTACGCATGTCGAAGAAGGACGATGTCGCGGAAACCCGCCCGAGCTCGCCGATGATTCCGAACGCCCACCGCGGCCCAGGCACGAACATGAATCGTCCCTGAACCGACGGCCCGAGGGAGGTCCCTGCGCAGCTGGCCGAATCGCCACTGCAGATCGGCACGGCGAAACCCGCCAAGAGTGACGCGCTCAGCTTGGGCCAGTCGAGCTCGGCCGCGTCGACCGCCGGAGCCGCGCGCGCCGAAGCAGGCGGCATCAAGACCAGCAAGGCCAAGGCCATGAGAGGCCAGCGCTTCATCTTCGCACCCTACTCCTTCGAACGTTGGTCAGCTCCATGAGTTGATCGACAGCAACGGTCGTGCCGACGCAAAAGCGCGCGATCTCCATCGGAGCGAGCACCGAGACCTCGAACCGCGACACGCACGTCGGGTTCGCGTCGCGGGCGCGATCAGGGCGGTCCGCACGGCGTGCCCGCCGGCGAGGCCGCGAGATCGGCGCGCACCTTCGCGTCGGCGTCGGCGGCCGGAAGACCGTCGTGGAATTGCGCGACGGTGAGCGCGCGCCACACGCCCTGGAGCTCGGCCGCCGTGCCCATCGGGCAGAGCGCCTTCGCGCGTGCCTCGATCGCGTCCCATTTGGCCTTGAGGAGCGCATCCGGGTCGAGCTTCTGCTCGATGTGCTCGCTGTAGGTCTTGACCTCGAACGCGAGGTACTCGGGGAAGCGCGTGTCGCCCGCGTAGTTGCGGTACGTCGGACCGAGCGCCTCGGCCTCTCCCGGGCAGCCGTCGAGCTTGCCGTCCACGAAGCCCGGCTGCAGCGTGCCCGTCGCGTGACCGACGGTGGCCGCGGCGTCGTAGGCGGAGGGCGGCGGACAGTTCGGCAGCCCGGGCAGCGGGTGCCACGCGGTGACGTCGTTGTTCGCGATCGTGCAGCCGAGGCAGCCGTCGACGGCGAGGCCCCAGCGCGCCATGCCAGAGAAGACATTGTCGCGCACGGTGACACCGCTGACGTTGACCGTCTTGCCGAGGACGTGCAGCCCCGCCGCGAGGCCCGTGTTGAAGTAGCGCGGCGAGACGGCCGTGACGTGGTTGCCCTCGACGATGACGCCCGTGTTGTCGGCCACGATGGCGTCGCCGACGTTGATGCCCGAAAACGCGCTCGTCGTCGTCAGCGTAATGACGTTGTCGCGAATGATCGTGTCGGCGCCGCCGAAGTAGACGATGCCGTTGGCCGAGACGTCGTTGATGTGGTTGCCCTCGATGACCGAGTGCGAGCACGCGATCGACAGGCCGTCGGAGTGGTGGCCGCCGTCGTCGTGCGGGCGCGCCGCGCTCTCGACGAGGTTGCCGGCGACGCGCGCCTTGTCGCACGGCTCGATGAGATGCAAGTGCGTCCAGCCGGGCGCGTCGGTGAAGGCGCAGCCTTCGATGACGTAGCCATCGCCGGGGCCGATCTCGACGAGCGCCTGCGCGTCCATCGTGCCGAGCAAGCGGCGGTTGCCGTCGAAGCGCACGGCTTGCACGTGGATGTCGCTGCCCGAGCCGCGCACGGCGCCGCTCGCCGCGGGAAAGTCGGGGCCGAGGCGAATCGTCGCCATGAGCGTCGGGTCGGTGGGCGTGCCCGCCGTCATGAGCGTGAGCCCTTGCCGCAAGACGAGCCGCTCGGAGAGCACGATGTCGGCGCGCTGACAGAGCAGCACCGTCTTGCGCGCGTCGATCGCCGCTTGCAGGTCGGCGCCGGTGCCTGTGGGCAGGCAGTCGATGCCGATGAAGTGCGTGCCGCCCGTGCAGGCCGACGCCAAAGCGACGACGACGACGAGCGCGAACGAGGCGCGTCTCATGGGAAAGGCACCGCGAGGCCGAGGTCGATCGTGACGGCGACGGGCGACGGCGAAAAGACGGCGGGCGCGGCGCCCTCGATCGCGAAGGTCGGCCGCGCAAAGAGCACGGCGCCTTCGATGCCGGCGACGAGCTCGACGTGCGAGGCGAGCCGCCGCGCGGCGCCGACCCGGACCCACGCCGCCTGCCACCACGCCGTCGCGCCCATCGTCTCGGCGACGCCGACGCCGACGGCGCGCGTGCGCGCGAGGTCCCCGCCCGCGCACAGGCGCGCGCGCCACGGCCCGCGCTCGGTGAGGCCGCACAGGCCCGCGCCCACGGCCCACAGGTCGAAGTCACCGCCGGCGCCCGCCGTGCCGATCGTGGCGCGCGTGCTCGCGGGGAAGAGCGTCCCGCGCGCGACGAACGCGAGGCGCGCGCCGCCGAGCGTCGCTTCGAGGCGCGCGCCCACGGCCGGGTGCGGGAGCACGCCGAGCGAGGCCACGCCCGTCGCGGCGAGCGCGCCGCGCAGGGCGAGGGGCGGCGCCGGCGCGGGCGTCTCGACGACGGGCGTAAAGCCTCCCCCCAGGCCCGTCACGGGCGCGGGCCCGTCGTCGGCGGCCGAGTGCTCCTCGACGGTGACGAGCGCGGCGATAACGAGGCCGAGCGTCGCCCAACGCTCGGCGGGCACGTCGTTCGCGCGGAACGTGATGTCGCGGCGCACGGACGCGTGCGACGGCTCCGACGGATCGTCAAGGAGCACGGACGCCTCGTCGGGCGGGGCGTCGGCGGCGGACGGGGCCACGCGCGTCACGCGCGCGTGCCAGCAGGAGCTCCCGGCGTCCTGCGGCGCGAGGATGCGGCAGCGGCCGGGGCCGAGGATCTCGCTACAGCGGTGCTCGAGCGCCGCCCGCTGCTCGACGGCGGCGACGGGACCGGCGATCTCGACGGCGACACAGGCCTGCGGCGCGAGCATCCTCTCTCAAGGATTATCGCGTCTGAGGCGGCGTGCCAATGTCGATGGTGGCGAGGTTCGCGCGGGCCTGCGTGGACAGGGGCCCGTGAGGCGCGCGCGCGAGCAACCGGCGGTACAAACGCGTCGCGTCCGTCGGGCGACCTCCACGCTGGGCTTCGAGCGCCGCTTGGAAGAGCGCGTTCTGCTCGCCAAGGTCACTCGTGCGCTCACTCGTGCGCGTCACCGCGCTTCGGGGACCGACGCGTTCGACGGAGACGGGCCGCGCGACGGGCGCGTGCACGACGGGGGCCTCGCAGCCCCACGTCTGCCCCGGCGCGACCATGTGCGTCTCGCCGCCCGAGAACACGGCGACGAGCCCCTCTTGAACGCGCACGCACGTCGCTGGCGAGGTGCCCGGATGCAGCTCGACGTCGAACTCGGTGCCGCGCACCTGGACGTCGGCGTCCGTCGTCAAGACGTGAAAGCGCTGGCCCGCGTGCAGCTTCGTCACCTTGAGATGCGCGCGCCCGCGCAGCAGGTTGACGGCCTCGATCGCGGGCGCGCCCGCGACGTCCGTCGTCGCGGCGACGACCGTGCCCACGCGCGAGGCCGCCCCGAGCGTCAGCGTCGCCGTGTTG
>JBBQJG010000221.1:0-10253 GCA_038325725.1 Polyangia bacterium | reverse complement strand
TGCAGGTCGATGACCTGGGCGATGCCGAAGTCCATGAGCTTTAGGACGCCGTCCTTGCGGATCATGACGTTGTCGGGCTTGACGTCGCGGTGGATGATCCCCGCGGCGTGCGCGTGCGACAGCGCCTCGCCGATGCCGACGGCGACGAGCGCGGCGACCTCGGGGAAGGCGAGGGGCCGCTCGGTGACGAGCTCCTTGAGCGTCCGGCCGTCGATGAACTCGGTGACGATGTACGCGCTCTCCGAGTCGGGCCCCGAGTAATCGAAGATCTCGAGGATGTTCTCGTGGCGCAGCTTCGCGACCGACTGCGCCTCACGTTGGAGGCGCAGCTTCGACTCGGGCTCGCTCGACAGGTGCTGGTGCAGCACCTTGACGGCAACCTCGCGCTGAAGCATCTCGTCTATCGCGCGATAGACGATCGCCATCCCTCCTTGGCCCACCTCCGCGAGGAGCCGATAGCGTTCGGGTATCTTGGCCTGCTCCATCGTCTCCCACCGTGACGACCGTGTCATAGGACCAGGCTAAGGAGGCGATATTACGCAGGCTTACGGACCGGACACAAGCCCCCCTGTAGGTACAATCCTTGTCACGCCTGCAAGGCGAAATGTTCCCTGAAACTTCGCCCCACGCGCGGGCTCACGCCGTCGTCGCGTCGGTGATCGGGTGGGCCAAGAAGTAGGGCAGCGCCTCGGACATCAAGTCGAGCTCGGGGTCGAGCTGCTTGCCGATCCCCTCGGTGACGGCGATGGCGATGTTGACGATCGTGAAGGTCGGGTTCACGCGGATGCGGTGCCGGCGCAGGATCCCCAGCATGTCGAAGAGCACCTTGCCGACCTGCACCTCGCCCATCCGCTGACCCCAGTAGCGGCCCACGAACTCGATGATGGCGGCGCGGTAACGCTCGAAGGCCGCTGGATCTACCGGCGGCGCCCCCGGCGCCCCATTGGCGTTGGCGGACATCTCGTACATGAGCCGCGCCATCGTGTCGCCGTCGCGCTGGGCCCACGCCGCGAAAAATCGCCCGAAGCTTTTGCGATGCGGGCCGTCGAGCTCGCCGACGAGGCCGAGATCGAGCAGCGCGAGCTTGTCGTCGGGCGTGATGAAGATGTTCCCGGGGTGCAGGTCGGCGTGCACGAAGCCGTCCTCGAAGATCATCTTCATGAGCACCTGGAGTCCCAAGCGCGCGACGCGCTTGGGATCAGAGCGCGTCTTGTGCGTCGAGAGGATCTTCGTGCCCTCGATGAAGGTCATCGTGAGGATGCGTTCGGACGACAACGGCTCGATGATCTCGGGGAAGACCACGGCGGGCTGGTTGCGGAAGTTTTCGCGGAAGCGCCGGTTGTTGCGGGCCTCGACGCGAAAATCGAGCTGCGCGAAGATCGCCCGGCCAAACTCTTCGACGGTGGCCTCGGGCGCGAGCGTCGAGATGGAGGGGATCTTGTTGAGCAGGCGGGCGCCGGCCCGTATGACGGCGAGATCGAAGGTGCACAGCTCGACGATGTTGGGGCGTCGCACCTTGACGGCGACGACGCGGCCGTCGGGCAGCCGCGCCTTGTGCACCTGAGACACGGACGCCGAGGCGAGGGGCACGGGCGCGAACTCGGGGAAGTGGCGCGCAACGGGGCCGCCCAAATCTTGCTCGATCGCGCGCAGGACGTCGGGCAGGGGGAACGGGCCGACGTCGTCCTGGAGCTGCTGCAGCGCGCGCGAGATGTAGTCGGGGATGAGATCCGGCCGCGTGCTCATGATCTGTCCGACCTTGATGAAGGTCGCGCCCAGTTCGCGGAACAGATCGAGGACGACCTGGCCGAACCAATCGCGGCGGCGCTGCTTGCCGGCGAAACGGACGAGCAGGGCAACCCAGCCGATCCAGAAGCGGGTCCACTGCTTGGCGACGAGCAGCCCGATGCGGGCCGCGCGGGCCAACAGGCGGACTCGCGACAGGGGCTTAGCGGCCATGGCTGGAATTTTATACTATGGGACGATGAACGCCCCCGCCGAGCGCGCCGCGTCCGATCCTGGGGGCGCCGCGTCGCTAGAGGCCCTGCGCAAAGACGAGCCGGCGACGGCCGTACAGATGTGGAAGCGGCGCGTGGCGGCCACGCCTGACCGCGCGGCCTTCAAGCACCACGACGGGACGCGGTGGGTGACGCTGACGTGGCGGGACGCCGACGTCGCCGCGCGTGAGATTGCCGCCGGGCTCGTCGGGCGCGGGATCGTGCCGGGCGATCGCGTCTGCCTCGTCGCGCAGACGTGCCTCGACTGGATCCTATGCGACATCGGCATCCTGCTCGCGGGCGGCGTCACGGTGCCGATCTACCCGTCGAACACGGCCGAGCAGTGCGAGTACATCGTGCGCGACGCGGGCGCGAAGATCGTCATCGTCGAGGACGCGGCGCAGCTCGAGAAGCTGCTGGGTGCGCGCGACCACCTGCTCACGGTGATGTCGCTCGTGTGCATGGGCGGCGACGCCAAGCTCGAGCGGCCCGATGGGCGCGGGCGCTCGGCCGTTGCTCTCACGGACGTCATGGCGGCGTCGAAGGTCGCAAGCGACTTCGTCGTGTCGCTGCCGGCGATGCGCGCCGCGGGGCAGACCTGGCTCGCGTCGCACGCGGGGCAGCTCGACGCGCACGCCGAGACGGTCGACGCCGCCTCGATGTTCACGATCATCTACACGTCGGGCACGACGGGGAACCCCAAGGGCGTCGTGCTCACGCACGAGAACCTCGTCTCGGGGGTGTGCAGCGCGATCCGCGCCATGCAGATTTACGACACGGAGGAGCAGTACCTCTTCCTGACGCTGGCGCACGTGCTCGCGCGCGAGCTCGAGTGGGTGGGCGTCGCTTTGGGCTTCCCGACGGCGATCTCGCGCGGTGTGCCCATGATCAAGCAGGACCTCACCGAGACGCGCCCCACGTTCATGGCGAGCGTGCCGCGCGTGTACGAGAAGTTCTATGCGGGCGTGCGCGCGGCGCTCGCGCAGGGCTCCTGGGTCAAGCGCGCGATCTCCAGGTGGGCGCTCGGCGTCGGCAAGGAGGTCTCGCTCGCCGTGCGCGCGGGGAAGCCGCCCACGGGGTGGCTCGCGTTCAAGCACGGCATCGCCGACAAGCTGGTGTTCTCGAAGTTGCGCGCGCGGCTGGGCCTCGATCGCTGTCGTTTTCTCGTGTCGGGCGGCGCGCCGCTCGCCGCCGAGATCGCCGAGTTCTTCCACGGCGTCGGCCTTCTCATCTGCGAGGGCTACGGGCTCACCGAGACGATGGCGGCGGCGTTCCTCAACACGCTCACGCACTATCGCTTCGGCACGGTGGGTCCGGCCCTCGACGTCGTGCAGGTGAAGATCGCCGACGACGGTGAGGTGCTCATGCGCGGGCCGTCGGTGTTCAACCAGTACTACAACAATGCTGCGGCGACGGCCGAGGCGGTGCAAGCCGACGGCTGGTTCCAATCGGGCGACATCGGTCAGCTCGAGGACGGCTACCTGCGGATCACTGACCGTAAGAAGGACCTCATCGTCACGGCGAACGGCAAGAAGCTCGCGCCACAGCCGCTCGAGAACTGGCTCAAGGCCCGTTCGCCGCTCGTGGGACAGGTCGTCGTCTACGGCGACAATCGCTCGTACAACGTCGCGCTCGTGACGCTGTCCGAAGAGACCCAGAAGAAGTACGCCGGGCAGGGCGCGGGTACGCCGTCCGTGATCTCGTCGCCCGAGCTCCACGCGGCGTTGCAAAAGGACGTCGACGCGCTCAACGCGACGCTCGCGCCCTACGAATCGATCAAGAAGTTCGCCGTCCTCGCCAACGACTTCACCGAGGCCGCCGGCGAGATGACGCCCAGCCTCAAGGTCAAGCGCAAGGTCGTCGTCGACAAGTACCGCGCCGTCATCGATTCGATGTACCAGGGCCCGGCGGCGCGGGACTCATGATAGACAGGCCAGAGACCTTGACCAAGTTGACCAACTGATCGGCCTCGGTCATCCTGGGGGCATGGCCAAGCCGGTCAACCTCTACGACGCGAAGACGCAGCTCTCGAAGCTCGTCGACCGCGCCGCCGACGGCGAGGAGATCGTGATCGCGAAGGCAGGCAAGCCGATGGCGCGCCTCGTCCCGCTCGAGAAGAAGAAGGTGCGCCGCGTGCCGGGGGTGTGGAAGGGCAAGGTTTGGATCGCGCGGGATTTCGACGCTCCGCTGCCTCCGGATCTCCTCGCTGCGTTCAACGGCGAGAACGACTGACGCGTGCGTCTCCTGCTCGACACACACGTCGTTCTTTGGTGGGGCGAACGGAGCCGTCGGCTAAAGCCCGAGATCCGAGCGCGCATCATCGACGCCGATGAGGTGTTCGTGAGCGCCGCTTCGGCCTGGGAGGTGAGCGTCAAGGTGGCGCTGGGCAAGCTCGAGGTGCCGGGACCGCTCATGGAGGTGGTCGCGGCGGCGGGGTTTACGCCGCTTCCCGTCGACTTTGCGCACGCCGAAGCGGTGAGGCGATTGCCGCGGCTGCACCGTGACCCCTTCGATCGAATGCTCGTCGCGCAGGCGCAGGTCGAGCGCCTGTACCTCGTTTCGAGCGACCGAGCGCTCGGCGCTTATCCGATCGACTTCATCACCGCCTGACGTTCCTCAGGGGCACAGGGGCAGGGCGGCGAGGCGGAGCTCGTCTTCGAACATCGTGACGAAGGTGGGCGCGGCGAGCTCGCGGCCGCGGAAGGGGAACTCGTCGATCGTGTAGACGAGGCGGAGCTCGACGCGGATGGGCGCGCCCGCGTCGCCGCCGAGGGCGGCGAGCGGGACGCGCACGCGGCGGGACTCGCCGGCGGGGATCGTCGTGTCGGCGACGGTGCGCTTGCCGCCGGCCTCGTCGGGCTCGAAGCGGCGGCCGAAGAGGAACTCGGCGAGATGCTCGGGCGCGTCGGCGTGCCACGCGCGCAGCACGAGGTGTCGGTGCAGGTCACCCGTGGGCACGTTGTGCCCGGCGCCCGTGTTCGCGAGCGTGATGGTGAGGGCCTGCCCCGCGCGACAGGTCGCGACGGTGAGCGCGCCGCGCACGAAGGCCGCGTCGTGTCCGCCGGGGAAGAGGTGCCCGGTATTCTTGAGCGTGCGGTGGCACGTCTGACATTCGGTCGCGGCGCGCGGGCCGCTCGCGTGCTGGTGCTCGGTGTCCTGCATCGGGCGATCGGTGTACCGGATGGTCTCCGGTGTTCCATCCGCCCGCGGCGTGATGACAGGGAAATTGAACTGGTGGCACCCTCCGCACCAGGCCGGCCCGCCGAATTCTGGGCGCGCGTCGGTGTCGTGTGGCGAGCCGTCGGCGTGCGTACGCGCCACCATGCGCCCACCGCGCACGTGACAGGCCACGCACGTGACGCCTTCGTTCGCGAGCGCGCCGCCGCCCGCGTGCACCTCGGTGAGCTGCTGCGCGAGCGGGGCGTGGCAGTGCACGCACCAGTCTTGCGGCTTGTCCTTGTACTCGCGCTGGAAGGTCGCGTTGGTCCACGCGACCCCGTGGCGGCTCTTCGCCCACTCGGCGTGCGTCGTCACGTGACACCCGACGCACGCTTTCGCGCTCACGGAGCCGCCGCCCGTGTCGATCGGCGCGAGCCCGCGCGGAAACCAATCCAACGCGAGCAGCGCGAGCAGCGCGACGGCCGGCACGCGACGTCGTTACTTCGTCGCGACCGACGTCGCGGCCGTAAACGAGACCGGCTTGCCGTCGCCCGCGTTCACGCGCGCGCCCGCGAGCTTCGGTCCCGCGTCGCCGGACCTCCACTCGAGGACTGCGGCGCTGGACACGCTCGCGACGACCTCGAGCAGGCCGTCGGCTCCGTAGACGAGCAGCTGGGGCATGGCGACGGGGTACATCCCTTCGCGACCCTCGACGAGGCCACACGTCACGAGCAAGGCGGCGCGCACGGCGCCCGGCGTTCCGTCCGCCGCCGCAGCATCTCGCGAGACGTAGGCGAACGTCGTCCGCTCCGCGCGCCTGCACTGGGGCGGCTTGAGCGCGATGACGTCGGCGGCCGAGGGTAGACCCTTCTGCTCCGTCGTGACGAGCGTCTTCGTGTCGAGATAGCCGAGCTGGGCCGGGAGCGGAAAGCGATCGAGGCAAGGATCCTCGTTGCACGTGTCGAGCGTCGGCAGGCACGTTCCGTCGATCTGAGGGAGCGGGCGCTTGTCGTGCGTCGAGATCCGCACGGGCGTCATGCCGCTGTATTGTCCCGCGGCGAGCGCGTGCGCCGTCTTGAGCCCCATCGACGCCGGCCCCTTCGTCTCGACGAGGGCCTGAGCGATCTCCTGGTCGATGTAGCAAAGCGAATCTTTGCAGTGCAGGTCGACGCCGCCCGCGCCGCCGCCCACCTCGTCGGTCTGCGGGCGCTCGGCCGCGATGTACTGCGGGGCCACGGGCATCGAGTGGCCGACCTGCGTCTGGAACAGGGTTGCCGCGTCGAGGCGTCCCTTCTTCCACTCGACGATCTTCTGCAGGCGCGCTTTCTCGAAGGCCGGGTTGTCGGGCGTCGTCGCCGTGACGAACACCTGGACGTCTGAAAGGCACAGATCGTCGTACTTCTTGCCGGCGTAGACGGAGCGCACGCGCAGCTCGATCGCTTCGAGCGCGCCGGGCGGTTGCTCGAGCGCGAGCTCCTGCCAGCCCGACTTGTCCGTCAGCTCGACGTCGACCGTCTTCTTGGACGGCAGCAGCACGACCGTCAGACCGTGCGCGCGCGAGTTCGCGGCCCACAGCTTGTCGCTCTTCTGATACCCGTTGCGCACCTTGAGGCGCACCTTCGTCGCGCCCGCCATGGGCGTCACGTGGACGCGCAGCCACTCGCCGATACCCTCTGTCTTGAGCGTCCACGCCGTCTTTGGATCGTCGTCGCCCACGTAGAGCGGCAGATAGTTCTCCTGGAACTTGTTCCAGTCGTTGACGAGGAAGCTGCTCGCCTCGGCGCTCGCGACGTGCAGCCGACGCTCGCGCGGGGGCGCCACCGCTGGCGCCGTCGCCCCCGCCGACGCGGTCATCCCAAACACCAACACCCCCGCGAGCGCGCGCACCATCGTCATGGCCGCGATGATACGCCCGCCGCCGCTATTTCTTCAGCGGCGGATCGCCCTTGGGCGCGGGTGCGTGCTCGGCCGCGCCCTTGAGCGCGCGCTCCTTCTGAATCTCGAGCTGCTTGCGCTCCTGGTCCTCGCTCACGCCTTCGATGTGGAAGATGACGCGTCGGTTGGCGGCGCGGCCCGCGGCCGTCTGGTTCGTGGCCCAGGGCAGGGCGTCGCCCTGGCCGATCGCGATGACCCGCGCGCCTTCGACGCCCTTGCTCGTGAGGTACGCCGCCACCGACTTCGCGCGGTCGAGCGACAGCTTCGCGTTCCACACCGCCGGTCCCGTCGCGTCGGTGTGACCCTCGACGGCGCAGCGGCCGATCTCGGGGTGCGCGTTCAAAATCGCGGCGATATCGTTCAGCGTCGGGCGGAACGCGTGCCGCACGCGCGCGCGATCCGTCTTGAAGAAGATCGGCGACAGCGTCTCGAGCTCGCCCTCTTTCAACGTGACGATGCCCTTGTCCGGGCAGCCGTCATCGTCCTTGACGTTGTTGATCGTCTCGGGCTCGTTGGGGCACTTGTCCTGCGCGTCGGGGATGCCGTCCTTGTCGTTGTCGAGATCGGGGCAGCCGTCGTCGTCCTCGAAGCCGTCCTTGTCCTCGGGCTCGTTGGGGCACTTGTCGACGTCGTCCATGACGCCGTCCTTGTCCTCGTCGACGAGGCGCATGTTCCGATCGGGGCAGCCGTCGTCGTCCTTGTAGCCGTTCTTCGTCTCGGGCTGCTTGGGGCACTTGTCCTGCGCGTCGGGGACGCCGTCCTTGTCGTCGTCGAGATCGGGGCAGCCGTCTTCGTCCTCGAAGCCGTCTTTGTCTTCGGCGACGTCGGGGCACTTGTCTTTTGTGTCGGGGATGCCGTCGTTGTCGTTGTCGAGATCGGGGCAGCCGTCAGCGTCTTCGAAGCCGTCGCGATCCTCGGGCACGAGCGGACAGAGGTCGGTTTCGTCGTCGATGCCGTCGTGATCGGCGTCGAGCGGCGCGTTCGACCAGGAGGCGCCCGCGACGAGGCGGAGCACGGGCGTGCCGTAGCCCTCGCGCAGGCCGGGGCCGATCGCGCCGAAGATCGTGAGCGCCCCGAAGCGCTGCCGGCCACCGAGCAGCAGCTCGAGCGGCGTCTGCTTCGCGCTGCGCGCCGGGTGCGCGAGCGACGTCGCGCCCGCGAGCTCGGCGAAGAAGCTCGTGCGCGTGTCGAGCCGGGCATCGACGCTCGCGGCGCCCACGAGCTCGTTGCCCAGGTCGATGTCGTACAGGTGCGTCGCCTGGCGCAGGCGAACGCCGCCCCCGAGCGACGCCGTGAGGCGTCCGATCCGCAGGTCGCCGAACACCTTGGCCTCTGCGCCCAGGCCGCTTTCGTGAACGAGCCCGCCGCCCGTGCCCGTGGGGATCGCGACGAGCGCGACGGCGCCAAGCGACGCGCCCGACATGCCGTTGCCGAGCAGCCGTACCTTGCCGCCAAGGCGCACAGCCTCGAGGCCGCCGCTCGCGGGGGCCGCGGCGCCCGTGGGCGTGTCGCCCGATTGATAGGCCGTCACGGGGATGAGCGCGGCGATCTCGAGCCGATGACCGAGGCCCAACGCGAGGCGCAGGTTGAGGCCAGCGGCCTGCCGCACGAGCGCGTACGAGCGATTCCCAGCCGAAGCGTCGGTGACGACGAGGGGCCGCGACGCGTAGTCGACGTCGAGGCCGGCGCGCACCCTCCAGGGCGGCAACACGTTCGTACCGTCGAGGCGCAGCGTGCGGTCAGAGAAGGGCGAGCCGTGGAACTGGTGCAGCTCGACGGCGGGCGAGGGCACCGTCTGGGCGCGGGCAGAGGGCGCCAGCGCGCTGAGCGCGAGCGACATGGCGGAGATCGCGAGCAGACGTGGCATCGACAGCGCGATGGTAGACGAAGCGAGGCTCGGCGGTCCCGCTTTCTCTTGACACTCGCGGCTAGAACCGTAATTTACGCGGATTCGATTTCCCGACGGACAGGCGCGTAGCTCAGTGGTAGAGCACTTCCTTGACACGGAAGGGGTCGGCAGTTCAATCCTGCCCGCGCCTACATCAGACGTTCGAATTTCGGCGGGCAGGGCGCAGGGGCCTTGCGCGGGGCAGGGGACGGCGCTTAGGTTGTCGGCTTGTCTGTGAAGGAAGCCAAGACGATCCGCCCGCGTGACAAGGGTGACGTGCCGGACGATCCGTTGTCGCGGATGAGGCACTCGGCGTCGCATGTCATGGCGGACGCCGTGCGCCGGCTGCGCCCGGGCGCCAAGGTCGCGATCGGCCCGTCGATCGACAACGGCTTCTACTACGACTTCGAGACCGAGCCCTTCGCGCCGGAGGACGCTGCGAAGATCGAAGCGGAGATGAGCAAGATCATCGCCGAGAACCTGCCGTTCGAACGGCGGGTCGTCTCTCGCGACGAGGCGCTCGCGATGTTCAAGTCGCGCGGCGAGAAATACAAAGTCGAGATCGTCGAGTCGATCCCCGTCGACGAAGAGGTCTCATACTTCTCGCACGGCGACTTTGTAGACCTGTGCCGCGGGCCTCACGTCGAGCGGACCGGCGACATCAAGGCCTTCAAGGTCCTCTCGTTCGCGGGCGCCTATTGGCGCGGCGACGAGCGCAACGCCCAGCTCCAGCGCGTCTACGGCACGGCCTTCGCCTCGCAGAAGGATCTCGACGAGCACCTCGCGAAGATCGAAGAGGCCAAGCGCCGCGATCACCGCGTCCTCGGCAAGCAGCTCGACCTTTATTCGATGGACGACCTCGTGGGCCCGGGCTTCGTCCTGTGGCACCCGAAGGGCGCGTTCGTGCGCTACACAATCGAAGAGATCATCCGCAAAGAGAACGTCAAGCGCGGCTATGACCTCGTCTACACGCCGCACGTCGCGCGCGAGCAACTGCTCGAGGTGTCGGGACACCTCGCGCACTACAAGGACAACCTCTTCGGCGGCATGGAGCTCGACGGGCAGCGCTACCTCGTGCGGCCCATGAACTGTCCTTTTCACGTGGCGATCTACCGCTCGAACCTGCGGTCGTATCGCGAGCTGCCGCTCCGTTATTCTGAGCTCGGCACCGTGTACCGCTACGAGCGCTCGGGCGCGCTGCACGGCCTCATGCGGGTCCGCGGCCTCACGATGGACGACGGCCACCTCTTCGTGCGCGAGGATCAGATCGCCGA
>JBBQJG010000220.1:0-10255 GCA_038325725.1 Polyangia bacterium | reverse complement strand
AACGCGATCAGGTTCGGCCGGTGCGTGTGGTTGCGCGCGAGCTTGAGGCCCGCCTCGACGGCCTCGGTGCCGGAGTTTGTCAGGAACGTCTGCCAGTGATGCGGGTTCGGGCCGATGCGCTGGGCGAGCTGCGACAGCTTCTCGCAGATGGCGCCATAACCGGGGTAATGGAAGTCCGTTCCGCAGATGTGGATCAGCACCTCGGCCTGGTCGGCGATCGCCGCGGCGACCGCCGGGTGGCAGTGGCCCGTCGACGCCGTCGCGACGCCCGCCTCGGCATCGAGGAAGACGTTGCCGTCGACGTCCTCGACCATGCAGCCCGACGCGCGTCGAACCATGAGCGGGTAGCAGTGAATCAGCGACGGCGACAGGTGCGGCTTGGCGCGCGCGATCATCTCGCGGGCGCGCGGGCCGGGCGGCGCGGTCGCGATCGTGATGGGCTGCGCCGCGAGGGCTTGTAGCGCCAGCTTCGCCGCGGCCGCTGATGAACCCTGCGGAGTCATCTCGTCCTCCTCCGTGAAGTCATTCGCAGATCGTCCGGCTTTGTTCGCGCAGGTAGCACTGCAACGTGTGCGGCCCGCCGATGTTCTTCCCCGTCGAGCCCGAGCCCTTCCAGCCGCCGAAGGGCTGGACGCCGGGCCACGCGCCCGTCGTCGCGCCGGCCGCTCGGTTCACGTAGATGACGCCGGCCTCGATGCGCTCAAGGAAAGCATCGATCTCGGCCTGCACGCGAGAGAACAGCCCCGCCGTGAGGCCGAAGTCGGTGTCGTTCGCGAGCGCGAGGGCCTCGTCGATGCCATCGACGGCCGTGACGGCGACGAGCGGCACGAAGAGCTCGCGTCGCATGAGCTCGTGGTCGTGCGGCAGGCCCGCGACGACGGTCGGCTCTACGAAGTAGCCATGCGCGAACGCGCCGTCGGTGAGCACGGCGCCGCCGCCTCGAACGGCACCGGCCCGCGCCGCGGCGGCGACGAAGCCCTGGTAGTCCTCGTAGCTGGCCTTCGTCGCGAGCGGGCCGGCGAAGACGCCCTTTTCGAGCGGGTTCCCGATCTTCGTCGCGTTCGTCATGGCCACGAGCTTCTCGGTGAACGCGGCCTGCACGCTGCGATGCACATAGACGCGCGAGCACGCCGAGCACTTGTGCCCATTCATGCCGAACGCCGAGCGGTAGACGCCCTGAACGGCCTTGTCGAGCTCGGCGCTGTCCATGACGATCGCGGGGTTCTTGCCGCCCATCTCGGTGATGCAGGGCTTGGGGTACTTCGTCGCGAAGGTCTTGTAGAGCTTCGCAAAGCCCACGTCGAACGAGCCCGTGAAGGTGACGCCGTCCACACCGGGGTGGTTCGTGAGCGCGTCGCCGACGACGCGTCCACCGCCCGGGATGCAGCTGATCGTGCCGGGAGGCAGGCCGGCCTCCTCGAGGATCTCGACGAATTTCATCGCGATGTGGGGCGTGTCCGACGACGGCTTCGCGACGACGGTGTTGCCCGTCAGCAGCGCGGCGGCGATGGGCGCGCCGAAGAGGGCGAACGGGAAATTCCACGGCGAGACGACGGCCCACACGCCGTAGGGCCGCAGCACGCTCGTGTTGCGATCGGTGGGCACGAGGCGTTTCATCTCGTGCACGTAGCCGTTCGAAAGCCGCATCTGCTCGTTGTAGTAGCTGATGAGGTCGGCGGTCTCTTCGACCTCGCCGAGCGCCTCGATGCGGTTCTTGCCCATCTCGTAGATGAGCCACGCCGACAGCTCGTAGCGTCGGCGGCGGATCATGTCGGCGGCGCGCTCGAGCAGCTGGGCGCGCTCGGCCCACGGGCGGGCGCTCCACGCGGGGAAGGCGGCCCGCGCGGCGGCGACGGCGTCGCGAACGTCTTCGGCCGTGCCACTCGCGACGCGCGCGACGACGACGCGCGTGTCGGTCGGCGAGAGACTCTCGATGGTCGAAGCGCCCGCGCGCGTCTTGCCCGCGACGTGCAGCGGGACCGCGCGGCCGAGCTGCTTGCCGACCTCGGCGATCGCGCTGTCGAAAGCGGCGTTCACCTCCGGGTCGTCGGCCCCGAGACTGATGTACGTGATCTTTCCCGTAGTAGACGACATGAGGACCTTCCTAGAGTAAACGAGAATCGCCTCGCGCGCGTGCCCGCGGGCGGCTTCGGCGAAACATTCTTGACGGGCTCGACACGAGAGCCCGACGCGCGAAAAAATCCGACGCGCGAGATGGCGCGGCTCGGCGTTGACACCAAAAGTTCGAATCCGTAGTCTCGCGCCTTCATGACGAAGGCCGACCTCATCGAGCGCGTACACGGCCGCAAGCAGCTCCCGCGCGACCTCACGAAGAAGACGGTGGGGCAGATCGTCGACGCCGTCTTCACCGAGATGGGCGACTACTTCATCCGCACGCGCCTCACGCGGAACCAGGGCGCCAAGCTGACGTACCCGGGGTTCGGCACGTTCTCGAAGCGGCGCCGCGGCCCGCGCGTCGTCAAGAACCCGAAGACGGGCGCGCCCATCACCATCCCGCCGCAGGAGACCGTGACGTTCTCGCCGGGCCAGGCGCTGCGCGGCCTGCTCAACCGCAGTGGCAAGTCCAGCGGCAAGTCCAACGCCCAGACGTAGGCGCGACGCGCACCTCGGGCTCGTCCCGATCTAGCGGTCGCGCCGCGGAGGCCGCACACTAAAGACCGATGCTCGATCCGCGCTTGGAGCTCGCCGACCTCCACATCCACGTCGGCGGCGCCGTCGCGCCGCACATCCTGTGGTCGATCGCCCACGACCAGGGCTTCAAGCTCCCCGTTCAGACGTTCTGGGAGTTTCGCGACCTCGTCACTGCGAAGGCCGACAAGGTCTCGTCGCTCAACGACTACCTCGCGATCCTGCACAAGTGGACGGAGAAGATTCAGTCGTCGCCCGCGGCGATCGAGCGCTCGATCTACGAGATCATCGGCAAGGAGTTTCGCTCGAGCAACGTGTCGCTCATCGAGCTGCGCTTCAACCCCATGAAGCGCAACCTGGACGGCGAACGCGACCTCGACCACATCATTCACGCGGCGCTGCGGGGCATGGACCGCGCCTGCCTGGAGTACGGTGTGAAGGCCGGGTTGATCTTCTGCCTCGCGCGTGAGTTCTCCGTCGAGCTCAACGAGATCATTCTCAAGAAGGCCATCAAGTATCACCACCGCGGCGTCATCGGCATCGACCTCGCGGGGCCCGAGCAGCACACGCTCGAGCTGTCGGCCGAGGTCGACGCCTATCGAGACCTCTTCAGCCGTGCGCGTGCCGCGGGCCTCGGGACGACGGTGCACACGGGCGAGACGTCCCACACCTCCGTCGCGGGCGTGCTCG
Source organism: Polyangia bacterium (assembly GCA_038325725.1). Taxonomy (GTDB): domain Bacteria; phylum Myxococcota_A; class Polyangia; order Fen-1088; family Fen-1088; genus DASZFV01. The sequence continues at coordinate 6,916 of JBBQJG010000220.1, read as the reverse complement.
CCGTGCTCGACAAGCTTCAGCCCGAGCGCATCGGTCACGGCGTCGCCGCGGCCGCGAGCGAGGAGGCGGTGCGCAAGCTCGCCGAGACGGGCACGGTGCTCGAGATCTGCCCGAGCTCGAACCTGCGCACGCACGCCGTCGCCAACCTCGCGGAGCTCGGCGCGGCCCTGCGCACCTTCGACGCGGCCCACGTCCGCTACACGATCAACACCGACGGGCCGTACCTGCTGAGCACGCACCTGCGCTTCGAGTACGAGATGCTCCTCGACGCGGGCATCTTCACCGAAGCGCAGGCCGAGCTCGTCAACGCCGTCGCGCGCTCGGCGACGTTCCTCAAGTAGCTACGGGACCTCCACCGAGCACTGGACGGCGGTGAAGAGGTGCGCGGGGACGACGGCGTCTCCGCGGTCGACGACGAGATGCTTCCGCGCCGTTCCACAGGCCGCGTCGTCGTCGAGGTGCCAGCAGGGCGGGATACCCCCGGCGTCCGCGCAGCTCTTCAGGCGCGCGGCCTGCGGTTGACCGATGTTGTCGGCCCACCGATCGACGACGGTGCAGCCCGGCCCGCCCGGCGGCACGAAGACGCAAGACGCCTGCATGGGGCCGATGAGGCTCGTCGAGATGTCGTGCAGCGCGGGGGCCATGGAGTCCCCGCAGATGCTCGCGAGCAGGCCGTGCGTGCCGAAGGCCGTGACGGCCTCGGTGATGCGGACGGAGGGATCGGCGTAGGTGCCGTCAGCGGTCGTGCACGAGTGTCCGACCTCGGTCCACCGGCTGGCGGGATCGTCGTTGTTGGGCGTTCCGGTGAGCGCGACCTCGTAGGGCGTCGCCGGGCCCGTCACGGCCGCAAAAAACACCCGCGCGGGATCGCTCTTGAGGCCCTTGAGGAAGGACACGAAGTCCGAGACCTTGTCGAGCCGGCCGTCTTCGGCGGAATGGCAGCTCGTCAGCGTGCCGGCCTTCGTCAAGGAGGGCGGGCCGCTCTTATTTCCGTCGTTGCAGATGTGTCCCACGTAATTGCATCGGAACGACGTCAGCGGCCCGAGCGGATCGCTGAGGTACTTCGAATCCGTATTGAAGATCTGCGAATCGTTCGGCGCGGAACAATCGTCCTCGTTCGTCAACATGATGACGGCCAGGTACGCGTCGGGGCGCAGGAACCCGGGGTTTTGCTCGAATTGCGGGTCGAGGGCGAGTCGCACGGAGGCGAGCTGGTGTTCGAGCCCGCATCCTGTGTCGCCGAGCGGGGCGATGCAGGCGAAGGCATTCGAGAGGGGCTGGGGTCCATAGTTCGTGACGACGGCGCCCGTTGCCGGGTCCGTGTGGAGCGCGAGGTACGAATCGCTCGGCGGAGAACAGCCCGGGACCTTGGGCTGTACTTGAAGGCGACCTTGGTCGCCGCCCGTGCTGTTGCAGCCGGGCGCACCGGTCGCGCCGGCGCCCACGTCGGACGAGACGACGCCGATGTGGAGATCGGGCGTGCCGCCGGGGAGCGCTTCGATGACGCCCGTGAACGCCGCGAAGCTCGCCGCGAACTTGCGTTGTAGCGGTGCCATCGAATTCGAATTGTCGACCATGAAGAGGATGTCCAACTTGGCGTCGGCGCCCTTGTCGATGCCTTGCGCGAACGTGGGCCAGGAGGCCGTGAGCGCATAGGTCTCCTCTACGGTCGCGAACCTCGACACCGGCAGAGCGCGCTGATCGCAGGCAGTGGCGATGAGCGCGAAGGTTCCCGCGAAGATTCCAATGATTGATGACACTCTCATGAAGGCTCCTTTGTGACGGGCGGCCGAATGACCGTCACGAGGGAAGTGCGCGGCGCGCGCGAAAAGTCGGTCATGGAAATGCCGCCCACAGCTCGATCGTCTCGAGCAGCGAAGGTGCGCCCGCGGCGCCGACCGAGCGTCCGTCGACGACGACGTCGATCGTCGGCTGCAGCGTGACGGCGACGATCGAGGCCGACACGCCGGCGTGACGCCACAGGCGGTGGCTCACTCCCGCGCCGACGGCGACGCACGGGCTGAAGATCGATTGCGCGCGGCGCACCCGCAGCGCAGGGGCGGGCGGGCTCGCGACGAAGCCGCGCGCGTCGGGGGTCGCCTGCAGGTGGTGCACGCCCGCGGCGAGCAGCAGAGACAGGTTCGTGCGGGGGCGCTGCGTCTCGAGCCGCAGGCCGAAGACGCCGAGCTCTTCGCGCGTGTGCGCGCTGCCCGACGGCGTCGGCGCGAGGTCGCGAAAGAACGGACCCGCGACGGCCACGAGGATCGCGACGTGCGGGGTGACGTTGGCCGAAACGCCGAGGGTCACGCTGGGCGCGAGGCCGGCGCCGGCGCCCGTGAGCCGGCCTTCGAGCGCGGCGCCGCCCGCGAACAGGCGCACGATCTCCGTCGGGGGCGGGGGCGCGACGGGAGCGTCTCCGTCGACGGAGACCGTGGACGGCGCTGGCGCCGCGGGGCGCGGACGGTGCGCCGCGAGCCGCATGCCGCGCAAGAGCTCGGCGGCGCGCAGGGCGAGCACGGCCGGGTCGTCGCCTCCCTCTTCGCGCGGCACGCGCACGCGGCGATCGAGCGGCGAGCCGTCGGCGAGCGTCCCGAGCAGGTCGATCGTCGCGACGCCGTCCTCGCGCACGAACGCGACGCGCGCCGAGTAACCGTCGCCCGCCGTCTCGACAGGCGCGCTCGTAAAGCCGCTCGCGCCCAGCTCGAGGCCGACGCGCCTCGCGGCCTCGACGAGCACCCGATCATCTCGCACGGGCGCCAGCACAGCGACGTCGACGCCGGGCCCCGCGGCGCGCGCCTCGGGGGCGGCGTCGAGCGTCTCGGCGCGCGCGGGCGCCGCGAGCGCGACGACGAGCGCGAGCGACAAGACCATCGAGCCGACGTCGACGCGGGGCCTCACGGGAGGTCGAGAATCGCACGAGCTTGGAGCAGATACGTGCCGTCGGGGAAGCGCGCGAGGTAGTCGTGCGCGGCGGTGGTCGCGGCGGCGCGGCCCGACAGCCGCTCGATCGCGAGCATCTCGCGCCCGAGCGCTTCGGCGGCGTAGGGACCACGCGGCGCTTCGGCGACATAGGTTCGATACCAGGCGAGCGCGGCGCTCGTCGCGCCGGCGTCGTCGGACAGCCGACCGAGGAGGAAGGCGGCGGCCGGCGCGCGCGTCGACGACGGGAACCGCCGCCGCAGCTCTTCGAGCGCGCGCGTCGAGACGTCTCGCGCTCCCGAGTACCGAGCCGCATCGGCGAGCGCGGCGAGGGCCTCGTCGTCGACGCCCGCGACGACGGTGTCGACGCCGCGCGCGCGGGCTTCGATGAGGACGCCCGCGGCGTCTCCGGAGGCGACTTGGTGGGACCACCGGTCGGCGTGCACGCGTGGCCCCGCCGGCATCCGCGCCGTGCGCGCGGGGGCGGGCGCGCGCACCGGAGCGGGGACCTCCGCGGGGGCGGGGGGCGTCGCGGCGGGCGCGGGCGGAGTCGGCGCGAGCGCCGCGGGCGCGGTCGGCGCGCGATCGATGCGGTCGATCCGAATTTGGCCCGAGGCGACGCGCGCCGCGAAGCGCTGACCCGACGTCAGGCGGATCGGCGTCGTGAGCTGCGGTCCCGTGACGACGACCGAGCCGGCGTGCATGGTCACGACGGCGGTGTCTTCGGCGCCCGTCCAGCGGAGGTCGAAGACCGTGCCCGTGACGGCGACGTGGTACGGGCCGGCCTCGACGGACCAGTCGGCGCCGGGGAGGTGCTCGACCTCGAAGTGGGCCTCGCCGTCCTCGACCCGCAGGCGGGCGCCGTGGGGACCGGGCGTGCCGACGGACAGCCGCGCCCCACGCGCGAGGAGCACGCGCGTGCCATCGGAAAAGTGCAGCTCCGTGGGCGTCGAGCCCGAAGCGCGGACGTAGCCGTTTCCTTCGCCGTTGCTTTGCGCGTCGGCGCCGCTCACGAAGTAGGTGAGGGCGGGCGGCCGCCGCAGCGCCCACGCCCCGAGGCCACAGGCGAGGGCGGCGGTCGCGACGGCCGCGCCCCATCGCCAGACGCGCCGTTCGACGCCGCCCGCGCGGGCCTGCCTCACGCGGTGCCACACGGCGCTCGCGGGGCCGCCGTCGGTCTGCAGCTCGGCGTCGGCGTCGGCGCGCGCGGCGCGCGACAGCGCCGCGAGGAGCGCCTCGTCTTTCAACTTCGTCAACTTCGTCAACTTCGTCATGGCGCGCCTCCTTCGGCGAACGCGAGCAGCAAAGGGTCGCGCCGAACGAGGGTCGCGATCAATGTGGACGCGCGCGCGATGCGGCGCTGGGCCGTCGAGACCGAGACCTCGTGCGCCGCTGCGACCTCTTCGAGCGTGAGGCCTTCGATTGTGCGCGCGACGAAGAGCGAGCGATCGCGCCCGTTCAGCTTCTCGAGCAACCGGTAGTAGCGCGCGATCGCCTCGCGCGCCTCGCGCGCCTCCGTCGGGGACTTCTGGTCCGAGACGTCGGGGGGCACGCCCGTGTCGGTGAGCCGCAGCCAGCGTCGACGGCGCCGCGACGCGATCTCGGTCTGCACGACGCGCAGACAGATCGCCGTGAGGAACCCGCGCACGGCGGCCGGCTCTCGCAGTGTCTCGACGCGCCGAAAGAAACGCAGGAAGACCTCCTGTAAGAGGTCGCAGCGGTCGGCGCCTTCATGCGAGTGCGAGTGGCCGCCGGGCCCCAGCATTCGGCGCAGCGTCGCGTCGACGCCCGGAGAAAAGCGATTCCACGCCGCGAGCTCGGCTGCGGCCTCTCGCCGCCGCAGCGCGAGGACGAGCGCGACGTCACGCTCGGCGTCGGTCGTGGCCCCGCCGTCCGCGTCGCGGTTGTCGTCGGTGGACCCGATGAGCCGATGTTGGCGAAAGGATGTCACTGGCATCGTCCCACCCCTATAGTGCGGGGCGGTGCGCCAGAGTCGGTCAAAAATCGGCGTCGCGCTGGCGGTCGGAATCCTGGGCGCGCTGGTCGCGGCGGCCGGTCCGGCGCGCGCGGCCGACACCTTCGCCTGGGCGCCCGCGGACACCGAGGCCGTGCGCCGCGGCCGGGAGGTCGCGAACAACTTCGGCCTGCTGAACCTCGTCGAGCTGACGCTCGAGGTCGACAACGTTTACTCCGACGCGAACCGCGCCGCGCTCGCCGAGGTCGAGCGCCGCCTCGCGGACGTGCCCGGCGTGCGGCACGTCTTCGGCCCCGCGGGGCTGCTCGACATCGCCGTCGACGGCGACGGCAAGCCGACGGCACGTCCGTTGCTGTTGCGCGGCGGCGGCGAGGTCGAAGGTGAAGAAGCGCGCACGCGGGTCGCGCGGCGCGCGGACGCCCTCGGCTGGTTCCTGGGCGGCAACGGGCGCTTCGCGCGCGTGTTCGTCGAGCTCGGGGGCGGCGACGTCGCGGCGGCCCGGCCGGCGCTCTCCGAGGCGCTGCGCGCGTCGGGCCTCGGCCTCGGGCCCGAGGTGGGGGCCGACGCGTTCTCGGCGCGCGGGTTGTGGCCGGACCCGCGCGCGCGCGGCGCCCGCTGGTTGCCCGCCGCTCTCACGGCGGCGTGGGTGCTCTTCCTCGTGCTCGCTGGCTTCAAGGCCCGCCCCCTCACGGGGCGGCTCTCGCCGGGCGGCGCGACGGGGGTCGTCATCGCCGCGATGCTCGGCGCGGCGGCGCCGTTTATCGCCGTGGACGTGCCCAACGTCAGGGTGACCGGCTTCGCGGCGGCGTTCGCCGCGGCCGCGGCCGTCGTCTTGGGGCTCGCGCTCGAGCGCGGGCGCGGCCCGAACCGGAGACGGTGGAATCACTTCGCGCGGCCGCCGTTCGCGCTCTTCGCGCTCGCGCTCGCGTCCGTGGCGACGCTCGTGGCATTCGTTCCGCAGCTGCGCGTCGGCACGCACCAATGGAGCGAGGCACCGCTCTTGTTCGTCGACGTGCGCGCCGATCTCGAACAGCCCGTCGTGTTGCACGAGCTGCAGCGCCTCGCCGATGTCGTGCGCGCCCAACCCGGCGTCGCCGCGGCGTGGTCGGCGGCTGACTTGTTCGCCGCCGTCGAGACGGAGGGCGCGCCCGCGCGACGCGTCCCGGCCGACGTCGAGGACGTTCGGCGCGTGCTCTTCCAGGCGCGCACCGATCCAGCGGTCGCGCTCGAGCTCACGGCGGATCATCGCGAGGCGCTCGTCGTCGTGCGCTTTCAAGAGGGCTCGGCCGGCATCGACGCCCGGCTCGCGCTCGTCGATCGCCTCGCGGCGTACGAGCGCGCGGAGCTTCGCGGGCACGTCGTGTCGGTCGACCTGCGCGACCCGACGCTCGCCCCGATCACGAACGGCGTCGCCAAGGGATTGCTCGCGAGCGACACGCGCGAACGCGTCGCGCGCCTGTGCGCCGCCGCGGGGCGGCCGCTCACGCGCAACGAGCTCGTCGCCGTCGAGCGCGTCGCGCGCCAGACGGCGACGATCCCCACGGCCGACCCGGCGCGCCTCGCCGGCGAGCTGATCGCCGACGCGCGGACCTTCGTCGCCGGATATCCCGTGCGTCTGCACGCGTCCGAGCAGGAGCATTTGATCGCCGCGCTCGTCGCCTTGCCCTTCGACGACACGGAGGCGGAGCTTCGACGGGTCGTCACCACGGCGTACGGCGAGCGGCTCACGGAGCGCGTCCTCGCCGACACGACGTCGATCTGGTGGCGCCGCCTCGCGGCCGTCAGGTGGCGTCACACGGCGCGGCTCAACCTCGCCGCCATGCTCACGGCGGCGGAGCTGCCGACCGAAGGCGAGCTGGCGGACGAGGTGCGTGGCGCCACGCTCGAGGGCATGGGTCCCGCCGTCGGAATCCCCGTCGCGGCGGCGACGCCGCGGTCGCTCGCGCTCGACGTCGCCGTCACGGGCGGCGCCGCGAATGACGCCGCGCTGTCGGCGGCGTGGCTCGATGGGTTGCGCCTCGG
>JBBQJG010000219.1:0-10340 GCA_038325725.1 Polyangia bacterium | reverse complement strand
GAAGAGCGCGATCGCCTCGGCGAGGCCGCGCGCGCACGCGCAGGCGAGATAGAGATCCGTCGTGTGGAGGCGGGCCAGGGCGGCGGGCGCGTCGCGCTCCTGGCCCGCGGCGCGCGCCAAGTGGCGCACGAACACGTCGGGAGGGAGCGTGAACCCTGGCCAGCGCGCCCCCGCGGCCGCGACCGCCCCATCGAGCGCGGCGCCGAGCGCGCGCGTCGCCTCGTCGGACGAGTCGTCGAACGAGGCGTCGGACGAGTCGTCGGACGAGGCGTCGGACGACGACGGGGACGTCCCGACGGAGCTTGGCACCGCGGCTCGTTCGTCGCGCCACGCGGCCACCCACTCCGACGACAGACGCACGGTTGCCGCTCTCCTTCGCGCCAGAGTATAACGAGCGTCCCAGGAGGCCCAGGGCGGACGTGGAAGAATCCTGTCTGACCGACGATGCCGTGCTCGACTTCGTGGGAGGTCGCCTCACCGAGCCGGCCCGCGCCGTGGTCGAGCGCCACATCGGGGGCTGCGAGCTGTGCAGCCGGCTCGTCGCCGTCGCCGCCGCCTATCCCGACGCCGGCCCCGCGAACGACGTCGCGCCGCCGCTCGAGACCGCCCCCTCTCGGCCCGGTGACGCCACGGGCCCCGAGCGCACGGCCTCGCTCGCGCTCGGCACGCGGCTGCGCGAAACCTACACGCTCGTGCGCCTCGTGGGCCGCGGCGGCATGGGCGAGGTGTACGAGGCGACTCACGCGCGCCTGCCGGGCCGCTACGCCGTCAAGGTGCTACACCCTCACTGCGTCGCCGATCCGAAGGCGCTCGTCCGCTTCCGCCGCGAGGCCGACATCACCTCCGAGCTGCGGCACCCGAACATCGTCTCGATCATCGACTTCGACTACACCGCGGGCGGCGCGCCCTACCTCGTCATGGAGTTCCTCGATGGCGACGAGCTCGCGCACGTCATCCTCGAGGAGGCGCCGCTGCCGATCGAGCGCGTCCTTTCGACCGTCGATCAGGTGGCATCCGCACTCGCGGCCGTGCACCGGCGCGGCATCGTCCACCGCGATCTCAAGCCGCAGAACATCTTCCTCGTTCGCGACCCGAACGCTGAAAACGACGCCGGCGTGCCCCTCGAGCTCGTCAAGCTCGTCGACTTCGGCATCTCGAAGGTGCGCGCCGCTTCGATGGTGCTCACGGGCGAGCGCGTGCTGCTGGGGACACCGCAGTACATGGCGCCCGAGCAGGCGCGCGGCACTGGCGACGTCGATGCGCGCGCCGATCAGTTCGCGCTCGCGTCGATCGTCTACGAGATGCTCACGGGACGCCTCGCCTTCCCGGGTGACCGCGTCGAGATCGTCGTCTATCGCATCACGCACGAGCACCCGCGGCCCCTCGGCGCGCCGTGGGGGCCCGCGATCGCGCGCGTGCTCGACCGCGCCATGCAGAAGGATCCCGACGAACGGTTTCCGTCGGTCGCCGACTTCGCGACCGCGCTGCGCGCGGCGGCCGTCGACGATCGCCCCGTGAGCGGCAAAGCGTTCCAAGCCCAAACGACGCTGAGGAACCTGCCGCAGTCGCCTTCCGCCACGACGGCCGCGACCGCCGAGGCGCCGTCGACGATCCCGCCCGTCTCGGTCACGGGCGCGGTGCGCCGACCGACCCGGAGCGGCGCCGCAGCCGTCGCCCTCGTCCTCGCGATCGCGACCGTCGCGATCGTCGTCGCGGCCCGACGGCGATCGCCGTCGTCCGAACCGACCGCCGTCGCGGCGACCGCCGCGCCCCCCGCGCTCCCGCCCCCGATGGAGACGCCCCGACCGATCGAGGCGGCGCCCGTCAAAGAGAAGCTCTTTCAAGAAACACCCCGCGACAAACCCGACGACAACCCCGCGGCGGAGAAGCCCGCCGTGGAGCCGTCTCCCGCCGGACACGACCGCGCCGGCACCGCGTCGCGCGCCGCCAAGAAGCGCGCGGCGTCCGTTCGCGACAGCAAGCTGGGAAGCCTGATTGATCGCCTCTGAGCTGCGCGCCCGCGCGTTGATCGTCGTCGTCGCCGCGTTCGCCACGAGCGCGACGCCGGCGCGCGCCGAGGCGCCGAAGTCAGAGGCGAGCGCGAAGCGTGCCGCCCAGACGCACCTCGATCGAGGCAACGACCTCTTCACCCACGACGCCTACGCCGACGCGCTCACCGAGTTCGAGGCGGCGTTCGCTCTGTTTGGCAGCCCCAAGCTGCACCTCAACATGGGTCAGTGCGAGCGCGCTCTCGGCCACGACGCGGCCGCCGCCGACCATTTTCAGCGCTTCCTCGACGAGGCGCGCGACGTCTCGCCCGCGCTGCGCGCCGAGGCCGAGCGTCACCTCGCCGAAGCGCGCGCCGCCGTGGCGACCGCGCAGGCGAAGAGCACGGTCGTCGCGCCACCCGCCCCTTCGCCCGCGCCGCTCCCGCGGCTGACGCCACCCCGCGCGGTGTCGCCGAAGCTCGTCACGCCGCCGCCCCCGCCGCCGATCGCGGCGCGGCCGCTCATGAAGCGGTGGTGGTTCTGGGCCGGGCTCGGCGCCGTCGCCGTCGCCGGCATCTCGGTCTTTCTGCTCGCGCGCCCCCGCGACCCGAAGTGCGACGCGCCCACCGTCTGCCTCTGAGTGGCCCAAAAAAAACGCGCGGTCACGGCCGGGGAGTTCCCGGCGCGCGCCGCGCGTTTCTTCGACGTCAGCTGCTTACGGCTGGGTGACCGGCGTCGTGTCGAAGCGAAGGTCGTCGTAGTAGAAGGTGATCGGCGTCGTGCTCGTCGTGCCGAAGCCGAACGGAGACAGGAAGTGGTCGTAGGTCACGCCCTCGAGGGTGATCTCGATCTTCTGCCAAGCCGTCGTGAGCGCGAGCGTGGTGAACTGATACGACGCGGGATCGCTGTTCGAGCCCAGGTTGAAGAGCACGGCCTCGCCACCGACCGCGCCAGTGACCGCACCCGCGAGCCGCTTCGCGCCCTGCGCCACGCGCGGCGCCATCGTCGCGTCCGTGAAGTTCGGAGCGCCACCAGCGAGAGCGCCGAGGAACGCGATGGAGGCGTGCGTCGGGGTGACGCCGTCCGGGTTCGTGAGCGGCGCGTACGTGACCTTGAAGCAGTGACCGAGGGCGCCCGCGACGCGGCTCGAGCAGGGCCCCGTGGCGCTGCCGGTCTGATCGGTGATCGTCCACGGAATGCCCGTCGCGAACATTCCCATCGTGTAGTCATCGGCGGCCCAACCCGAGGCGTACCAGTGATCCGTCACGGCCACGGGGAGCGCGGAGATCGGAACGTTGTCGACCGGGGGCTGCGTCGTGCCCGCCGCGCCCGTCGTGCCGCCCGTGCCGGTGCTGCCCGCCGCGCCCGTCGTCCCCGCCGCCGCCATCGTGCCCGCCGCGCCCGTGGTGCCGCCCGTGTCGGTGCTGCCCGCCGCGCCCGTGGTGCCGGCCGTGTCGGTGCTGCCCGCCGCGCCCGTCGACCCGGCGGTATCGGTGGCGCCGGCCGCGCCTGTCGTGCCCGCCGTCGCCGTCGTGCCCGCCGCGCCCGTCGACCCGGCGCCGCCGGTGCCCGTGCGCTTGGTCGGGGTGGCCGAACAAGCAACGCCCGCAATCACCGTCGCCGCGACGGTGCCAATAAAGAGTTTCCGAACATACGTAGACAGCATGTTGATCCTTTCAAGTCAGGCAGCCGAGATTCGGGTATTCCCATTCGGGCCCCGCGCCCCGGCTGGTTGTAAGTGCCGCGGAGGATATCCGGGCACACGTTTATTGCAAGCCAGGAGCTTTCCCTTGGGTTAACGCGGCTCTCGGCGTCAACGCCACGCCGGATCCACGGACCGCTTGCGCGATCCGCGAACCCGGCGAGTGCAGACACTTCAATCTGAATGCAACGTCTGGAGACGTCTCGAACCTGCGTCAATGCGCCGCAGTGACCTCCTGCTCTTTGGCGGGAACGAGCTCGGCCTCGAAGGTCAGCTCGACCTCGTCACCGACGACGAAGCCACCCGCCTCGATGACGGCGTTCCAGTTGAGGCCGAAGTCCTTCCGGTTGACCTTCCCCGTGGCCGAGACGCCGCGGGCGATCGTGCCCCAGGGCGCCTTCTGCGGCGCCGTCGGTCCGTTTACGAGCAGCGTCGTGCTCTTGGTGGTGCCGCGGATCGTGAGATCGCCGGTGACCTGGTACCGGCCGTCGCCCGCGGCCTCGATGCGGGTCGAGTGGAAGGTGATCGTCGGGTGGTTCTCGACGTCGAAGAAGTCCGCCGACCGGAGGTGGGCGTCGCGCTTCGGCTCGCGCGAGGCGATGCTCGCGGCGTCGATCGCGATCTCGACCGTCGAGCGCGTCAGGTCGGCCTCGTCGAGCGCGACGTGGCCCGAGACCTTCTCGAACGCGCCGCGGACGGTGCTGATCATCATGTGGCGAACACCGAACTGGGCGATCGAGTGCGAGGGGTCGATGTCCCAGCGGGTGACGAGGGCCGGCGCGGCGGTGACGGGGCTGGTGCGGACGGAATCCTTGGCGAGCGACATGTGGAGTCTCCTTTCGAGTGCAGCCCTGTTATGCGCACCCGGACCCATTTCGTAAATCGATAAAGAATCGATACATCCAATCTGATAATCAGATAGGTAACCGGTTAGACTTCTGAGCATGTCGGCGCCGGCGTTCACCTTGGATCAGCTGCGGGTCTTCCTCGCCGTCGTCGAGACGGGGAGCTTCTCGGGGGCGGCGCGCAAGCTGCGGCGCGCGCAGTCGGCCGTGAGCTACGGCGTCGCGACGCTGGAGCGGCAGCTCGGCGTCACGCTCTTCGATCGCTCGGCGCTCCGGCCCACGCCGACGGAAGCGGGACAGGCGCTGCTGACACGCGCGCGCGGCGTCGTCGAGGACGCCGACGATCTCGGCGCGAGCGCGCAGCGCATGAGCGAGGGCCTCGAGCCGCGCGTGACAATCGCGATCGACGTGCTCTACCCGATGCCGCTCATGCTGACGGCGCTCGAGGCGTTCCAGAAAAAGTACCCGTCCGTAGCCCTGCTGCTGCGAACCGAGGCGATGGGCGCCGTCGCCGAGCTCGTGCAGAACGGGACGTGCAGCGTTGGCATCTCCGTCGCGGCGTCATTCGTGCCGAAGGAACTCGAGCAGCTTCCCCTGACGACGGTGCAGATGGTGGCCGTCGCGGCGCCGTCGCACGCGCTCGCGCGACTCGCCGAGGGCGGCGCCCTCGTTCCCGCGCGGGCGCTCAAGCAACACACGCAGCTGGTGCTCACGGATCGCAGCCGGCTGTCCGAAGGCTTCGACGCGGGCGTCGCGGGTGGCCCCAACTGGCGCATCGCTGATCTCGGCGCGAAGCACCAGTTTCTGCGCGCGGGCTTCGGGTGGGGCACGATGCCGTTGCAGGCCGTCGCGAAGGATCTCGAGAAGGGGCGGCTCGTGCGCCTGCGCCTCGCGGCCGACGACGTCCTGGTCCCGCTGTGCGTGCTCCACCAACCCGCGCATCCGCCGGGACCAGCGACGCGGTGGCTGCTCGACCTGCTCGGCACGCGGTGCACGGGCGCGCACAAGAAGCTCGCGGCGGAGCTCGTCGCGCCCGCACCCGCGCGAACCAAATCAACGCACGTGAGCTGAGCCGCGTCCCTGGTGGTGGGTGTCACTTGTCGTATACACCCTTCCCTGCTACCCGTAGTCGAGTGAGCGCGAGCAACCGCCAGCCTGCAGCGCGCGTCGGCGCGGCGTTGATCGCCGCGTTCGTGCTGCTCTGCCAGGCGACGGCGTGGGTGCACGCGGCGGCGACGCCGCACGTGACGTGCTTCGAGCACGGCGAGAGCGTCCACCTCGCGGTCGCGCCCGCGGTCGACGTCAATGACGCCGGCGACGCGACGGCGCGCCCCGCCCCCGCCGAGTCCGCGGCGCACGCGCACGAGCACTGCTGCGTGCAAGGCCACCGCACGACGACGGCGCCCGCGGCCGCGCCCGCGCTGGCGCGCGCGGCCTTCGAAGTGTCCGTGACGTTCGCCGTTTCGCGCGCACCCGCCGCGACGACGCTCCTGCTCTTCGCTCCCAAGACGTCCCCTCCCGCCGCGCCGACCGTCTGAGGTTGGTGTCGGCGTCGCGCGGCAGGTCCGCGGCGCGCCGCGCGCAGATCGCGCGCGCTCGTCTAAGGAGGTTTCATGCTCACGTCAATCGTTGTTCCGCTCGCTTTCCTTCTGTCGCAACAGATCGATCCCAACTCCGCCGAGCTGCAGAAAGCTCTTCAACAGGACGCCGCGGCCGGCGCTGGCAACGTGGCCAACGCGCCGCCCGCGACCGCGGAGCCGCTCGGCGCGCAGGCCGGCGTGCAGCGGCCGGGCTCGAGCCTGCTCAACCCGGCGATGTCGGTGATCCTCGACGGCACGTTCGGCTACTACGGGAACAGCCGCGCCGACTTCGCGGCGCTCCGCTTGCCGCTCGCGGGCGACGATCCAGCGGGGCCACCACCTGCGGGCTCCACGGCGCCACCGGGCCGTGAGGGCTTCGGCGTGCAGGAGGTCGAGCTCGCGGCGTCGGCCGCCATCGACCCGTACCTCGAGGGCGCGCTGTTCCTCACCGTCCCGAACCTCGAGGGCATCGAGGTCGAGGAGGGATATCTCGTGACGACGGCGCTACCGGCGAACCTGCAGCTCAAGGCGGGAACGTTCCGCTCGCAGGTCGGGCGCAACAACACGCAGCACCTCCACCTGCAAAACTTCACGCGGCGCCCGCTCATGACGGCGCTCTTGTTCGGCGCCGACGGCCTCCGGGGGCCAGGCGCGCAGGCGTCGGTGTTGCTGCCGCTGCCGTGGTTCGCGACGTTCTATGCCGAGGCGTTCAGCCTAGCCGCGCCGGACGATGCGGCCCTCGTCGCGACGTTCGGCGGCGGCGACCGCGCGACGCCGCGCAACCTGACCTACTCCGCCGTGCTCGAGCAGTACTGGGACCTCGGCGAGAATACGTCGTTGCTGCTCGGCCTCAACTTCGCGACGGGGCGGCTCGCCGACGCCACGATGCCGACGGCGGCGCCGCGCACGATGCTGTACGGCGGCGATCTCTACTTCAAATGGAAACCCGCGAACGTCGCGCAGACCTACGCGAGCTTCCAATGGACGACGGAGGTCTTCGCGCGGACGATCGCCGACGGCGGACCGACGGAGGGCGCGGGCTACACCGAGCCCGTCGTCCAGATCGCGCGCCGCTGGTTTCTGGGCGGGCGTCTCGACGTCACGGGGCTACCGTCGGGCGCGAACCTCCCGCGCCGCTACGGCACGGCCGGCTCGCTCACCTTCGCGCCGAGTGAGTTCTCGCGGTTCCGCGTCTTCGCCCAGGAGCTCATGGGCGCGGGCGTGCCGTCGTCGACGGTGGGGTTTCTGCAGGCTGAATTTTCCATGGGCGCGCACGGCGCGCACCCGTTCTGAGGACGACACCAATGCACATCTCGAAAAGGATCCTCGGAATCGGGCTCGCGGCGCTCGCGGCCGTCACGCTGCGGCCGGCGCCCGCGCAAGCCAAGCTCAAGGTCGCGACGACGATCGAAACCTTGGCGGACCTCGCGCGGCAGGTGGGCGGCGAGCGCGTCGAGGTGACGTCGCTCTCGCGCGGCTCGATGGACCCGCACTTCATCCAGGCGAAGCCGTCTTTGGTGCTGACGCTCAACCGCGCCGACGCGGTCGTCTACGTCGGGCTCGAGCTCGAGGTCGGGTGGCTGCCGCCGCTCGTGCAGCAATCGCGCAACGGCCGCATCCAGCAGGGCCAGCCCGGCAACATCGACGCGTCCGCGGCGATCGACGTGCAGGACGTGCCGCGCAACATCCCGGCCGATCAGCTGCGCGCCCTGGGCGACATCCACCCGCTCGGCAATCCGCACTATTGGATCCCGCCCAAGAACGCACGGAACATCGCCCGGCTGCTCGCGCGGCGCTTCGCCGAGCTCGACGCCGCGGGCACGCCCGTGTATCAAGCGCACCTCGCTGCTTTCGAAAAGGCGCTGACGGCGAAGGAGGCGCAATGGGCGGCCGCGGCGGCGCCGCTCAAGGGCACGAAGATCGTCACCCACCACAAGAGCTGGAGCTACGTCGCGGGGTGGCTCGGGCTCGTCGAGGTCGGGTACCTCGAGCCCAAACCGGGCACGCCTCCGTCCGCGGACCACACGAGCCGCCTCATCGCGATGATGCGGTCACAAGGGGCGAAGCTCGTCATCCACGAGGACTTCTACCCGAGCAGCCTCGCGAAGTTCGTCGCCGAAAATGGCGGCGCCCGCGAGGTCTCGTGCCCCTCCGACGTCGGCGCGACCCCCGCCATCAAGACCTACTTCGATCTCGTCGACGCCATAATCGCCGCCCTCAAAGGTTAGGCTAGAAGACCACCGGAACATCGAACTGGAACATGTTGTAGGAGGCGTCCGATAGGGGGCGGTCGAGGCCGCGCGAGTACGACAGGCCGGGGCGGATCCAGATCGACTTGCCGACCTTGAAGTGAAGGCGCGGACCGATGGCGACGGTCATCGTGTCGAGCTTGTTGTCCGCGAAGTTCGTCGAGGCGATGGCGCCCGTCATCGCGTTTTTCGCGCCCGTCGTCGGCGTCGAGAGCCAGCGCTGGTAGCGCAGCTCGGTGCCGACGGAGAGCGTGGGCAGGAGGAAGTACCCGACGTGCAGCCCGAACGTGCTGTTCGTGCGCGTGCTGTCGTTGCTCGCCTTGAGGTTGTTGTCGCCGCGTGCACGGAACAATTGGAAGAGCGTCGCCTCTGCCTGGATCGTCAGCTTGTGCGCGACGTACGCCGCGTCGCCCCCGACCATCGCCGTGAAGTAGTTGACCGCGAACATCGCGTTGTCCATTCCCGAGCGCGCGAGAATCGCCTGCGACTCGGCGCCGGCGACGCCGGGCTTCGTTGGATCGGGTGGGCCGCCGCCGCCACCGCCGATCGGAATCGTCACGGCGCCGAAGCCGGCGAGGCGCAGGGCATCGACCTTGCGGCCGTAGGTGAGGCCGACGAGCGGGTTGCTCGTGGCGGTCCCCGACACCGTCGGATAGGCCGCCATCGGCCCCGCCGAGGGCGCGTTGTTCTGGATGAACCCGATGCGGACGAGCGGCGCCAAATTCGGCGTCACCTTGAAGCTCGCGAGGAGCATCGACGCGACGGTGCTGCCGTCGTGGTGCGTGGTCGGATCCGAGTACGAGGCGTAGGTCGTGTCGAGGCGAAGCACGGTCCCGGGCGCGACCGGACGCAGCTGGAACGGCAACGAATACGGCGGCGGCGTCGGGGGAGCCGCCGGCGGCGTCGCCGCCACGGGGCCCGCCGTCGCGGCGACGGTTCCCGAGGGACCGCCGACGTCGGCCGCGGCCGGCGCCTGCGCCGCCGCGACCGCCGACCACAGCACGATCGCGCTCGCGGCGAGCGGCGCGAGGGGAATCATCAGGCTTCGATTTTTGGACACACCTCGGGCGTCGTTCGTCATGATCCGGATCCTTCCAACCTCGATGTTTAGGCGGCGTCCTGAGCGGACGCCTTCGGTTGCGCTTCATCCTCGAGGAACGGGATGAGGCGCGCGCTGAGCGGGTAGTCGTCGGCATGCTCGATGACGGCGGCGCGCTCACGCGGCCGCGTGAACGGCACGTCGAGCGTGCCGCCGAGGCCCGCCGCGAAGCGGCCCACATTTTTCGGGAACCGCCGCCTGGGCGTACCCGTCCAATCCCCCGCCGTCCTCCGGTCGTAGGCTTTCGTCTCCGTCCCGCTCTGCCGAAGTTTCATACCTGTCGGGAATAGCCCGCCCGACGTTTCGGGATGGTTTCGGCGTCCTGGGATCACGGTAAAAGCTGTCGGCACCGGCTTTTGACCCGTCGGCAACGAGATCTGGACAATTCGCGTCGTCGCCCTCCCTCCCACCCGGGATGCGGGGTGGGGTCCCCAGCGGTGCATTGGAGACCTGCGAAACGCACACCCTGGCGGAAGTTATCGCGCCCCCGCTCACTCTAAAATAGTCGTTAGCGGGTGGTTCTGGTGGGGGGATGCGTCTGCTCGGCTTCGCTTTCGTTGTCTGTAACCCGCGACTATAAATCTCGGAGGTCTCGTAACATGTCGTCGCGCCGCTCCCCCCTGTTCCCCCCCGCGCTCTCACGTGGCGTCCTCCTTCTTTCAGCCGCCCTGGTCGCCGGCTGCGCCGCCGGTGGCAACGTCGGTCCCATCGGAGGCGCCGGTTCGACCGGCTCCGCGGGCGCGGCCAACGCCGGCCAGAACGGCACGGCGGGCTCGGGCACCGGCGGAATCACGACGCACCCCAACGGCGGCGACGGCGGCTCGAGCATCGGCACGGGCGGCGACGTGGGCACGGCGGGCGCGATCGGCACCGCCGG
>JBBQJG010000218.1:0-10433 GCA_038325725.1 Polyangia bacterium | reverse complement strand
CGATGGTGGCGTTGACGGCGACGCCCAACGGTCAATCGCTCTTCACGGCTTGGAGCGGCGCCTGCACGGGCAGCGGAACGTGCATGGTCACGATGGACCAGGCCCGCAGCGTCACGGCGACCTTCACGCAGCAGAGCTTCGGCCTGACCGTCACGAAGGCTGGCAACGGCGCCGCGCTCGGCACCGTGACCTCTGCGCCCGCAGGCATCAACTGCGGCGCCGACTGCTCCGAGGCCTACGGCGCGGGCACGATCGTGACGCTCACGGCGGCGACTGCGACGGGTGCGACCTTCGCGGGCTGGAGCGGCGGCGGGTGCTCGGGCACGGGCACCTGCCTCGTGACGATCAACGCCATCGTCAACGTCACGGCGACCTTCACGCTGACCCAGTCGACCCTGACCGTCGTCAAGGCGGGCACCGGCACCGGCACGATCACCTCGACGCCCGCGGGCATCACCTGCGGCGCGACCTGCAGCGAGCCGGTGAGCTTCGGCGGCATGGTCACGCTCAACGCCGTCTCGGGCCCAGGCTCAATGTTCGCTGGCTGGGCGGGCGGCGGCTGCACGGGCGTTGGCGCCTGCCTCGTGACCGTGAACGCCGCCACGACGGTCACGGCGACGTTCACCCTCCTGCAGTACCCGCTCATGATCACGACGAACGGCAACGGCGGCGGCACGGTGACCTCCAACGTCGGGGGCATCACCTGCGGCGCGACCTGCCAGGCCAACTTCAACTACGCCTCGAGCGTGACCCTCACGGCGACGCCCAACGGCTCGTCGACGTTCGCGGGGTGGAGCGGCGGCGGCTGCGCCGGCACGGGGACGTGCGTCGTCAACGTCCAGGCCGCGACGGCCGTGACCGCCACGTTCTCGAGGTCGAGCTACGTGCTCACAGTGACCTTCCAGGGCGCGAGCGCGGGTACGGTGACCGTCGCGCCGGGCGGCGGGACGCTGAGCACGAGCGCGATGGTCACGCTGGCCGCGGGCGCGGCGGTGTCGCTCACGGCGACGCCCGCCGCGAGCGTCGGGTTCGGCGGGTGGGGCGGCGCCTGCTCGGGCTTTGCCGCGTGCGGCTTCGCCCTCAACGCCGACGTCACGGTGACGGTGCGCTTCGATGCGCCCAACAAGGCCTTCGTGACGTCGACCATGCTGGCGCCGGGCTCGCTGGGTGGTCTCGCTGGCGCCGACGCGATTTGCGCGGCGCGCGCGAACGCGGGCGGGCTCCCGGGCACGTTCAAAGCCTTCCTCGGCGCGACGAACGCGACGGCGTGGTCGCGCCTCACGGGCGCGCGGGGCTGGGCGCGCGTCGACGGCAAGCCCTTCGGCGATCAGGTCTCCGACCTCATGGTCGGACGGACGTACTACCCCTTGACCCTCAACGAGAGCGGGGTCGAGATCGCCGCGGGCACGAACGAGGTCGCGACGGGCGTGAACGGCGGCGCGACGCAGACGTGCATGGAGTGGAGCTCGACGAGCGGCGGCTCGTTCGACGTCGCCTGGGGCGATCCCCGCTCCGGGTGGCTCACGTTCGTCCAGAACGGCGGCACGGCGTGCAACAACGGTCTCACGCACCTCTACTGCTTCGAGGTCGCGCGCAACGTGCAATTCAAACCCGCGCCGATGCCGGCCGGCGGGCGTCGCGCCTTCCTGTCGTCCGGCAACGTCGCCGCCGACGCCGGCCTGGCGGCCGCGGACTCGCAGTGTCAGGCCGAGGCGACCACCGCCAGCTTGTCGGGCACCTACAAGGCGCTGCTCGCGGGCAACGGCACGACGGCCGCGTCACGCGTCGGCGCGGGCAACGCCTGGTACCGCGCCGACAACGTCCAGCTCTCGGCGACGGCCGCGGATCTTTTGGGCGGAGCGACGACACTTTGGGCGGCCATGAGCTTGCGCGCCGACGGCCTCACGCAGGAGCAGGCGCTCGCCTGGACGGGCGCCGCGACCGTCGCAACGGCCGGGACCGCGGCCGGCACGTGCTCCGGCTGGACGTCGACCGTCGGCGCGACCGCGGTCATGACCTACGACAACCGCATGGGGACGGATTGGTTCGGACCGTTCTCGACGGGCGCATGCACCGGCTCGCAACGCGTGTTCTGCTTCCAGCAATGAAGAGACGGACTCGCCGTCCTTCACCGCTTGCTGTTGTTGTAGACGCCTGAGTCCCGTCCCGGAGTCCACGCTGAACCAGAGCGGCGCCCGCTCGACGGCGCCGTTGGTGTGGGCCGTGGCTGGTGCGTTTGTGGGAGGGCGAATGCAAAGCCATTTTTCCGGTTTTGGCAGCATCATGAAAGCCATGAGTCGAACCGGCTTCGTGATTCGCGCGCTCGTGTTAACGGTCTGTGCGTCATGCGCGGCGAGCCCGAGCTCGGGCGGAACGGGCGGCGCCGGCGCGACGGGAGCTGCCGGCACGACGGCGAGTGGCGGCGTGACCGGCGGCGCGGGCGATCCCGGTGATGCGGGCACGACCGGCTCCGCGGGCGTGACCGGCGCGGGCGGCACGACCGGCGGCGCGGGCGACGCGGGCACGACGGGCAGCGCGGGCACGACCGGCGTCGCCGGGCAGACGGACACCGGCAGCGCGGGCACGGCGGGCGGCATGACCGGCACCGACGCCGGCGCGGGCGCGGGTGGCACCTCGAGCCCCGACGGCTCGGCGATGGGCACGGCGGGCTCGCACGGCAACAAGATCCTCCTTTACACGAAGGCCACGGGCTTCGTTCACGGCTCGACACCGATTGCCGCTGCGCAGATCACGAAGGCCGCAGCCGCCGTGGGGCTCGTCGCCGAGACGAGCGCGGACCCGACCAAGTTCACTCCCTCGGCGCTGGCTCAGTACGCCGTCGTCGTGCTCATCGCGACGACGGGAGAGCCGTTCGGGACGCCGGGCACGAACGAGATCCAAGCGCTCGTCGACTGGGTGCACGGCGGTGGCGGGCTCGTCGCCATCGAGAACGCCGACCATGCCTACGACAACATCGCGGCCTACGTGAACCTCATCGGCGGAGACTTCAACGGACACTCCGCCGGCAACGACACCTGCGTCCTCGACGGGACGCACCCGACGACGTCGCACCTGCCGGCCACGTTCATGGTGAACGACGAGATCTACTACACGCTGAAGTTCCGGATGGACAACCAGGTCGTCCTCCGTTGCGGCACCGACAAGCGCCCCATCGCGTGGGTGCGGCAGGAGGGCGCCGGGCGCGTCTTCTACGAGGCGCTCGGACACAACGACGTGCAGTGGACGACGCCGCCGCTCGTCGACGGCCTCGTCCTCCCCGGCATCCTGTGGTCGATGGGCCGCGCCGTCCCGTAGCTCGCCCCAGCGTGGCTTCGCCGCGCAATCCGGTGGTCGAGGGCGGCGCCGTCCCCCAACCCGAGAGAGCGCGGCTTCGCCGCGCGAACGAGCGCCGGGGGCGCGGGACCCTCTCAGGGTCCCGAATTAAGCGACACCCGAACTAGCGAAGCTCGGGCAGGCCGCCCTTGCAGTACTTCGGGTCGCCGAAGGTCTTGCTCGGCACGCCCATGGCGTTCTGACAGCTGACCCACAGGTCCGAGAGGCTCGCGTTGGCTGCGTTCTGTCCGACCGCGATCGCGCTGCTGCCTTCGACCTCGTTGCCCGTCATGGGGTACTTGATGTACTGACCCAGCTTCATGCCGAGCGCACGGCCGCCGCCGACGACGGTGACCATGTTGAGCTGGTTGTGGCCCTCGGTGATCTCACTGACCCAAGCGATGACCGTGTTGTCGAGGACGCCCAGCTTCTTGAGCGCCGCCATCTGATAGGCGAACTGGTTCGCGTACCAGGTGTCGATCGCGACCCAGCGAGCCCCGCTCGAATCGCCGAACTGGTAGTGGCTCACGCTGTGGTGAGAGGGCGAGCCCGTGTCGTTGCCCGTGTCGTACCCCTCCGAGGCGCCTTGCCACTGGATCGTCGCCACGCGGCGCGTGCCGCAGGCGAACGACGTCGCGATCATGTCCATCCAAAGCTGACCGCGCGTCTGCATCTGCGCGGCGAGCCCGTCGGGAGACTTGTCGTCGGGCTGTACGTGACCCGCCGGCGGCATCGCCGTGATGCGCGTCGAGAGCGGAGCCGCCGAGCACGCGCCGGCGACGGCCGGCATCTGCGTGACCTTCTGCTCCACCGACTGCAACGAGTCGAGGTACGAATCGAGGTGCGCGCGGTCGTTGCTGTTGATGCGCGAGCGGAAGGTCGAGATGTCGCCTTTGACAAAGTCGAGCAGGCTTTGGTTGCGGGCGCGCGCGCGAGCGAGCGCCGCCGTCTGGTCGCCCGTCGCAGGCTGCCCCGTGAGGCCGCCGAACAAGTCGGTGAAGACGCCCTGGAAGTCCTTGGTGAAGGGCTCGTTGACGTTCGCGGCGCGCCAACTCAAGAACGTCCGCCAGTGCGGCATATCGCGATACGGATCGACCGCGACGACGACGGGCCGCTGGTTGAGCGCCATGCCGACCGACTGATCGATCGACGGGCCGTAGCCGATGAACTGGCCCTTGTCGGACTCGGCGCCGCCCGGCATCCCCTGGCAGGTGAGGATGCGGCAGATGTCCTGGTGGCTCGCTATGAACGTCGGCGACTTGAGGTTGAGTCCCTTGATGACGGCGATGTCGTTCTGAAAGGGCACGAGCGGCTGCAGCGACGTGCCGAGGGTCATGTCGCTGCCCGTGTTGCCCGACGCCGTCGTCGCGTCGAAGCACACCGTGTTCTTGTTGTTCACCGTGAGCGCGCGCTTGTGCCCGTTCGGCGTGAAGAAGATGAGGAGGTTTCCTTGCGGCGCCGCCTGCGCCATCGAAGCGCGCTGGTTGACGAAGGGCGCGAGGATCAGCGTTCCGGCGCCGAGACCCTTGAGGAGATCGCGGCGAGAGAAGCGGAGCGTGGACGAACGGCGGCTCATTGGTGGACCCTCTTGAACGCGGTGGGGGCGTTGGCAAGTGAAGCGAACAACTGCGAGATCCCGCCTCCCTTGCTCGTGACGTAGTCCCCCATGCTCTTGATCATGCAGCTCTCTTGATCGAAGCCGACGCCGCGGCCGAACGCGAAGCTCGCGAACTGCTGCGTGAAGCAGTACTGGCTGATCTGGCTTCCGCCGATCTTGTTGGCGAGCTCGACGGCCGTCGCGTACATGCCGTTCGCGTCGCCTGCCCCCGCGAGCGTCACGCTCGTCGGGATCGGCGCGCTGATGGGCGCCGGGTACTGCGTCCGGAACTTGCCCGTGGCGTCGTACGTCTCGAACGACAACCCGAGCGGCTGGAACGTCTGGTGGCAGACGTTGCAGCCCGGCATCGACATCGCGAACAGATCGTAGTTCTGCTTGGCCGTCGCGTTGGCGCCCGCCTGTTGGATCTGCGTCGGGTTCGGCACGAAGCCGGCAGGCGGCGGCGGCGGCGTCTCGCACAAGATGCGTTGGCGCACGAGCAGGCCGCGGTGAATGACCGTCGCTGCCTGCGAGGGCGCCGAGGTCTTCCCGAGCATGCTCGCGCTCGTGAGGAAACCCGCGCGCTGCGTGGGATCGAGCATGAGCTTGCCGTCGGCCGCAGGCTTCGCCGTTCCGTAGATCGCGGCGAGCGCAGGATCGGTCGTGTACGTGTACGGCGCCGTCATGAGGTCCTTGAAGGAGCCGTTCGCCGCGACGACCTTGCTGAAGAACGTCATGGCCTCGGTGAACATCGAGGCGTCGAGGCCCGGCGTCGTCGGCTGCGTGCCGAGGGCGAGGTACTCGTTCCAGAAGGCCGAGAGCTTCGCTTTTGAGCTCGGCAGCGCCGCGAGGCGGATGGCCTGCGCCTCGCGCATCGCGGGGTCGGCGAGTTGTCCCGCGGCCGCCGCGGCGACGAGCGTCGCGTCCGGCGGGACGTCGGCGATCGTGTACGAGAGCGCCGACGCGATCTCGTCGCCCGTCATGTCGACGGGGCCGACCTTGCTCGAACCGAGCTCGGTCCGGTACAGGAAGTTCGGCGACAACAACATTGCCTTGAGCGCCGACGCGACCGCCGTGGGGGCCGCATCGAGCTTCGATTCACTGTTGAGGTAGGTCGCGTACGTCAGCGTCTCGGCCGCCGTGAGCGGGCGGCGAAAGAGCTTCTGACCGTACGAGGCCGCGAACGTCTGACCGCAGGCCGTCGCGATGGGCGCCGTCCCGAGGCAGGGGAACGCCGTCGCGGCGCCGGGCGCGGCGGCGTTTGCCGCCGTGTCGGCCGCCGTGAAGTACGAATCCGCGAGGCCGAAGGCGATCTTGTTGTCGGTCGAGTCGTTGCTGAACCCCGTGCGCGGATCGACGGTGTCCGACGGGAACGACGACACGTCGGGCGCGGCGACGCCGAGAGCCGTCGCGACGGTGTTCTTCCACTGCAGCGCCGACAGGCGCCAAATGCGCGAGGCCGGAAAGGCCGTCGGCGTGGCGGAGCAATCAGCCGTCGTGAGGGTCTCGTACCAGGACACGCTCGCGGGAGACGTGGGGGCCGTGATGACGTTGCCCGCGACGCCGCTGCCGGCTGTCCCGGGGTTGGTGCCGCCCCCGCCGTTGGTTCCGGCGCTGGCATTGCCTGCGCTGCCGTTGGATCCGGCGCTGCCGGCGGGGTTCCCGATGTTGCCAGCGGCGCAGGCCGAGAAGGCCAGCCCCATCGACACACCGAGGGCCACGCGCGCCAGCGGCGCAAGGCGCTGATTCAGCTCGTTCGTCTTCATGAGCTCCTGTGGGTTCGTCATGTCTCAAACCACGGACCGTGGACCCCACACACCCGACCTTCGCGAACATAGAGAGTACGACCCCCGACGGAAAGGGTCGTGCATGAGAGCTGTTTCCAACGAAACACGCGGTCGAGGGGCGAAATGTAGGCGAGCCGCCTACCCTAGGATGGGTCGCGGAACAGCTCGACCCGGGACAGCTCCATGAGGTGGAGGAGCTCCCCGTCCTCGGGGTCGGCGACCGTGCGCGCGTAGCGAAAGCCGGCCTTTTCGTAGGCGCGGATCGCGATCGCGTTCTGCGCGCGCGGGTCGATGAGGCACGACACGAACCGCGGATCGCGAAAGGCGGTCTCGCGCAGGAAGCGTCGGACGAGCGCCGCGCCCAGCCCGCGGTGGGCGAACGCCGGGTCGCCGATGAGGATGTCGCAGTTGACGGTCTCGGGGTCCGTGGCGCCATAGGCCCGGGCGGTGTCCGGAAAATCGCCGAGGCGCTCCCACTGACAAAGGCCGATGGGCCTCTCCGCGTACGAGACGATGTACGAGTTGATGGGCTCCGTGCCGTCGAAATAGCGGGTGAACTCCTCGACGATCTCGGCGAGCGGGCGCCCGCCGTGGAACCAGGGCGCGGCGTGAGGCTCGTCGAACCACCGCTTGAGCCTCGGCAGGTCCTCGAGCACGAGCGGCCGAAACGCGAGCGCGGCGGGATCGAGCAGCGTCGGAGCCATGCCGGGAGGATAGCCGCGCGACGGAACCGTCGCCCGCGGGCGCCTCGCGACGTCAGCCCGAGAGGCCGGACAAGGGCGCCTTCGCGGCCCCCGTGAGCTTCGGATCTCCGAAGCCGGCGAAGCTCGTCACGCCCATCGCGTCGCAGATCGACAGCAGCGCGCGCTCGTGGCGATCCGTCGGGTCGGCACCGTTGAAGTGCAGGTAGCGGCCGTTCGGGTTCGTCTTGAGGTAGCCGCCGGCGCCGCCCGCGAACACGAAGCGCATGTTCTTCTGGTTGTGGTTGACGGCGTCGCCCATGTCGCGCGCCCACACCATGAGCGTGTTGTCGTAGAGCGAGCCCGAGCCGTCGGCCTCGGGGATCGCCTTGAGCTTCGTGATGAAGTCCACGAAGCGCGCCGCGAGCCACTGCTCGAGCTTGATGAGCTGCTTGAAGTCGGGACCGCCGCCGTGGATGAAGCCGCCATGCTCCTCGCCCTGCAACATGAGATCGGGCATGTCGACGGGCATGCTCTGGTCCGACCCGAACTGCAGCGCGGCGACGCGCGTGATGTCGCACGCGAACGCGCTGACGATGATGTCGGTGTGCAGCAGGTTCGTCTGCAGGATGTTCTTGCTGTCGTCGGGCGGCATGGTCGCCGGCTTGCTGCAGGCGCTTGCTCCCGCGGGCATCGTCATCGACATCGTGAGGCGGTTCTCGATCTGGCGGATCGAGTCGAGGTGCGCATCGAGCTTGGCGCGGTCGCCGCTGCCGACGGTCTGGCGCAGGCCCGTGATCTCGCCGTTGATGAGATCGAGGACGCTCTTGCGACGGCGCAGAAGGTTCGCGGCCGAGGCGGCGCCGCCCGTGCCGGTCGACGGGACTCCGCCGCCGAAGACGGTGTTGTACGCCGACAGCGGCGAGCCGATCGTCGGCAGGTTGTTCTGGCGGTTGAACATCGTCCGGCCGCCGCTCGAGTTCGTATCGGCGCCGAGCAGCAGCGTCGCGATGGGGCGGTTCACGCCCTGGACCTTGAGCTGATCGCCGAGGAACTGGTCGACGGAGATCATGGCGGCCTGCCCCGAATAGTTGAAGCCGAGGCCGGACAGGCCGTCGGGGCTGCCGTGGTTGTCGCCCGGGTTGCCGCTCACGAGGCCGTCGACGAGGACGACGCTGTCTTTTTGCGCGGCGAGCGGCTGCGTGCTCGCCGTGAAGGTGAACGCGTTCTCGCCCGTGACGCCCGTCGGCGTCCACAGATCGGGGCTCGTACCCATCGTGCAAAAGAGCAGGACGCGCTTGGCGCGCTTGGTCGTGGCGGCCTGGGCGGGCGCGCGGCGCAGGAGGTCGAAGAAGGGCGCGAGCAGAACGCCGGCCGTCGCGCTCGCCGTGAAGGTTCGTCGGGACAGGCGCACAGGGTTCATGGCGTGCTCCGGAGGCGCTGCGAGAAGTGCGGCGCGTGAATGATCGCGGTGAGGACGTAGCGCAGGCCGTACTGACCGGCGCTCGTGTTGATCGCGTCGTATGTGCAGGCGTCTTCGGTCCAGCCTGTCGTCCCATAGGACGCGTAGGACCACAGGCGCACGAGGCACGTCTTGACGTCGTCGCTCGTCGCGAGGTACGCCGACAGCTGCGCGACGCCGTCGAACGCGACGTCTCCGGTCTTCGTGCCGACGATCGTCCCCGTCGCGTCGATGGGCGCGCCGTTCTCCTGATCGCGCCAGCGGCCGAAGGCGTCGTAGTGCTCGAAGCCGTAGCCGATCGGGTCCATGAGGTGGTGGCAGGCCGAGCAGGTGGCGGCTTGGTCGTGCTGCGCGAAATGTTCGCGCGTCGTCTTCGCGGCGGTGTTCGGCTTCAGCTTCGTGTCGACGTTCGCGGGCGGCGGCGGGATGTTCTGGCAGAGCAACCGCGTGCGCACGAGCTTGCCGCGCAAGACGGGCGACGAGATCGCGGCGTCGGCGTAGCCAGCGAGCAGGCTCGCTTGCCCGAGCAGCCCCGGATCGCGGTGGCCGTTGCCGTAGGTCACCTTGGTGAACGTCGACTGAAGCTGCGTGCCGTCGTTCGGGTAAACGCCGTAGAAGTTCGCGAGGTCCTGGTTCAAGAACGAGTGCTTCGCCGAGAACAGCTCCGACACGGGCGCGTTGCGGGTGAAGGCGTCGAGCAGGAACGCGCGCGTCTCGCCCGCCATGGCCGCCTTGAGCGTGGGCGACACCTGAAAGACGCTGTCGTCCTTGACGACGGTGTTGAGCCGCTCGAGGCCGAGCCACCCCGACAGGAAGCTCATGAGCGTGTCGTTCGCGCGCGGATCCTGGAGGAGGCGCGCGACCTGTTGGTCGAGCTGCTGCGTCGTCGCGAGCTGACCCGCGTCGGCCGCCTGCGCGAGCTGGTCGTCGGGCATGCTGCCCGTGAGGAGGTAGGCCAGGCTGCTGGCCACTTCGTGCGGCGTCAGCGGGACGGTATTCCCCGCGCCAGCGGCGCCGAGCTCGCGGCGATAGAGAAAGTACGGCGACTGCAGCATGGCGCTCACGACAGCTTCAGCGCCGTCGGCGAAAGACGCCTCGGCGGCGAAGAGGGCGTCGTAGGGCTTGACGCGATCGTCGGTGAGCGGCTCGCGGAAGGCGCGGCGGCCGAACGCGCGGATGAACTGCTGGCGGCAGGTCGCGTCCGTCGTCGTGCACGAAGACAGCTGCGCCAGGTGCTGCGTCACCGCCCAGTGCGCGACGGTCTCCGCGTAGTCGGAAAGCTGCTGCGCGTTCAGGCCCTGGACGAGCAACGCGTCCGCGTCGCTCGCGAAGCCGAGCACCGTCGGATCGCTGAAGACGGTGAGCGCGGGGACGGTCGCGTCGTGGAAGAAGAGGTCCTTCATCGTCGCCGCGAGCTGCGGCGCCGTGAGGCGGCGGATGAGGCGCGGCCCCGGGCTTTGCGACGTGCACGGAGACGGCGCGGACAGCGCGGACGGAGGAACGGGCAAGCTCGCCACGGCGCCCGCGGCGCCGCTCGCGCCCGCGCCGCCCTTGAGCCCGCCGGTTCCGGTTCC
>JBBQJG010000217.1:0-10653 GCA_038325725.1 Polyangia bacterium | reverse complement strand
GCCTGCGCGGGGCGCTGCGCTCCGCCGAGGATGAGCTGTCAGCCCAGCGCGCGGCCGTCCGTGAGCTAACCGTGCGCGACGAGCTCACGGGGTTGTTCAATCAGAACGAGCTTCGTCGCCTGCACAACGAAGAGGTGTCGCGCGCCCGCCGCTACAAGCACCCGTTGTCGCTCCTGCTCGTCGACGTCGATGGGCTCGATGGCATCAACGCCGAGCACGGCAAGACCGCGGGCGACGACGTCCTGCGCAGCGTCGCCGCCGTGCTGCGCAGCCATCTGCGCCCCGTTGATCGCTCGGGCCGCCACGAGGGCGCGGCGCTGGCCGTGCTGCTGCCCGACACGTTCGCGACCGACGGCGTCCAGGTCGCCGAGCGTCTGCGCAGCCTCGTGGGCGGCGCGGCCTCACGCGCCGCGAGCGCCGCCCCCAACCGCCCCAAGGTGACGATCAGCATCGGCGTCGCCGGCATCCACGAGTCCGAGAAGACGCCCGACGAGCTGGTCTACGCGGCGACGACCGCGCTTCGCGAAGCCAAGGATCGCGAAGGCGACGCCGTCGTCGCCTTCGTCGACCTGCCATCCGCCCGGGCCTGAGCGCGCCGACGCCTCAATCGGCCTTGTCGTCCTTCATGCCGTGCATGAGGCGAGCCTTGACGCGCGCGAACTGCCGCTCCTTGTACTTGTCGTGGCTGTTCTCGCCGCGTTCGTTGTTCTCGGCCGTGCGCGCGTCGATGATCTGGAACTCGGTCAGCACGAAGACGATCGTGCCGTGCTCCGAGAACAACGGATCGTCGGGCGCGCGGCACAGGTACTTGTCGATGCGAACGGGCAAGTCGGCGACGAAGTTGATGACGCGATAGCCGGGCCCCGAGAACTCGTTCTGCACGGCCGGCTTCTTGTCGGCCGCGACCGCCGCGAGGTCGGTGATGTCCGGCAAGAACCGCTGCAGCGCGGGCGAGAGCGACAGCGTCTCGCGGATCTTGATGATGTCGTTCACCGACTGTCCGGGGATGACGTAGTTGAACGGCACGAGTCGCGTGCACAGCTCGCGCATCACGAACACGAGCTGCTCTTCTGAGTTCGTGATCATGCGGAAGCGCAGGTTGTCGTAGACGTCGGCCGCGATCGACTCCTTCTTCGCGAGCAGCTTCGTGATGAGGCTGTCGACGGGCTTGCGGCTCCACTCGAACTCGACGACGTGGCAGCCGACGGCCTTGATCTCCTCGACGGTGCGCATGACCTTCTCTTCGACGAGGTGGAAGAGCTGGTCGTCGGACACGGGCAGCTTCGTGAGCAGCTCGCGGCCCGCGAGGTGATGCATGACGTGCATCACCTTGAGGACGATGCAGGCGTAGGTCCGCCGGCGCCCTTTTTGCGAAGCGATGAGCATGAGATCGCGCGGCGGCACGCCGCTCGCGAGCTCGTCGGGGATGTGGAAGCCGAGGTGCCGCTCGAGGTACTCGACGGCGAGCTCGCGCAGGTCGGCGAGGCGGCGCAGGTCGTCGGGGCTCGAGGGATCGAGCTCGTTGACGCGCAGGAACTGGTCGACCTCCTCGCGCTCGTTGAAGTGCAGGCGGTGCCAATCGATCACCGAGCCGCCGCGCAGCAGGTTCCGAATCGCCGTCAGGTCGGCGAGCGTGAAGTCCTCGAAACGGACCTTCCGGACGCGCTCCGCCGGCGGGATGCGCTCGCCACCAGCGCCTGCCGGCGGCGGCGTCGGGGTGGCGTTCTCGGGAATGGACACGTCGTTCGACTTATTTGGCGGCCTATGGGACGCCCGAGAACGACCGAGCGGTCGCCGAGGGCACGCCAGTCTAGGACCGCCGCATGACCCCGGCAAGCGAAACAGGGACCGCGCGCACAGGCTGCGCGAGGTCGCGCCTGCCCATCAAACAGTAACGATTTTAGCTGGTTATAGGCGATCGCGTTCGGCGCTGGGTCGTCCGAGGGACACCGTGACCCAGAACATCACCGCCGAGAAGAGCGCCATGGCCAAGCTGCCGATGATTTGAATCATACCTTCACCTACATTATCACCGCTTGTGTGTGCGTCAAGAATCACGCCCAAGGCCGGCAGGCGAAGTAGGATCGCGGCCGTGAAAATTTCGCGCGCGGTGGTCTTGCTCTGCGGGGTCGGATTCGGGAGCTCGGCGGTCGCTCAGACGCTGCAGTCGACCCAAGCCGATTTTTCGCGCGGGCAGGCGCTCGTCATCGCGAAGAAGTTCGCGGAAGCTGCCGAAAAGTTCGAGGCCGTCACGAAGGCGGAGCCCGACTTCGCACCCGGCTGGTACGCGGTGGCCACGGCGCGACGGCGCGCCGGGCAGTGCGACCTGGCGATCCTCGCCTACCGCCACTACGCCCAGATGCTGCCCGACGAGCCGGAGCCCTACTACGGCCTGGGGCTGTGTTTGAAGGACGCGGGAATGAACGCGAGCGCGACACAATCGCTGCGGCGCTACGTGCAGCTCGAGACCCGACCGTCGTCGCAGAAGTGGGTCGAGCACGCGCGCGGGGTCATCGACGAGCTGGGCAACAGCCCCGACGCGCCGTCGACCACCCCCGAGCCCAAGGCGGTCGTACTCGTACCGAAGCCGATCGAGGCGAAGCCCGAGGCGAGCGGTCCGAAGCCGACGACGAGCGCATCGGAAGGAGGCGCGGCGCCCAACAGCCCCGCGGCGCCGATCTACGCGAAGTCCCAGCAGCTGCGCGACAGCGGCCACATCGAGGAATCAATCACGAAGTTCAAGGAGGCCATCGCCGCCGACCCGCACCACATGGTGGCGCGCGCGGCGCTGGGCGAGCTGCTGCTCAAGATTCGGCGCGACGACGAGGCCATCAACGTCTTCCGCGCGGCCGTGGCGAAGAACCCAGAGTATCCGCTCGCCTGGTACGAGCTCGCCTTCGCGCTGCGCGTGAAGGGCCGCATGCCCGAAGCCGTCGACGCGTATCAGCACTACATCAAGCTGCGCCCCGCCGATCCCGATCCGTACTACGGCCTCGCGCGCGCGCTGCAGAAGCTCGGCAAGAAGGAAGAGGCGCGCCGCGCGTACCAGACCTACGTCGCGATGGAGAAACGGCCCACCGAGCAGAAGTGGATCGACGCCGCGCGGACGGAGCTCCAAGCGCTGGGCGCGAGCGAAGCCAACTGAGCGAAGCCAACTGAGCGAAGCTAACTGAGCGAAGCTAACTGAGCGAAGCCAACTGGCTACCGCAGCCTCTCGCGTCGTCGGCGCGGGCGACCACCGAGCCACGCGAGGAACAAGAACAGGCCGCACAAGCCCGCGGCGATCTTGGCGCCGAAGGCCGCGTCCGTCTCGCCGCGGCCGTCGAAGACGACGGCAAGCACGGCCGACACGGCGCCCAACATGCCCCACAGCAGCTGTTGGCCGACGCCGTAGAGCACGCGCACGTTCTCGTCGAGGTTGCGGACGCGCACCTCGATCTCGCCGCGCAGCGCGCGGTCCATGAACCGCTGCAGCTCGGCGGGCAGCGACAGCGCCGACAGCGCCATCTCGCGCGACGCCTCGAGCACGACCTCGGACCACTGCTTCTTCTCGCCGAGGAGAAACCGCTCGAGGTAGGGCTGGATGGCGTCGGTCGGGTTCATCTCGGGGTCGAGCGTCGTGCACACGCCGAGCAGCAGCAGGAGCGTCCGCTCGAGAAGGATCCACTCCTTGGGGATGTGAAACGCGTCCTTGAGATCGGCGAGGCTCACGTTGAGATCGCGCAGGTCGAGCAGGCTCGAGAGGCTCTTGTCCGAATCGAAGGAGAGATCCTTGAGCGAAAAGCCCTGCACGGACATCTGCGCGCGCATCTTGTCGTGGAAGTAGTGCACGACGCGGTCGAACACCTCGGGGTCGGCGCGGAGCGAGATGAAGCCCATCTCCTTCATCGCCGAGACGATGCGGTTCGTGTCGCGCGTCATCGCGCCCTGCAGGAACGAGATCATCCCGTGGCGCATCGCCGCCGACACCGTCGCCGTCGCGCCGAAGTCGAGGAAGACGACCGTGGGCGGGAGGCCCGGCGCCGCGGGCGGCTGCACGAGCAAGTTCCCGGGGTGCGGATCGGCGTGATAGAGGCCGTCGATGAAGATCTGCTGGCAGTAGGCCTCGACGCAGAGGCGCGCCGTCGCGCGGCGGTCGACGTTGGTCGCCGCGAGGCGCTCGAGGTCGGCGACCTTGACGCCTTCCATCCACTCTGTCGTCAGCACGCGCGCTGTCGAGTACTGGGCCATGACGCGCGGAAAACGCACGGAGAGCGGCGGCTGGTGCGCAGGATCGCCGGCGCGCGCCGCGAAGTTTGCGGCGACGAGCTCGATCGCGGCGGCCTCGCGCCGGTAGTCGAGCTCGGCCAGCACCATCTCGCGAACCTCAGAATAAATCGTGTCGAAGCCGTAGTCCGGCATGAACCAGCGCAGGATGCCGAAGATGCGCTTCAAGGCGCGGAGGTCGGTGCGGACGATTTTCTCGATGTCGGGGTATTGGACTTTGACGGCGACGTCCTCGCCCGTCGTGAGGCGCGCGCGGTGGACCTGGCCGATCGACGCCGACGCGACGGGCGTGGGCGAGAACTCGGCGAACACCTCGCCGGGCGCGCGCCCGCCCAGCTCCTCGCGCAGCCGTGCCTCGATGTCCTTGTAGGGTCGCGGTGGAACCTGATCCTGGAGGCGTTGCAGCTCGTCGCGGAAGGCGTCGGGCAGGAAGTTCGCCATGATGCTGATCAGCTGGCCGACCTTGATGAAGAGGCCGCGCAGCGACAGAATCGCGACTTCGATGCGGCGGGCGTTGCGGCGGTGCTTGTCCTGCGTGACGCGCGCGTAGGACTCTTCGCTGCGAAAGCGGCGCGAGGCGGCGAGCGCCACATACGAGACGACGACCCGAGCCGTCACGGCGTAGGCGGTGAAGAGACGTCCAGTCTGGGTCAAGGTGTCGCGGAGGATATCGCAGGCGGACGATCTTCGCGGTACCCTTCCCCTTGATGACCAACCCGGTGGCCCGTGGCTGACTCCGACGCGCCCGTCGACGAACCGGGAGCGCCCGAGGTCGTCGAGGACGAGCCGACGTCGCCGCGCGCCGGTGACGAGCGCGGGGACCGCACGCTCTCGGACTTCGTGAAGCGCGCCGTCTCGGCGGGCGTGGGGGCGGCGTCCCGCTCGAAGGACGACATCATGCGCGCCGCCGCCGGCGAGATGCGCGGCTGGCTCGAGCACCTCAACCTCAACGAAGAGCTCGCCAAGGCGCTCACGAAGCTCGTCATCGAGGTGAAGACCGAGGTCCGCTTTCGCCCGACGGAGGACGGCAAGATCGTCCCCGAGGCGACCAACGCCATCAAGGTGAAGCCCGGGACGTAGGTCAGGACGTCTCGACGCGCGCGGCGCCGGCGTCGCGCGCGGCCGCGAGATCGAGCACGAGGCGACCGCTGACCTCGGCGCCGTCGCGGCCCTTCCACTTGCGGCGGCGGGTCTTTCCCTTCGACACGAGATCGCCGAGCTCGACGTCGGAGATGCGGCGGCCCGCGACGTCGAACCAAATCACGAAGGCGCATCCTTGCCGCCAGCGCGAGCAGCCCCACCCGCGCTTGCCGGCGACGAGCGTTCCCTCGCGACAGCGCGGGCAAACGAGCGTCGTCGGCGCGGGCTCAGTTGAAGCAGGCTTGCTCGCGCGCGGTTTCGAGGCGGGTTTCGCCGCGCGCGGTGCGGGCGCGGGCTTCGCGGCGCGCGCCGCGGGCGCGGTGGCGCTGGGCGTTGGCGTGGCCTTGACGATGCCCGCCCCGCCGCGAATCGCCGTCACGACGTCGCTCACGTAGCGCGAGATGTCGGCCATGAAGGCGACGCGCGTCTCCTCGCCGCGCGCGACGCGCGACAGGCGCGCCTCCCACTGCCCCGTGAGCTCGGGCGACGCGAGGCTCTTGACCGGCAGCGCGTCGATGAGCGCGATGCCCATGTCGGTGGGAACCAGGTTCTTCGCGTCGCGCTTCACGAAGGTCCGGCGGATGAGCGTTTCAATCGTCGCCGCGCGCGTCGCCGGCGTGCCGAGCCCCGAATCGCGCATGGCGGCCCGCAGATCCTCGTCGGCGATGTCGCGCCCCGCCGACTCCATGGCGCCCAGCAACGTCGCCTCGGTGTGGCGCGGCGGCGGACGCGTCTGCTTCGTGAGGACCTCCCACTTGCCGTCGAGGCGCTGACCCTCGCTGACCGGCGGCAGCGTCGGTCCGCCCTCGCCCTCCCCTTCGCCTTTTCGCTCGCCTTCGCCCAGCTGCGCGACGGCCTGCCACCCGGCGACGAGCCGCACGCGCCCGCGCGCGAAGTAGCGATCGGGCGGCGGCGGCAGCGTCATGACGAGGGCCTCGTCGACGGCCGCGTCGTCGGCGCGCACGGCGGGCGCGCGCGTCGCCGCTTCGGGCGCGCCGACGCGAATGACGACGTCGGTGAGCGCGAACTCGGCGTCGGGGTGGAAGGCGCCGAGGAACCGCCGCGCCACGAGATCGAAGATGCGGCGCTCGTCGCGCGGCAGGTCGTCGAGCTGCACGGGCTTGCCCGTGGGCACGATCGCGTGGTGGTCGTGCACCTTGGCGTCGTCGAACACGCGGCGCGACCGCGCGGGCGCCGTCGCCAGAAGGGGCTGCGCGAACGGGGCGTAGTCTGGCAGCGCCGCGAGCGCGCCGAACATCTTCGGCAGCTCCTTCTCCATGTCGCCCGTGAGGTGGCGCGAATCCGTGCGCGGGTACGTGAGGATCTTGTACCGCTCGTACAGCGCCTGCGCGGCGCCGAGCGTCGCGGTCGCGCTCAGGCCATAGCGCCGGTTTGCGGTCCGCTGCAGCGACGTCAAATCGAACAGCAGCGGCGGTGGCTCCTTCGACTTGCGCTGCCGCAGCCGTTCCACAACGGGGCCGTGCGGCGCCGCCTGCGCCTCGTCGCGCGCGACGACGTCATCGGCGAGCGCGCGCGACCCGAGCCGCGAGCGCACGGCCTTGCCGTCGGGCGGCGTGACGCCCCAATTCGCGGTCACCTTCTCGGTCGCGGCCGCGCCCGCGGGCGTGAACACGCCGCGCACCTCCCAGTAGTCGCGCGGCACAAACTGACGGATCTCCAGCTCGCGCCGCACAACAATCGCCAGCGTGGGCGTCTGTACGCGGCCGATCGAATACAGCGGCGAATCGCTCTGCCCCCGCCCGGCCGGCGGGCGCGGCCCGGTGGGGCGCGGCCCCGCGTTGCGCGAGCTGACGGTGACGGCGCGCGTGGCGTTCATGCCGACGAGCCAATCGGCCTCCGACCGGCAGCGCGCCGCGGCCGCGAGCGCGTCGAAGTCGACGCCCGGCCGCAGCCCCGAAAAGCCGGCGCGGATCGCTTCATCAGTGAGCGACGAGATCCACAGGCGGCGGATCGGCAGGTGGCTCCCCGCGAGGTCGTAGACGTAGCGAAAGATGAGCTCGCCCTCACGACCCGCGTCGCAGGCGTTGACGACCTCGGTGAAGCGCTTGTCACGCAACAGGTCGCGCACGGCGGTCAGCTGATCGCGCGTGCCGGCGACGGCGCGCAGCTTGAACGTTGCCGGCAGCATAGGCAGCGTGTCGAGGCGCCACGACTTCCAGCGGTCATCGTAGGCGGCCGGCTCCTCGAGCTCGACGAGGTGGCCGATACACCACGACAGCACGCGCTCCTTGCCCTCGATGGCGTGCCGCCCCGCGCCCCGCACGCCGAGCACGCGCGCCAAGTCGCGCGCGACGGACGGCTTCTCGGCGATGATCAGCTGCACGGCGCGCAGCTTACCGGTTGAGCGGGCGTCAGTGGGTGGCGACGAACACGCTTCAAAGCCGAGGCGCGATGATCGCCGCGGCGTCCGACGACGTGACGACAGGGACAACCTCGAAATCGACGAGGTCCTTCCAGCGGTCCATCCACGCTTCGAGCAGGCCAGGGTCGTCGCACTCCATGACCTGGTAGCAGCGCTGCAGATCGCTCGACACCCAACTGCTGACGTAACGAAGGCCCTCGGGCGCGAGGCGTCCTTCGTCGCGAAAGCGCCGATGGACCGGCACCGGATCGCCTTTGAAGTGCTCGTGGATCATGTAGAGCATGAACGGCCTCTCCTCGTGGCAATCGCGCGATCTCGCAATCAGGGATCCGACTTCGCCTTGACGATCAGGTAGCGGAGCGGGCGCGTGGGCGACGTGTTCTCGAGGGCCAGCGTCTGCCCCAACGCGAGCTCCACGACAACGCCCGGCTGAAGCGCGCGCAGCGCTGCGCCGATGAGCGCGACGCCTTCGCCTTCGAGAACGATCACGACCTCGGCGAATTCTTGCTGGACGTGGGCGCCCACGCTGCCACCCGCCTCGAGCTCGCACGCGAGGACGGCGCCGAACGGTGGCGCGGGGCCGACGTCGCACAAGCTCCACACGAGCACCGCGCCGCGCCCGCCGAACAGGCGCTCGCGACGATCATGGGGTTGAGATCGGTTCCACATGGAGAGGCGGTCGATCATCGACCAAGAACAACATCCACTCCCGACAACACGAGCTCCAGTTTTCCCTTGGGCAGTTTGCCGGCTCGTTCGGTTAGCTCCGACTTGTCGAGCGTTACGATTTGCGACACGGTCGCCACCGACTCCTTGGGAAGTCCCGTGGCGCTCCCAGAGAGGAGAACGTTTCCCGGCGCCAAGGCCCACTTCAGGTTGCTGGTTATCGCAACGCACACTACGGTCGCCATGCGACTGCGGTTCAAGGCGTCGCCCTGAATGACTACGATCGGCCGTCTGAAACCTGGCCTCGATCCGCGCCGCTCACCGAGATCCGCCCACCAGATTTCGCCCTGGGAGACTGTCACCACTCCGTGCGCTCCAATGTTCGGCGAGCGGCTCGAGACGCGAACTTGTTCTGCGGCTCATCGATTGCATCGAGAGCTCGATCCATCGCTTCCGTGACACGGTCCGGGGCATGGCGCGCCACATACTCGCTCAGGGCCCGCGCGTACACATCGCTCCGGGAACGCTTCGCCCGCTGGGCCAGTGCCTCAGCCTCCTCGAACACGTCATCAGGGATCGACACCGCCGTCTTCATACCAGCAGTATGACCCGGTACTACCTTCGGTAACACTCATCATTTTCCAAGCCAGCGTCGATTTCCTGGATCACGCGCTTACTGCCTCTGACCCGCTAGACAGCTGCAGATTCCGACGACGAGTTGTGCGATCGACCGCGGCGCCATCCCAGGTCGGCCCAAGCCGGGCTCGGCCCCAGAGGTTGTGTCTTCTTTAGTCATGATGTTTTGTCCGCGAGTATGGAACGACAGCCTGCGATGATCGTCCGACTGCAATGGGTTAGGCAGAAAACCAGGCCGGGGGTGTTCCAGCGCCCGACCAGCTCCAGTCGCGAAGCATCTCAACGATACTGGTCTCGTCGATCTTCTCGTCGATCTCCTTCTTCCCCGTCTCGGGAAGGCACGAATAGCCGAAGCCCGCAGCCACGAGTCGCTCCGCGAATCGCTCGATGTCCGCGTACGACGTCACCAAGACCATTCCGTGAGCGCGCCCGAAGTTCTCGAGCAGGACCGGCGCGACCAAGGACTCGTCATCGAGCAACAGCGCGACGTCGGTGCGTATCGTCAACTGGAATCGCCGACCAATCTCGATCCAATGCTTTTGAAATGAAGTCATCTCGCGGGCGCCGAACGTCGTGGTGTTCAGCGGCGGGCCGGGCGTCGGGCCGTCCGCTGCACCTTGTTTGCCGGCACTTCCTTCAGAGACTGCGTGTCTACGCCTGTGAGAATGATCTTCTTGTCTCCAAAGACCGCTACCACATCAAGCCGCCCCCCGAGCGCCGCGACGTAACGTTGGAGCGTCGACACCTGGCAGTCGTCCAGAGTCCCACGCGCTTCCAATCTGGAGATGTCTGCCTGGTCGATGTGCGACGCCTCTCGGACCTCAACTTGCGTCTTCCCGGTTGCCTCTCGAACCGCACGAAGGGTGAGGTGCACCCCGCGCTGAGCGCGAAGACCTCTACCAAGGACGCGAACCGGTCCGGCCTCCGATTCCGGGCGCCGCTTAAGCATCTGCCTCATGGACTTCCTCCTGTTTCGTAGACGGCTCGCTCACCCGGTTCGGCTGGGCGGGCGCTGATGATTCGATCTCGTTCGCCCCTCTCGACGTGAACAACATAGAGAACCCGCTCACGGAGGGACGTACCGATGACGACCAACGTGCCGGTGCCTGAACCGTCATCGAGATAGACCGCGAGGGGGTCCGCGAAGACGGTAGCAGCCTCGGGGAAGGAGACGCCGTGCTTCGTGACGTTCGACGCCGCCTTCGCCGCGTCCCACTCGAAGTCGCCCTCGACCACCGTCGGCATCTCACGCGCCAGTATGGTCTGCGACCCATACTA
The DNA here is from genome assembly GCA_038325725.1 of Polyangia bacterium. Taxonomy (GTDB): domain Bacteria; phylum Myxococcota_A; class Polyangia; order Fen-1088; family Fen-1088; genus DASZFV01. Next base: position 284 of record JBBQJG010000217.1, on the reverse strand, counting down.
GGTCAAGGAGCCTCTCTCAAACGGCGGGTTGGACGACGCACTGGCTCGCATCACTAGATAGTGGTCTTCCAAGCGCGCAGAAGGTGTTCGTGGTCTCCTTGCCAGCTCTCTGATACCCAGCGCCAGAAGTCGGTCATTCCCCAGGTGTCCGTCCGCTGGGGCGCACCCCGCGTTCGAGGCACGCCGGACTTGACCAGCGCGGTCAGCTGACGGGCGCGGCGGCGGGCTCGACGACTGCGTCTGCGACGGCGGCCTGACGCGCGGCCTTCCACGCGGCCGGGAGC
>JBBQJG010000216.1:0-10662 GCA_038325725.1 Polyangia bacterium | reverse complement strand
CGCCATGAGCGCGAGGCCACGCGCGCGCGCCGCGCGCCCGAGCGCCACGGCGGCCACGGGCCCGCCCAACTTCGCGAGCTTGAGGTTCACGGCGGTCGCCGCGCGCGCGTCGCACAGGCGCTCGAGGTCGTCGGCGCCCCGAAACGATTCGTCGGCGACGACGGGCACGGACGCTCGCGCCGTGACTTCGGCCATGCCCGCGAGATCGTCGCGCGCGCACGGCTGCTCGAAGCATTCGAGGACGAGGCCGTCGCCGACGACGCGGTCGAGCAGCGTGAGCGCCTGCCGCGCCGTGAAGCCGGCGTTGGCGTCGAGGCGAAACCGCGCGTCGGGCACGACGGCGGCGACGGCGCGCAGCGCCGCGTGATCGGCCTCGAGGTCGCGCCCGACCTTGACCTTGAAGCACGTGAAGCCGGTGGCGCGATACGAGACGGCGAGCGAGCCCACGTAGGCCGCATCGCCGATGGGCAACGTGATGTCGGTCTCGAGCGCGGCCGGTGGCGACGCCCCCCCGAGCGCGACGTAGAGAGGCACGCCCGCGAGCCGCGCCCACGCGTCGGCGACGGCAGCCGCGACGCCCGCGCGCGCGACGGCGCTGCCGAAGAGCGCCGCGGCGACCGTCGCCTCACCGGCTTCGAGGTCCACCACGGTGCGTCCCACGAGCCGCGCGCGCGCGGCGTCGATCAGCCGCAGGAGGTCAGGCTGGTCCTCGTGGGTGACGGGCGGCAACGCGGCCGCCTCGCCGAGGCCTTCGGCGCGGCGGCCCGCCTCGTCCTCTAATGTCACTGACACGAGGACCGCGCGCGTCGCGTCCATCCGGCCCGTCGCGATGACGAACGGCTCGCGCAGGGGGACCGACAAAGGCGTACCTGCCACGGCGACAATCCGCGTGATTCCGAGCTTCGGAGGAAACCGTTCCACGAAGGTCAGCGTATTTCAGGTCGCGTGACGAGGCCAGGACCCGCCCGCCGCGCTACCATGGGAAGGACAAAGATGAACACGATGCGGCTCAACCCCATGACGATCTCGAGCGCTCGGCGCGCGGGCGCGATGATCGTATTGGCGACGGCCGCCGTCGGCTGTGGTTCGCCAGACGCGATGGTCGACGACGCGAGCACGGGGCCACTCTACTCGTGTGCCGCCGAGACGCGCGCCGTGCCCTACGCGCCGAATGTCACGCGGACGTCGGCGTCCGGGAACTACAAGGCCATCCTGCTCCAGAGCACGCCCGCCCCGCCCTCGCGCGGCAGCGACGCGTGGACCGTGAAATTCGTCGACGCCAACGACGTCGCGCAAGACGGCCTCACGGTGTCGGCGGCGCCGTTCATGCCCGACCATGGCCACCCCTCGACCATCAAGGCCGTCGTCACGCCGCTCGGCGCCGGCGAATACTCGATGACGCCGCTCTACCTCTACATGCCCGGCTACTGGGAAGTGACGCTCACGCTGAAGCCCAGCGCCGACGGCGGCGCGACGGACAGCGTGATGTTCCCGATCTGCATCCCCGGCTGACGGCTCACGGGCCGCAGCGCGCGTGGCTGTCGGCGGGCGTCACCATCGGGCTGTAGCGCCCCGAGGTCACGCACGACTTCATCAAGCCCGTCGTGACGTCGTGCTCCTGTGTCGCCGTCGCCGGCGTCCACGCGAGCTCCGCACCCGCGAGCGTGTAGCGGGCCACGCGCGCCGGCAAGGCCGCGTCGAGATCGCCCGAGGCGACGAGGTCGGCGAGCACGTCGTCTCCCACCGCTTGGAGGTGCACGGCGAGCGTGATGCGATCGGGCGTCTTGGCGAGGCCGGCCCCCGTCGTCGACGACGGGAACGTCCGCCACCGGTGCGCCGCGAACGACGCGGGGTCGTTGACGTTGCCAGAGACAGACCCGGGCAGCTGGTTCGAAGAGACGGTCGCCGCTTGCCAAAAGAGGTCGGTCTCGGCCCCGGTCGCATCGCGTAGGCAATCGCGCACGAGCCATAGGTCCGGATCGGGCGAGCTCTCGAGCGGCAGCGCCTCGGGGCCGCCGCTCGCGTAGATCCGCTCCACGCCCGCGAACGCTTGCACCTCGACCCACGCGCGGCGATCGGGCGTCGCGCCGCTGGGCCAGCCGTGGCCCGCGCCGACGTTGTCGAGCGTGACCTCGACGCGGCTCGTGACGGGGTTCCAGCACACCGTCGACTGGACGGTCGAATCGAGCAACGCCTGCGCGCGTGCGCGCTGTTCGTCGGCCTGAGGCCACGGCGTGAGCGCGAGATCGACGGCGGGGAAGTCGTGTCGGTGCAGGCGCCGCGTGCGCGTCGACGTCGCGGCGACCATGCCGTCGCTGCCCTCCATGTGACACCCGGGGCACGACACTCCCTTGCCCGGCTGCGCGAACACCGTACCTTGCCACTCTTCGTACGTGCGCTCGACGTGGGCCTGGTGCTGGTTGACGATGTCGTGGCAACTGCCACACATCGCGGCTGACTCGAGGCGCGTGTCGTCGAAGAACGGCGACGGGTGCGCCACGTGCGGCGTGTTGGAGACGGCGTCGCCGAAGGGACCGAAGAGCGAGCCGTCGCCCGCGAGCACGAGCGGGTTGTCGTGCGTCCCCGCGAGGTCGCTCGTCGCGTGACAGAAATAGCAGGTCACGCCTTTTTCACTCTGCGGCAGTGAGCCGACGTTGAGGCCGTCGGTCGTGAGGCCGTCGCGCACGGCAAGCGGCGCGTGGCAGTTCACGCAGGCCTTGCCGGTGGCGCCGGACGTCTCGCGCTGCGCGCGCTGGTTCATCGCGATGAAGAGCGGATCGTCCGCCGCGTAGGCGTGCATGCTGCCGGACCACTGCTGGAACTGCGCCGGGTGGCATTCGCGGCACGTCGTTGGGTCGCGCAGCGCCTCCGCGGTGAGGCGCGCCGGGGCCCCGTCGCCGCACGCGGCGAGCAGAGCGACTCCGAAACCGACGACGACGAGCGCGCGCAACGGCCGATTATGAACCGCCGCACCGGACGTGTCATGCTCGCGCGCGATGCGAGGACGCGGCGGGATCGCCCAGACGAGCGCCGGGGGCGCAGTGCTCCTCGCGGGGCTCGCCTGGCTCGCGTTCGCGGGGGTCGGGTGCGGCGCGGCCGACTCGTGCCCCAACGACGAGCCGGCGGCCTGCCCGTCGCCTGCCCCCAGCTTCTCGGGCCAGGTGCAGGCGATCTTTCAGACCAAGTGCGGCGCGTGCCACGCGCCCGGCGGCGTGAAGGCGGACACGCCGCTGTTGACGTACGCGCAAGTCTCCCCCGCGGGGACACGCACGAGCATCCTCACGCGCATCGAAAGATGCGAGATGCCCCAGGCCGGCGCCCCGCAGCTCACGCCAGCGGAGCGGGCCGCATTGCTCGGCTGGCTGGTCTGCCACGGCCCGAACAATTGAGCCCCTTCGCTCGAAAGCGCGTGATAATGGGAGCGCTCGAGTGAGTCTCCATCGGTTCGTCATTTTCGTCAGGGGCGTCGCTTGCCTCGGCCTTCTCGCCGGGGGCCTCGGCTGTGGCACGAAGGCGCCCGACATCACGGGGCTCACGGTGACGGTGACGTTCCCGGCGCTGTCGGTCGATCAGCTCGAGCTGGCCGTGTGGGCGGGGCCCACGCAGATTGTGTCTTCCATGCGACGGCCCGCCGCGGCCGGCGCGCCGCTCACGAGCCCGCAGAGCCTCTCGATCCTTCTACCCGACGCCTTGGCCGAACAGGACGTCACGTGCACGGCGACGCCGTTCCTCGCGCAGCAACAAGCCGGGATGACGGGCTCGTCGGCGCCGGTGCATCTCCAGTTGCACCACCTCGTGCCGATCGAGATCGCGCTCGCGCCGGGCGGTGACGCGAGCGCGCCGAGCGGCGACGCGAGCGCCGACGCCGACGAGACGGACGCGCCCGCGGACGGCGGCGCGGACGACGACGCGGGCGACGACGCCCAGGCCCCCGAGGCCGGGAGCGACGTGCCGCAGGCGACGCTCAAGGCGAACGGCGTCGCGTGCGGCGCCAGCCCCGAGTGCGAGAGCACGCAGTGCGTGGACGACGTCTGCTGCGGCTCGGTCTGCGCGGGCACCTGCGAGTCGTGCAATCAGAAAGGCTCCGAGGGCACCTGCACGCCGTTGCCCGTCGGAACGACCTCGACCGATTGCGTGGACCAACTGGTGGCGAGCTGTGGCTTCGATGGCACGTGTAACGGCAACGGCGCGTGCCGCCGCTACGCCGCGGGCGCGCCGTGCAAGGCGGCGAGCTGCCAGACGGGCTCGTTCATGCCCGCGTCGGCGTGCGACGGCCTCGGCACCTGCATCGCCCCCAACGCCGTCGGCTGCGCGCCGTACGTCTGCGACTCGAGCATGGGGGCGCCTCAATGCCGCGCGACCTGCGCCGGCGCCGTCGGATGCGCGAGCCCGGCCGTGTGCACGAACGGGAGCTGCGGCGCCAAGGTTCTCAAGGCCAACGGCGACGGGTGCGTCGCCTCGGGCGACTGCACGTCGAACCACTGCGCCGACGGCGTGTGCTGCGAGTCGGCCTGCACGGGCGCGTGCGTCGCGTGCAACCTGCCGACGATGGCGGGCCTTTGCAAACCCGTCGCCGCCGGCAAGCCGGACCCCCACCTCGTCTGCAAGGACGCGGGCGCCGCGGGCTGCAAACAGAACGGCCTCTGCAACGGCGCCAGCGCTTGCGCGCTTTACCCGGCGACCGCGACGTGCGTCGCGGGCTCGTGCACGGCCCAACACTTCCTGATCGCGGCGCGGACCTGCGACGGCGCGGGGACGTGCGCCCCGGCAGCGACGAGCGACTGCCTCCCCTACCGGTGCAACCCGGCGACGACGGCCTGCTTCACCGCCTGCGTGGGCAACGCGCAGTGCTCGAACGTGCCCAAGCGGACCTGCAACAACGCCAACGTCTGCCAGTAGCCCTCGCCCGCTCGGCGGCCGCTCGGACCCCCTACGTCCGGACTTTGAAGATCAGGTTCAGCACGACGCGGTTCTGGTGCTCACGCGGGTTGCTGCTCGCGTGCCATGTGTTCGAATCGAAGATGACGGCGCGGCCCTTCTTGGGCGTCACGCGCTTGCGAACGGTGAGGGTCTTGTTGTCGCCGACCTTGTCGTTGAACTTCTCGTTGAAGATGAAGGTGTCGCCGTCGCTGTCCTTGACGTAGTAGAGCAGGCTCTTGTAGCCGACGTCGGGGATGTCGATGTGAGGCGTGTTGTAGTGCACGCCCTGCGAGGCCACCCCGGGGGCCGTCGACCTCAGCAGCAGGTTCGCCTTGATGCGCTCGACCTGACCCAGCCGAATGCCCGTCTTCTCTTCGAGGAAGTAGAAGAACGGAAAAATCACGTCGAAGAACTGCGAGCGCTTCGCGCCTTCGAGGAAGAAGGCGTGGACGAACTGTTCGGACTCGTACGACTGAGCATCGGTCTTCATGATGCTCGTCTCTTTCTGGTTGTTCGTCGACGGCGTGTACGTCCAGGTGAACTCGGGGTTGTTGCAGAGGATCTCCTCGAGGACCTCGGCGTACGACGGCGGGATGAACTTCTCGAGCTCGATCATGTCGCGAGCCTACGACGCGGCCGCGGCCTCGAACAAGCGCGCGTCAGTTGCTCGTCGCGACCCAGGTGGCGTCCCAGTCTGACGGCGGCGGCGCAATGAGCCAGGTGCGGCACCGGGCAGCGAGCACGCGGGCCGGCCGAGGAGCTCGTAGACGGCGACGCCCCGCGACTTCGGGCCGACCGTAACCCCTCGTTGGTCGAAGCGTAAAGGTCGCATGTTCGCGTCGACCGTCGTCTTCCGCATCTGCTCGGCCCGCATCTGCGCCCTCGCGCTCGTGGCAAGCGCCGCCGGGTGCGCGCCCGCGGCGGTCGCCGCGCCGCGCACCGTCCTCGTCGAGCTGTTCACGTCGCAAGGCTGCAGCTCGTGCCCAGCCGCCGACGCCTTCGTGCGCGACTTCCCCACGCTGGGCCTTTCGCGCGCGCGCGTCGTCCCGCTGACCTTTCACGTGGACTACTGGAACGATCTCGGCTGGCCCGACCCCTTCTCGTCCCCCGCCTTCACGGACCGGCAACGGAGATACGGCGAGACCGGCCACCTCCGCGGCCCCGACGGCGGCGGCGCGATGACCGGCCTTTACACACCTCAGATGGTCGTCGACGGCGCCGTCCACTTTTCGGGCGGAAACCGCCGCGTCGGGCGCGCCGAGATCGACCGCGCCGCCAACACGGTCCCGGTGCTCGAGCTCGACGGTGACGCCGTCATCGACGGCGACCGCGCGATCGTCACGGTGCGCGTCCGCCCGCGCACGACCGCCACCGACGCGCGCGACTGGCAGGTCTTCGTCGCGCTCGCCGCGAAGACGACGAGCACGAACGTCCCGCGCGGCGAGAACCGCGGCTCGACGCTCGAGGAGGCCGCCGTCGTGCGCGCGCTGTCGGCGCCCCTCCCGGTCACCTTCGGCGCGCCCCTGCGGCTCGTCGTCGGAAAGCCGCGCGACCTGCCATGGTCCGCCGTCGAGCTCGCGGCCGTGGTTCAATCTCCCACGACGATGCAGGTCGCCGCCGCCCGCTCTCTCGTTCCGCATCCCGGAGACGCCAAATGAAACAGAGCAAGGACTACTTCGCCGAGCAGGGCCTGCCCGAGGCCGTCGAACCGCTGTCGCCCGTCGTGCGCAGCCTGGTCGGACAAAAGGCCATCGTCACGGGGGCGAATTCTGGTATCGGGCGCGCGGTCGCCATGGCCCTCGGCCACGCGGGCGCCGACGTCGTCGTGAACTACGTGTCGCGCCCCGAAGAGGCCGCCAAGGTTGTCGCCGACATCGAGGCCTCCGGCGCGCGCGCCTTCGCCTTCAAGGCCGACGTGAGCCAGGAGGCCGAGGTGCAAGCGATGTTCGCGAGCGCCGTCGAAAACCTCGGGTCGGTGGACATCCTCGTGAACAATGCCGGCCTCCAGAAGGACGCGCCCTTCGACGAGCTCACGGTCGCCGCGTGGGACCTGGTGATGAACGTGAACCTCAAGGGTCAGTTTCTTTGTGCGCGCGAGGCCGTCCGGACGTTCAAGCGTCAGGGCATCCGCCAGGGCGTCTCGTCCGCCGCCGGCAAGATCATCTGCATGAGCTCGGTCCACGACGTCATCCCCTGGGCGGGGCACGTGAACTACGCCTCTTCCAAGGGCGGCGTCATGATGATGATGAAGTCGATCGCGCAGGAGGTCGCCCCCCAGCGCATCCGCGTCAACAGCATCTCGCCGGGCGCCATCCGCACGCCCATCAACGAGGAGGCCTGGAGCACGCGCGAGGCCTACAACTCGCTCATGACCTTGGTCCCGTACAGACGCATCGGCGAGCCCGCCGACATCGGGCGCGCCGCCGTGTGGCTGGCGTCCGACGCGTCGGACTACATCACGGGCGCGACGATCTACGTCGACGGCGGCATGACCCTGTACCCCGGCTTCGAGACCGGCGGCTGAGTCAGCGCGGCAGGCGCGCTTCGACGAACTCAGCGCGGCGGGCGCGCTTCGACGAACTCAGCGCGGCGGGCGCGCTTCGATGCGCCGGTCGGGCACGAGCCAGATGAGCGCGACCGTCACGTAGATCCCGAGCGCGAGCCAACACCGCACGAAGGCGAGCGGGATCGCGCAAACGTAAAGCAGGCCCGAGATCTTGCCCTTGAGATCATTGCCGATGGCTGCCGCGAGCTTCGACGTCGGGCCGTCGGCGGCCAGCAGCGCGCGCAGCAGGATCGTGTACGCGACGGCGGACATGAGCAGCACGACGCCATAGACGGCCACGGGCAACGGCTCGAAGTGGTTCTCGCCCATCCAGCTGGTCGTGAACGGAACGAGCGACAGCCAGAACAGCAGGTGCAGGTTCGCCCACAGCGCGCCGCCGCTGATGTGGGTCGTCGCGTGCAGCATGTGGTGGTGGTTGTTCCAGTAGATCCCGACGAACACGAAGCTCATGGCGTACATGAGGAAGGTGGGCACAAGCGGTCGCAGCGCCTGGAGATCTGCGCCGTGCGGAACCTTGAATTCCAGCACCATGATCGTGATGATGATGGCGATGACGCCGTCGCTGAAGGCCTCGAGCCGTCCCTTGGTCATGGTCGCCCGCAGGATGCCACGGCTTAAGGAGCTCGCGCTCGTGCGCTACCGCGGCGTCATGGCGTGGCCGTGGTAGCGACGCGCGCGCCCAAGTGGTAGTTGAACCAAGGCGTCATGCCACGCGCGACTGACACGTACAGGCGCCTTTACGCCGTCGTCCGGCGCGTGCCGCGCGGGCGTGTCGCGACGTACGGGCAGGTCGCCGCGCTCGCGGGGATGCCGCGCCACGCGCGGCTCGTCGGCTACGCGCTCAATGGGCTCCCCACGGACAGCGACGTGCCCTGGCACCGCGTCGTGAACGCCAAGGGCCAGGTCAGCCCGCGCGCGAACGCGCTCGGGCACGAGGACCTTCAAGCGCAGCTCCTGCGCCGCGAGGGCGTTCGGTTCGTCGCCGGCGCGATCCCGCTCGCGCGCCATCAGTGGAGGCCGCGCGCGTGAGCGACGACAGCGACCACGAAGGAGCAGACGACGACGAGCCCTCGGGCCCCGTCGCGGGGACGCCGCGCGTTCGGCTCGACAAGTGGCTGTGGGCGGCACGCTTCTTCAAGACGCGCTCGGCGGCGGCGCAGGCCGTCGACGGCGGCAAGGTCGACGCGAACGGTGAGCGCGCAAAGCGCTCGCGCCTCGTGCAGCTCGGCGACGTGCTGCTCATGCGGCGCCCGCCCTACGAACAGCAGCTCGTCGTGCGCGGCCTCTCGGAGACGCGCGGCCCGGCGAAGGAGGCCGTCAAGCTGTACGAAGAGACGCAGGCGAGCCGCGACGCGCGCGAGCGCCTCGCCTACCAACTGAAGAACGCGCCCGTCCTGACCTTCCACGGCACAGGCCGCCCCACGAAGCGCGACCGCCGGGTCATCGACAAGATGAAGGGCGGCTCGTAGGAACCCGGTGGGGCTCCGATCGACCGCGAATAGAGCTGCGTGCGCCGCGGCGCGGCCCCCCTCTGCCGCCCGCCTTCGTCGCCGCGATCGACGGCGCGCCCATCGGTCCCGCCGCCGGCTCCTGCGGCACGCGGCCTCGGCCTCGTCGGCTGACACGACGTTGTCACTGGCAGTTTGCGGGGCTGGCATCACGGGCCGCCATACTCGGGCTCCGTGAGCACGAACAGTCGCGAGGAGCTGACCGACCCGAGTCTCTACATCAACCGCGAGCTGTCCTGGCTCGCGTTCAACGAGCGCGTGCTCGCACAGGCCCTCGACGAGGACTGGCCCCTGCTCGAGCGCCTCAAGTTCCTCGCGATCCACGCCTCGAACCTGGACGAGTTCTTCATGATTCGCGTCTCGGGCCTGCACGAGCAGCTCGAGGCGAGCGCCATCATCGAGGCGACGGCGGATGGCCTTTCGCCGCGCGAGCAGCTCACGCGGATCGCCCAGATCGTCCGCAAGCAGACCCAACAGGCCGAGCGCCTGCTCGCCGACGACCTGCTGCCGGCCCTCGCGACGCGCGGCCTCGCCCTGCGCCACTGGAAGGATCTGCACGCCGAGGTCAAGCGCGAGGCGCGCCGCTATTTCCGCAGCGCCGTGTTCCCCGTGCTCACGCCGCTCGCCGTCGACCCGGGCCATCCGTTCCCATTCCTGTCGAACCGCTCGCTGTCGCTCGCCGTCGAGGCGCGCGACCCGGACACGGGTGAACGCAAGTTCGCGCGCGTGAAGGTCCCCGAGAGCTTGCCGCGCTTCCTGTCTCTGTCGGCGCTGTCAGCGTCCGGGGGCGCGGCGGCGGCGCAGGACTTCCTGCCGCTCGAGCAGCTCATCGCCGCGAACCTCGACGATCTCTTTCCCGGCCTCGAGATCCTCGGCTGCTACCCGTTCCGCGTCACGCGCGACATGGACATCGACATCCTCGAGGACGAGGCGCACGACCTGCTCTCGGCCGTCGACCGCGAGGTCCGACAGCGGCGCTTCGGCGCTTGCGTCCGCCTCGAGCTCACGGCGGACGTCCCCGATCGCATCAGGCGCATGCTGCTCGAGAAGCTCGCGATCGACGAGGAGGACACCTACTCGTCGGCCGGCCCCCTCGGCCTCGCCGCGCTCATGGAGCTCGCGGCGCTCCCCCGCCCCGACCTGCGCGACGCGCCCACCTCCTCGCGCACGCCCCCGGACCTCGTCGACTGTCGTGATCTCTTCGCGATCATCCGACACCGCGACGTGCTCCTGCATCACCCCTATGACTCGTTCGCCGTCGTCCTCGATTTCCTGCGCCAGGCGGCGGACGATCCCAAGGTCCTCGCCATCAAGATGACGCTGTACCGCGCGGGGGCCAACGCCGAGGCCGTGCGCGTGCTCGTGCACGCCGCCGAACAGGGCAAGCAGGTCGCCGTCTCGATCGAGATCAAGGCGCGCTTCGACGAAGTGAACAACATCGCCTGGGCCCGAGCGCTCGAGCGGGCCGGCGCGCACGTCTTCTTCGGCCGCGCCGCCTCGAAGACGCACGCGAAGGTCGTCCTCGTCGTGCGCCAGGAGAGCGACGGGCTGCGCCGCTACGCCCACGTCTCGACGGGCAACTACAACGCGTCGACGGCGCGCACGTACACCGACGTCGGTCTGTTCACGGCGCACCCCGATCTCGGCGAGGACATCTCGGAGCTGTTC
>JBBQJG010000215.1:0-10713 GCA_038325725.1 Polyangia bacterium | reverse complement strand
CGTACACGCCGCGGGCATCGTCCATCGCGACGTGACGCCGCAGAACGTGCTGCGCATGAGCGACGGCCGCCTCGTCGTCTCGGACTTCGGCCTCGCGACGCTCCTCGATCCAACGGCGAGCAGCATCCACGGCGGGACCGTCGCGTACATGGCCCCCGAGATCGCGCGCGGCGAGCGCGCGACGTTCGCTTCCGATGTGTGGGCGCTGGGCGTGATCATCCACGAGATCGTCTTTGGGCGACGACCGACGTGGCGGCAGGGCCGCTTTCGCCCGACGATGGAGTCGGCGTCCGAAACGTCGCTCGGACCGACGGCGCAGGGGATCCGCGAGATCTGCGTGCGCTGCACCGAGCTGCGGAGCCGACGGCGGCCGACGGCGGCGCAAGTGAGCCAGCTCGTCGCGCGCGTCGCCGAGAGTGACGACGCCCGCGTCTCGAGGAGGCGCTGGCGGCGTGTCGTGCCGCTCGTCGGCGCGGCGCTGGTCGCCGTGGCCTTCGTGGCGCGCCCGCACCGACCGGCGCCCGCGACCCTCGCCGTTCAGCCGCCGGCGCGCACGCTCGCCGTGCCGCCCGCGACGCGCGCGCTCGCCTTCGAGGGCGACGCCGCCGATTGGGGGCTCGACGCGCGCGTGCTCGCGACCTTCGACGGACCCGTCCATGGGATCACGGCGCTGCCGGGAGGTGACCGCGTGCGCGTCACGTGGGGCGAGCCGCCGCGCGCCGAGGACGTCGCACTGGCGACGGGCGCGCGCGGGCCCGCCGTGCTGCCCCCGCTGCCGGCGCGCGCGGGGACGCCCGTGCCCTCGCCCGATGGAACGCGGCTCGCGTGCGAGGGCTACGACGCCGGCGGCCACTCGTTCATCTTCCTCGGGGCCACGACGCCCGGGGCGCGGCTCGCACCCGTGACGGCGGCGGCCGATCCGTCGGTCTCGTCCGAGCCGCGGTGGCTCGCCGACGGGCGCGCGTTCGTCTACGACGCCGACCCGCGCAACGTCGGCGTCTTCTCGCTCGACACCAACCGCGCGACGATCCTTCCGGCATTCGACGCGAGGCCCTCCTTCACGACCTTCAAGGCCGTCGTGCGCGATCGGATCCTCGTCAACCGCTTCACCGACGACTTCACGAGCCAGCTCGCGATCTTCACGTGGCCCGACATGGCGGTCGCGGCGCGCTTCGACGTCGCGGGCTTCGCCGTCGAATGGCGTTCGGACGAAGGACGGCGCCTCTACGGGATCGTCAACGAATACGGCCGCGGTTCGCAGCTCATCGGCGTCGACGTCGAGAAGCGCCGCGCGACGCGCCTCGGCCGCGTTCCCGGGCGCGTGTTGCACGCGCTCGCCCTCGTGGGACGCGCGCTCGTCTTCGAGTCTCATCCGTTCGGCGGGGACCTGTGGCTCGAGACGAACGGCCGTGGCCGCATCGTCACGCAGAACCTCGGGGGCCGCGAGGTCGCGCGCCGCGACGGCCGGATCCTCGTCGCGATTCGCCGCGACGGCCTCGAGCGCATCGTCGAGGTCGACGACGACGGACACGAGCGGACGCTCACGGCGGGCCCCAGCGACGAATCGCCGTCGATTCTCCCCGGCGGACGCGCTTGGACGTACATGCGCCGCGGCGGCGATGCGCCCGGGTACTACCGCTGCGCGTTCGACGGCGCGTGCACGCGCGTGTCCGAGCTCATCATGCCGTACGCGACGGTCTCACCCGACGGGACGCTCGTGGCGTACGAGGATCCCGTGCCGCAGGGGCCGCGGGCGCGCCTCGTCGCGCTCGCGGGCGGCGCGCCCCGCGACCTGGGCGACGGCGGTAGCTACTGCGCCCCCGTGTGGTCGTCGGCGCGCACGCTGTGGATCTCGCGACGAACCGAGGGCGCGCCGACGTGGGTCGAGCTCGACGTCGCCGCGCCCGACGCGCGTCCCACCGGTCGCACGCGCCCCGGGTCGCGCGCCTGCGCGGACGGCCTGCCCGATCCCGCGGCGCCCGTGCGCGGCGGCGCGAAGATCGTCGTCAGCGCGAGGTCCGAGCTGCGCGTCCACGCCGTGCCATGAGCCCGCGCGGGCTACGCGAGGTCGGTGCTCCCACGCCGCGCCAGGCGCGATCTACGCGGGGCTAGGCGCTCTCGGCGGCCTTTTGCTTGAGCGCGGCTCGGATCTCGGGGTGCTCGTCGAGGAAGGCTTGCCGGCTCTCGCGGCTGATTTCGACGACGACGCTCGCGTCGCGCAGGATCTTCGACTGGCACCCCAAGCGCGAGCTCGGCCGCACGTCGAAGGCCTTGTCCATGATGTCCTCTTCGCGATCCTCGGCGATCGAGAGCGCGGCCAGGCCTTCCCTCACGTAGACGTGGCACGTCGAACATCCGCACACGCCGCCGCAGGCCGAGCCCACCTGCGCGTGTGCCTGGTTGGACGCCTCGAGGATCGTCGTGCCGACGGGCACCTCGATCTCGATTCCATCGGGCTCGAATCTCACCTTGGGCATGTCGTCATCCGTGCTTGTGGCCGGCGTGGGCGTCGACGCGCGTTCGCAGATCGACCTTCGATTCGGTTTCGGTGACCTTGGCCTCGACGGCGGCGAGGTCCTGCCCGCGCAGACCGGCGTCGAGCGCACGGTTCATGCGCTTCTCGGCGAACGGCTTCGACGCGCGATCGAGCCCCTCTACGGCCGAGCGAATCGCGTTGGCGTCCGCGCCGACGACGGCCGCGTCGAGCGTCGCCTGCGCCGCCGCGATCGCACGGCGATCGTCGTCGGTGAGCAACTCGGGCGTGTCGGCCGTCGCCGCGTGGAGCGCGCCCAGGATGCGCTTGGCCTCGACCCGCTGCTCGGCGAGCAAGCGCGTCTTGACGTCGTCCTCGGCGTGCGTGAACGAATCGAGCAACATCTGTTCGACCTGCTCGTCGGTGAGGCCGTAGCTGGGCTTGACCTGGATCGACGTCTCTTGGCCCGTGGTTTCTTCGCGCGCGTTGACGCGCAGGATGCCGTCGGCGTCGACGAGGAACGTCACCTCGAGGCGCGCGAGGCCCGCGGGGAGGGGCGGGATGCCGCCGAGCTTGAAGCGCGCGAGCGAGCGGACCTCGTCGACCATCTCGCGCTCGCCCTGCACGACGTGGAGGTCGAAGCCCGTCTGCTTGTCGGCGTAGGTCGTGAAGGTCTGCGTCGCGCCGCAAGGCACGGTCGTGTTGCGGTGGATGAGCTTCTCGACGACGCCGCCCATCGTCTCGAGCCCCAGCGACAGCGGCACGACGTCGAGCAGGAGGACGTCGGCGCGCTGGCCGTCGGCGTCGCCCGCGAGGATGTCCGCCTGCACGGCCGCGCCGAGCGCGACGACCTGATCGGGATCGATGTCGGCGAGCGGCGCGCGCCCGAAGAGCTCGGCGACGAAGCGGCGCACGAGCGGCATGCGCGTCGCGCCCCCGACGAGGATGACGCCCGAGAGCGCCGTCGCCGACAGCCCCGCGTCGGCGAGCGCGCGCCGCACCGACGGCGCGCAGCGCTCGAGCACGGGGCGCACGAGCGTCTCCATCTCGACGCGCGACAACGTCACGGTCTCGTTGCGATCGGGCAAGGCGATCGCGACGGTAGCCTCCGTGGCGTCCGTGAGCGCGTGCTTGAGGGCGCGGGCCGCGTCGAAGATCCGGCGCGTGAGCTTGCGGTCGCCGCCCGCGTCGGCGGGCAGGCCGAGCCGCGCGAGCAACGCGCCCGCGATCGCGCGATCGAAGTCGTCGCCGCCGAGCGTCGAGTCGCCGCCCGTCGCCTTGACCTCGAACACGCCGCCCTCGAGCTTGAGGATCGAGACGTCGAACGTACCGCCGCCTAGGTCGAAAACGGCGAAGGTTCCCTCGGCCGATTGGCCGTCGGTGCCCTTGTCGAGCCCGTAGGCGAGCGCGGCCGCGGTCGGCTCGTTGAGCAGGCGCAGCACCTCGAGGCCCGCGAGGCGGCCCGCGTCGCGCGTCGCCTGGCGCTGACCGTCGTCGAAGTACGCGGGCACCGTGATGACGACGCCCTCGAGCGACGCGCCCAACGCCGCTTCGGCGCGCGCCTTGAGCACCCGCAGAATCTCGGCCGACACCTCGAGCGGCGTCACGGCGCGCTCGCCCGCGACGGCGAAACGGACAACCGTATCGGCGTCGTTCTCGGCGCCCGGCGCGTAGACGTACGGGGTGAGCGCGCGCGTCGCCTCGGCGTCGCGCGGCCCGCGGCCCATGAAGCGCTTCACCGACGCGATGGTGTCCGAGGGAAAGGCCGGCGCGAACACGTCGCGCGCGAGCGCGCCCACGATGACGTCGCCGTCGCTCGCGTAATGCACGACCGACGGCACGATGACGTCGCCCCCATCATCGGCGAGGCACACCGGCCTGCCGTTCTGGACCATCGCGACGAGCGAGTTCGTCGTCCCGAGGTCGATGCCGACGGCGCGCGAGAATCCGGGCGTGCACGGCGCCTTGACGCGCGACTGCCCCGGCTCGCTGATCTGAAAGAGCGCCTCAGCCATGTGGCACCGCCTCGGCGCGCGCCGTCACGGCGTCCTCATGCGCGGCGACCTCATCGAGGAAGCGTCGGTAGTAGCGAAGCGCGACGAGCTCGCGGCCCACCACCTCGAGCGCCTCGACCGCGGGCGTCCCCGGGTCCGCGGCAGCGACTGCGGGCGTCCCTGCGAGGCCCGCGGCGACGGCCGCCTCGGCCCGTGCGAGGCGCGCGCGCATCGCCTCGCCCATCGCCCGCACCTTCGCGTCGTCGTTGGCGGCGCGCGCGTCGCCCAGCTCCTCGCGCAGCTCGAGCATCTCCATGAGCAGCGCCGGCGACGCCGCGACGCCGCCCGACCGCGCGCCGCCATCGTCGGTCGCGATCTTCACGCCGCCGAGCGCGAGCAAGTACTCCGCGCGCTTCATCGGATCCTTGAGCGCTCGCCAGGCCTCGTTCAATTGCACCGTCCGCTGCAGCGACGCGCGCCGCGCGCGCGGATCCGCCTTCGCGAACCGATCCGGATGCAGCTTGCGCGACAGCTCCTTGTACGCCGCCTCCATCGCCGCGACGTCGACGTCGAACCGCCGGGCCACGCCGAGCACCGCGAAATGCTCCGCCAGCGGCCCGTGCGTCGACACCGGCTGCGGCGCTCCGCACGCGCAAAGCGCGGCGTCCCCCGCCTCTTTCTCACACGACCAACAAATCATGATTTCACCGAGTCATCGGGCGAGCATCGCGAGCGAGTGCATCGGAAGGAGGCCCTTCCGCGCGCGCTAGAACTGAACGCTCTCGCCGCAGCCGCAGGTGCCCTTGACGTTCGGGTTGACCCACTTGAAGCCGCGCGCCATGAGCGTCGTCGCGAAGTCGAGCGTCGAGCCTTCGAGAAAGAGATAGCTCTTCGGATCGACGAACACGCGCACAGCGCCGTCCTCGTACGAGAGCACCTTGTCCTCGGGACGCGGGTCGACGTCGGCCCACTCGAACAAATACGAGAAGCCCGTGCACCCGCCCCCGCGGATGCCGACGCGCAGGCCCTTGGGGACCGAGGCGCGCGTCGCCGCCGCCTTCTTGATCTCGGCGACGGCCTTTGGAGACACTTGCACGGACATGAAACCCTCTTACGTCTGCGCCTGCTTCGGCTCAGCCTGCTTCGGCTCAGCCTGCTTCGCCGCCTTGGCGGCGACCTTGGCCTTGTAGTCGGCGATCGCGCCCTTGATGGCGTCCTCGGCCAACACAGAGCAGTGAATCTTCACGGGGGGCAGCGAGAGCTCCTCGACGATCTGCGTGTTCTTGATGGCCATCGCCTGATCGATCGTCATGCCCTTGACCCACTCGGTCGCGAGCGACGACGACGCGATCGCCGAGCCGCAGCCGAACGTCTTGAACTTCGCGTCCTGGATGATCCCGTCGTCGCTGATCTTGAGCTGCAGCTTCATGACGTCGCCGCACGCCGGCGCGCCCACGAGGCCCGTGCCGACATTCGGATCGTCCTTGTCGAAGCTGCCCACGTTGCGCGGGTTCTCGTAGTGCTCGATGACTTTTTCGCTGTACGCCATGACGTTGTGCCTTTCTCAGACCGTAGCCGCGCTCAGTGCGCCGCCCAAATGATGCTTTTCAAATCGATGCCCGCCTTCGCCATCTCGTAGAGCGGCGACAGTTCACGCAGCTTTTCCACCTTGGAAGCGACGAGATCGATCACGAAGTCGACCTCCGCCTCCGTGTTGAACCGGCCGAGGCCGAAGCGGATCGACGTGTGCGCGAGCTCTTCCTCGACGCCCAGCGACCGCAGCACGTACGAAGGCTCGAGCGACGCCGACGTGCACGCCGACCCCGACGACACGGCGATGTCCTTCAACCCCATGAGCATCGCCTCGCCCTCGACATAAGCGAAGCTGATGTTGAGGTTGCCCGGGAGCCGGTGCTCGAGCGAGCCGTTGACGTACGTGTCGGTGATGCGCGACTGCAGCCCCGCGCGCAGCTTCTCGCGCAGCGCGAGCAGGCGCACCGCCTCGGTCGCCATCTCGGCCTGGCAGATCTCCGCCGCCCTTCCGAAGCCGACGATGCCTGGAATGTTGAGCGTGCCGGACCGCATGCCGCGCTCGTGGCCGCCGCCGTCGATCATGGCCGTGATGCGCACGCGCGGTTTGCGCCGCACGTAGAGCGCGCCCACGCCCTTGGGCCCGTACATCTTGTGCGCCGTCAGCGACACCAGGTCGGCGCGCGCCGCGTTCACGTCGAAAGGAATCTTCCCGACACCCTGAACCGCGTCGATGTGGAACAACGCGCCCCGCTCTTTGACGACGGCGCCGATCTCGTTGACCGGGTTCACCGTCCCGATCTCGTTGTTGGCCAACATGATCGAGACGAGGATCGTCTTGTCCGTCATCGCGGCCTTGACGGCGTCCGCCATGATGCGCCCGTCGGCGGCGACCGGGAGGTACGTGACGTCGAAGCCCTCTTTTTCGAGGCGCTTGCACGTGTCGAGGACGGCCTTGTGCTCCGTCTGCGCCGTCACGATGTGGTTGCCGCGCTCCTTGTGGAACTCGGCGGCGCCCTTGATGGCCAGGTTGTCCGACTCCGTCGCGCCCGACGTCCAGACGATCTCCTTGCCCGAAGCGCCGATGAGCGCGCCGACTTGCTCGCGCGCGATCTCGACTGCCTTCTCGGCCGCCCACCCGAAGCTGTGGGAGCGGCTCGCGGCGTTCCCAAAGATCTCCGTGAAGTAAGGCAACATGGCCTCGACGACGCGCGGGTCCACCGGCGTCGTCGCGTGGTTGTCCATGTAGATCGGCAACTTCAATTTTCCCGAATCGCTCATTTGGAAATTCCTTGTAGCAGCACGGGCGGCGGACCGTCGTGACCATGAATGCCACACGTGCCGCATTCGCCCTGTACGTGCGTCGGCTCGCACGAACGACAGCTCGCCATATAGGCGAGCGTTTCATTCAGATCTTCGACGAGGCGCGAGAGCCGTCCGATCGTCGACTGCGTCTCGCGCAGCTTGTCGGAGAAGATCTCGCGGATGCGATCCATGGCTTTGGGCGCCGTCGCCGACTCTTCCCAGTCGCGCAGGAACGCCTTGATCTCGGTGAGTGAGAACCCGAGGTCCTGCAGCTTCGTGATCCACTCGATGCGGCTCGCGGCCTTGCCCGAATACAGGCGGAAGCCGCCCTTCGACCGAACGGCCGGCGTCAGCAGGCCCAACTCCTCGTAAAGGTGCACGGCGCGGACGGTCTTTCCCGTCCGCTTCGCCAGCTCGCCGACCTTTAAGAGCGTGAGATTTTCAGCCGATACCTGCATTTGAGCCCGTGGGGATTGGTGTAGGTCCAGGAGGCCATCCTAACCCTTACGTATAGGTAATGGTTGGTCCCGGCGCTGTCAAGGTCGATCCCACCCGGGTTGCACATCCAACCTGCGTGGACCATTGAGATTCGTGGGGTCGTGATCGCCTTTCGCTCGCGTACTTTGGAGCTGGTCATCGGGGCGCTGGTCGCCGCCGCGGGGTGTGCCCATGTGCCCGCGGTCGGGCGGGGCGGGCGGGTGTACTCGGTCCGGGTCGCGAGCGTGAACGGGCACCCGACGTCGAACCAAGGCTCGATCGCGTATCCCGCGTGCACGATCCAGCTCGGCGACGAGGTCGCGCAGGTGTGGCTCGCGCAGCCGTCGCGCGGCGACTCGGTGAGCCCCGTGATCCTTCAAGGCGACGAGAGCGCGCTCAAGGCAGGCATCCTGCTCGAGCGAAGCTGGCATGAAGCGACCGTCCACGAGGTCACCGACGCCGAGCTCGCCGCGGGGATCGCGCTCGTCTACATCCCGAGCATCTTCAACCTCACGACGGTCGAGCTCACCTTCGAGCCGGTGGGCGAAGGACGCCGCTCAGGGAACGAGGACGATCTTGCCAAAGGCGGCACGGGCCTCGATGAGCCGGTGCCCCACCGCGACGTCAGCAAGCGGTAGCACGCGGTCTACAACGGGCCGCAGACGGCCCGCGCCCATGAGCGCGACGATCTCGAAGAGGCGGGACTTCGACGCGAGCGTCGAGCCGAGGATCGAGAGCTGGCGCCAAAAGACATGCCGCAGGTTGAGCACGGGCTCGAACCCGTCGGTGGCCCCGCACGTGACGATGCGGCCGCCCTTCGCGCAGGCGACGACGGACTTGGGGAATGTCGACGCGCCGACGTGCTCGACGACGACGTCGACGCCGCGCCGGTTCGTGAGGCGCTTGATCTCGGCGACGAGCTCGGACGTGCCGGTGTGGATCGTCTCGTCGGCGCCGAGGGCGCGAGCGGCGGCGACCTTGGCGTCGGTCGAGGCCGTCGCGATCACGCGCGCGCCCCACAGCTTCGCGATCTGAATGGCGGCGCTGCCGACGCCCGAGCCGGCCGCGAGCACGAGCACGGTCTCGCCCTGGCGGAGCTGCGCGCGGTCGACGAGCATCTGCCAAGCCGTAATGAACGCGATCGGCACGGCGGCGAGCGCCGTGTCGTCGAGCGGCACCACGGCGCGCGGCACGGGAACGACGTTGGCTTGCGGCACGACGACGTACTCGGCCTGCGCGCCCCACACCTGCTCGCCGAGCATTCGATAGTCGGGGCAGAAGTTGTCGCGGCCCGAGAGGCACGCCGCGCAGCGGCCGCACGACAGGCCGGGGTTGAGCACGACACGGTCCCCTTCGGAGACGCCCGTGACGCCCGACCCGAGCGCCGAGACGACGCCACACGCGTCGCCGCCCGAAATGTGAGGAAGCGCGAGGTGCAAGGCCGGCAGCCCACGCCGCATCCAGACATCGATGTGATTGAGCGCCGTCGCCGTCACGCGCACCTGCACCTCGTGCGGGCCGGGCACGGGCACGGGCACGTCGGCGATCTCGAGGACCTCCGGCCCTCCGTGCGTGCGAAAGAGGGCCGCGCGCATCAGAGACCGACCCCGCGCAAGCGAAAGAGCTGCGCGCGCATCAGACCGACCCCACGCATCGAAGCCGGCATCAGACGGACTTGAGGGCGGCGCGTCCCGCGGGCGCGACGGCGCGCGCGGCCCCGACGACGTCGGTGACCGCCGCGAGGAAGGCGTCGATCGTCGCGTCGGACAGCTCGCCCATGTTGGCGATCTGGACGTGGCGCGACGCCAAGTCGCCCTTGCACCGGTAGACGATGAACCCGCGCAGCTTCATGGCGTCGTAGAAGCCCTCGACGGTGACGCCGTCGGGCAGGCGCAGGGTCGAGATCGTGTGCGACTCGCGGCCCGTGTTCGTGAACGATTCGAACCCGAGATCGGCGGCGACGCGGCGGATGCGGCGCGCGCGCTTGCGGTACAGCTCGCGGCGGGCCGGAACGCCGCCCTGCTCGGCGAGCTCATCGAGCGCTGTCTCGAGCGCGAAGAACGACGACACGGCCGGCGTGAACGGCGTCTGGTGCAGCTCCGCGAGGTAGCGACGCGCGCGCAGCATGTCGAGGTAGTAGACGCGCGGCACGATGTGGGCGATGCGCTCCCAGACGTGCGGGGCGACGCACAAGAACGACACGCCCGACACCGAGTGCAGGCACTTGTTGGCAGACGAGTAGCAGATGTCGACATTGTCACGAACGACGTCGACGTCCTCGGCGCCGAGCGCCGACACGGCGTCGACGATGAGCGTGACGCCGCGTGGGCGGCACAAGCGCCCGATCTCGCCCACGGGGTTGAGCAGGCCCACCGACGTCTCGTGCTGGATCATGACGACGCCCGCGATGTCCGGATCGGCCTCGAGCGCGCGCGCGACGTCGCGCGGTTCGGGCAGCGTGCCCCACGCGTAGCGGAGCACGACCTTGGGAATCCCGTGCAGCGCCGCGATCTCGCCGAGGCGCTCGCCGAAGGCGCCGTTCGCGACGACCAGCAGCTTCTTGCCCGGGGGAATCGCCGACGCGATCGCCATCTCCATGGCCGCCGTGCCCGAGCCCGTGATGAGCAACGTCTCGTGCGCGGGCGTCGCGCCGAAGGCGACGCGCAGCTTCGTCTGCAGCCGCTCGACGACGGCCGAATAGTCACCGTCGCGGTGGCAGACGTCGTGGTGCACGAGCGCCGCCTTCACGCGCGCCGACGTCATGACGGGCCCCGGCGAGAACAGCACGTATCCCGGTTGGTCCTTTTCCGCGAGCAGACGCTCGATGAGCGCGAGCGTGTCGTCGGCGGGCGACGGCGGCACAGCGCGCATCGCCGGCCGCACGAGATCGTCTCCGTAGACGCGCAGAAGCCACTCGGCGTGCAGCTTCATCTC
>JBBQJG010000214.1:0-10741 GCA_038325725.1 Polyangia bacterium | reverse complement strand
CGAACGTGAGCATGAGCGCGCGGTCGCGCTCCGCGGGCGACGTGAGCGCGGCGAACCGCGTCCGCTCCGTGGCGCCGAGCACGCGGCGCGCGATGTCGAAGCGCGGCGCGCGATCGACCTCGACGTCGATGCCAAGCGTCGTTGGCGCGTGCGCGTCGACGCGCGCCGCGAGCGCGACGGCCAAGGTCGGCTTGTGGCTGATCGAGCCGGCGAAGCCCGGCGGCAACGCGGGCGCCCCGCGCGGCGTCGACAGGATCGGCCCCTCCCCCGCCCCGACGTCCGCGAGCGCCGCCCGCAGCGCGACGCGCCCGCCGGCCCACGTCGCGCGCCGCGCGGGCACCAGCGCGCGCGCGAAGGCTTGCTCTTCGGGCGCGAGCCGCGCGACGAGCGCGTCGACGGCGCCCACGTCCGCTTCATCGGGAAGCGCGACGCCGACGAGCCGCCCGAACGCGGCGGCGCGGGCGAAGACGACCGGCGCGATCACGCGCCGGTCCCGACGAGATCGCGGCCCGCGGCGACGGCGCGCGCAAACGCGACGAGCGCCGCGCTCCCGAGCGCGAGCGGCACGCCGGGAGGCACGCCGCGCACGCGCCACTCGACGCGCCACGCGAGCGATCCGCCCGGCGCGATCGTCTCGCACGCGCCCTGCGCCTCGATCTCGAGGTAACGGTGCGCCGAGCTCGCGTACAGCTCGACCTGCGCCTCGCCCGGCGCCTGCGCCTCGCGCGGGACGACGTCGAACGTCTTGACGAACAGCGTGTCGCCGTCGAGGTGGGCGATCCACCCTTCGGCCGTGTCGGCGAAGAGCTTCTGATGACCCCCGATGACGGCCGCGTCGTGGTGGAGCCACGTGATGCCGTCGACCTCGGTGACGGGCAAGTCCGAGTGGGGCAACAAGCCCATGCCTGTCGCGAAGAACGCGAGGCCCCCCGGCTGGACGCGCGTGACCTGCCAGGGCGCGACGCGCGCCGCCGACGTCGCGTGGTTGGCCACCAAGAACGTCAGCACGAACGCGCGCCGCGCGCGATCCGCCGAGAACCGCTTCTCGACGGAGACGTCCAACGTCTCGCTCGCGGGCCCCCGCAGCGCGAGCGCGTCGGGTGCGTCGGCGGCCAGGACGACATAAGGCGCGGCGTCGATCTCGTGGACCGGCGGCCACCCCCACTGCGACTGCGGGCTCGTCCAAAACGTCGAGCCGTAGTTGATGGGGTCGACCTCGGGCCCCGTGAGCAGATTGCGCCCCGCCCAGCGCAACGCGACGACGCGACCGCCGCGCGCGGCGTCGACCTCGAGGCGCGCGTCGGGCAGCTCGAGCGCGAGAAGACCGCCTTCAGCGTCGGGCGGCGGGCTCGGGCTCACTCTCGAGCTCCACGCGGTCCACGATGGCGACGACGGCGGCGTCGATGGGCGCGTCTGGCTTATGTCCGGGGCCCATCGCCTCGGCGACGGCGACGCGCGCCGCGTGCCCGAACGCGACGAGCACGTCGTCGCCCGGCCCCGCATCGAGCAGATCGGCGCACACGACGAGCTCGTCGAGCAAACCGCTCTCTGCGGACTTCCCCGCGACGGTCGCGCCGAGATCACGCAGCTGGTATGGGCGCACGAGCAGCAGCTTGAGCCCCGTCGCCGCGGGCCACTTCACCGTCGACCATACGGATCCCGTCACGCGTCCCAGAAACATCAGCCGGCTCCTTCCACGAGGGCGGCGACCGCGGCGTCACACAGGACGTCGCGATTGTCCGGCCCCGCCTTCAAGACGTTGCGCGCGCCCGAGCCGAACGCCACCGTGACGTCCTGACCCGCGGCCGCATCGAGCGTGTCGATCGCGACGACGACGCGTCCGTTGGCGCGCGCCTCGGCGTCGACCTCGGCGACGAGCACGAGCTTGTGCCCGCCGAGCCCGCGCGCACGGCGCGTGGCCCACACCGTCCCGATGATCGTTCCGCGGATCACGGGCGGTTCCTCGACGGCAGCGGCCGCCTGATGCCCGGCGCCGCGCCCGGCGCCGACGCCGCGGCGTCGTCGATGTCGACGCGATCGACGACGCCCAGAACGGCCGCGTCTACCGGCCGTTCGTCGACGGACGCCGCGTCGATCGGGCGAGCGTCGCCGCCCGCGGACAGCCGCGCGGGCCGCCCGAGGCACACGATGACGTCGTCGCCCACGCCCGCGTCGAGGTCGTCGACGGCGATGAGGTGCTTCGTCGCGAGCCCCGCCGGGTGCGCGCCCAGCGGGCGCACGACGAGCAGCTTCGCGCCGCCGAGGCGCGCGTCCTGCCGCGACGCCCACACCCGCCCCACGACGCGCCCGAGAATCATGTCCCCGTCCCCGTCAGGTCGTCGACGATGCCGACGACGATGTCCTTGTCGGCGACCGTCTCACCGACGGTGACGTCGCGAACGCGCGACCCGCGCGCGACGAGCACGCGATCGCCCGGTCCCGCGTCGAGCCCGTCGATGGCGACAATCAGGCGCGTGCCCGGTCGCCCCGAGGCCGCGAGCGGGCGCACGAGCAGCAGCTTTCGCCCGTCGAGCGCCCCGGCTTGCCGCGAGGCCCACAATCGCCCGACGACTTCGCCGACGAACATAGGCCGTCCGGCGCTAAGCCTTCTTGCGGGACTTCGCGGACGCCTTGGCCTTGGCCGACGCCTTGGCGTTGGCCGACTTCTCGACGGCGGGCGCTTTGCTCTTGCTCTTGGCCGGCGCCTTGGCCGCGACCTTGGCCGCCTTGGGGGCCTTCGGCGCCGCCTTCGCGGTGGCCGCGTCGGACTTGCGCTTGGACTTCTTTTGGCCGGCCTCGAGGATGTCGACGAGACGCCCGTTCGAGAGGCTCTCGAGCTTGGCGACGAAGTCCTTGTCCTTGCCGTGGCCGACGGCGGTCGCGGCCGCCGAGGCGAGCGAGTCGTGTCCGCCCTGGGCCTTGACCTTCGTCGCGACGACGTGAAGACGCAGCAGCTTGCTGTTCGCCGCGCCCAAGAGGCGCTTGCGCAGGTCATCCTTTGATTCATCACCGGCGTCGACGAGGCCGACGAGCTTGTCGACCAACTTGTCCTTACCGCCGAACTCTTCCTTGACCCGAGCGAGCGGGCTTGCGCTAGACATGGTGCACGTTCTCCTGAGAAGGGCGCGTATTTACCCTAAATCCGACGCAAAGGGAAACGCCTTTCGGCCTGGCCCCGCGCGGCGCCGAAGGTACCACTTCCGGGCCGGTGTTACCCTCGGTTGCCCATGCTGCGACCCGCCCTCGCGTTCGGTGTCCTCGCGACCGTCTTCGTCGTCCTCCCGGCGACCCCCGTCGCGCGCGCGGCGCCGCGGCCGTCGGTGAACCTCGGGGGCGATTGGAAGTACCTGCCGTATGACGGCGCGGGCGACATCAACTGGGCCGCCGAGAGCGTCGACGACGCCGCCTGGCCGACGATGGCGCTGCCGACGAACTGGTACCTCATGGGCAGCAAGACGTTCCCGAGCAAGGCGCTCGCGCGGGCGCGGCTCATGGACCCCGGCTCGCCCGCCGACCTGCCGCCGCCGCCCAAGGACACCGGCTTCGACTACGCGGGCACCGTCTGGTTCCGCAAGACGATTCAATGGGACGGCTCGATCGCCGCGGGCGTGCCCGTGATCGATCTCGACATGGTCGATTACTACGCCGAGGTGTTCGTCAACGGCACCTCGCTCGGCAAGCACGAGGGCTACTTCCAGCGCTGGTCCGTCGACGCGGCGGGCGCGTTGCGCAAGGGCAAGAACCTGATCTGCGTGAAGGTGTCGGCGCCGCCGCTCGCCTTTGATCTGGCGCAGCAGTTCCCCGTGAGCTGGCCCAAGCAGCAGAACCAGGTCAAAGGCATCTTCGGCTATCACGACACGCGTCCGGGCGCGACGAGCCAGCGCGGGCAAGAGCGCAGCACGGGCGGCATCCTGCGCGGCGTCGGCCTGCGCGTCTCGTCCGGCGTCGATCTCGTCGAGCTCAAGGTGACGCCGCTCGACGTGAGCGAAGCGTCGGCGCGCCTCGTGATCGAGGTGGTGACGCGCAACTGGGGCAAGAAGTCCGTCGACGCGACCATCACGGGGACGATTCGCCCCAAGAACTTCGCCGCGCAGATGCACCTGCCCGTCTCGTTCGCCGTGCACGCCGCGCCGGGGCTCTCGCGCAGCGTCGGCGAGGTGAAGCTCGAAAAGCCCGCGCTGTGGTGGTCGTGGGACTACGGCAAACCGAACCTCTACACGCTCGACGCCGACCTCGTGCCCACGGGCAAGGGCGCGCCCGCCGCGCTCGACAGCAAGACCGTCGCGTTCGGCGTCCGGTCGATCGCGCGTGACGACAACTGGGTCGTGCGCCTCAACGGCCAGCGCATCTACGCGCGCGGCAGCAACTACATCGCGACGCAGTGGCTCTCGCAGGCCGATCGCGCGTTCTACGAGCGCGACCTCAAGCTCGTCGTCGAGGCGAACCTGAACTCGCTGCGCGTGCACGCGCACCTCGAGCGCCCGGAGTTCTACGACGCCGCCGACGAGCTGGGCGTCATGATCTGGCAGGACTTCCCGCTGCAGTGGGGCTACACCGACGAGGCGGCGTTTGCCGAAGAGGCCAAACGCCAGGCCGTCGACATGATCGATCGCTACTACGATCACCCGTCGATCATCGTGTGGTGCATGCACAACGAGTCGCCGCATTCGATGTCGTGGATGAAGAAGCGCGACCCGCGGCAGAACCTCGCGCTCGACGAGGCGTTGTTTCAGGTCGCGAAGAAGGCAGACCCCGCGCGCATCCCGCACCGCGACTCGGGCGCGGGCGACGGGCACTCCTACACGGGCTGGTACGTCTTCCAGATCGGCGATCTCGTCAAAGACATGCCGAAGGAGCGCTACATCACCGAGTTCGGCGCCCAGGGCCTGCCCGCGCTCGACACGTTGAAGGCGATGTTCGACGCCGCCACGCTGTGGCCCGACACGCCGCTCGATTGGGAGGCGTGGAAGTTCGCCGATTTTCAGCCCGATCAGACCTTCGATCTCGCGAAGGTGAAGATGGGCAAGACGATCCAGGAATTCATTTCATCGTCGCAGCGCTACCAGGCGAACCTCATTCGCTTCCAGACCGAGGTCTTCCGCCGCGCGAAGTGGACGCGCACGACGGGCCTGTACCAGTTCATGTTCGTCGACGATTGGCCGTCGATCACGTGGAGCGTCGTCGACTACTACCGGCGGCCCAAGCTCGCCTACGCGACGCTGCGCGATTCGATGCAGCGCCTCTTGCCGAGCATCGAGTACGACATCCATCGGGCCGAGGGTCCCGTCGCGCTGTGGGTCGTCAACGATCACCTGCAGCCCGTGCCCAAGGCGGTCGTGAAGTGGAAGATCACCGATCCCAAGTCAGGCAGCGCCCCCGCCGTGCGCAGCCGGACGGTCGACATCCCCGCCGACGCCGTCATCAAGGTGACCGACCTGGGCGCGCTGCCGCGCATCGGCGGCGGCGCCGCGCGCCTCGACGTCTGGATCGAGGACGAGCACGGTGCCTTCCTCGCGCGCAGCAGCCTCACGGGCGAGGACTACGTCATCCGCAAGTAGGTCACGCAACCACGAGACGGGAGGGGGACATCGCCATGAAGGATCTCGCCACGAAGCAAATCGGCCGCAAAGAGTTCATGAACCTGGTGCTCGGCATGACGGGCTTGGGCCTCGGCCTGACGACGGTCGCCGCCGGCTGCGGCGGTGGCAGCAGCCCCAGCGGCGGCGCCGCGGGCATGAGCGGCACGGGCACCAACGCCTGCGCCGACCGCGCGCCGACCGACACGATCGCGACCAACCACGGCCACACGCTCAACGTGACCCAGCCCGACGTCGCGTCGGGCGTCCTCAAGATGTACAGCATCATGGGCACGGCGACCCACGATCACACCGTGTCGATCACGAGCACCTCGTTCGACACGCTCAAGGGCGGCCAGACGATCACGCTCACGTCGACGACGAACAACAACCACTCGCATTCGATCACGGTCGTCTGCGCCTAAGGCCACGCCTATCCACGGTCGTCCGCGCGTGAACGCCGACGACGGCGCCCGCCGCTCAGGCGAGCGAGCGCGTGGACGCCGCGGCGCCGAGGCCCGCCGCGCCGAGGGTGCCCGCGAGGCTCACGACCTGGCCGATCACGAGCAGGCCGGGCGCCGCGCGGGAGGCCTCCGGGATCTCGGCCGCGCCGAGCGCGTCGAGCGTGCCCGTCCAGCGCCACGCCTCGGGCGTGCCCGCGCCGACTACGATTGCGGCGGGCGTCGCCGAATCCCAGCCGCGTGCGATGAGCAGCTCGGCGACGCGCGCGCGCTGGCGCAGGCCCATGAGGACGACGAGCGTGAGCGCGCCCGGCGCGAACGACGCGAGCAGCGGCGCGTAGGTCTCTTCGTGATGGCCCGTGACGACGGCGAAGCTGGACGCCATCCCGCGGTGCGTGACGGGGATGCCCGCGAGCGCGGGCGCCGCGACGGCCGTCGACACGCCAGGAACGATCTCGCAAGGGATGCCGGCCTCGGCGAGCGCGAGCGCCTCTTCGCCGCCGCGCCCGAACACGAACGGGTCGCCGCACTTGAGGCGCACGACGGCGAGCCCGCGCCGCGCGTTCTTGATGAGCAAGCGGTTGAGCACGTCTTGCCCCAGTGACTGACGGCAGGCGCGCTTGCCCACGTAGAACCAACGCGCGTCGGGCGCGAGATCGCGCAGCCGCTCGGATGCGAGGGCGTCGTAGAGAACGAGATCGGCCTCGGCGAGGCGGCGCGCCCCGCGCAGCGTGATGAGCTCGGGATCGCCCGGGCCCGCGCCGACGAGCGCGACGCGCCCCGGCTCCGCGGGCGCCTCGTCGACGTCGGGCTCGGCCTCGCGCTCGGCGTACAGCCGGTTGAGCGCGTCGAGCAGCAGCGGGCGGCGCTCGGCCATCGGCACGCCCGCGGCCTTCCACAGCGCGCGATGCCGCTCGGCTTCCCGCGTCCAGCTCTCGAGCTCGTCGGGCAGCACGGCCTCGAGCCCCTCGCGCAGCAGCCCCGCGAGCGCGGGCGCGCGCCCGTCGGTCGACACGGCGACGGTGACGCCGCCGCGCCGGACGATGCCAGCGCCGTAGGCGGTCGCGGCCGACGGATCATCGACGGCGAGCACGAACGTGTGCCGCGCCTCGGCCGCGGCCGCGACGGCGCGGTTGACGTCCCCCGGCGCCGCCGCGACGACGAACCACGCACCCTCGACGTCCGCCTCCGCGAACGCGCGCGCGGCGAGCACGACCTTGCCGGCCGCGGCCGCGGCGCGCAGCTCCGTCGAAATCTCCGGTGCCACCACGGTGACCTTCGCGCCCGCCTCGACGAGCGCGAGCGCCTTCCCGGTCCCCACGGGCCCGCCGCCGACGACGAGGACGTCGCGGCCCGCGAGCTTCAAGAAGAGAGGGAACAACATGCGCGGCCGAATATGAAAGGCGCAGCGCCACCGGTCAAGCTCACGAGAGGACATCGCGTCAATACGATGGACAACAATTTCTCGCGGTCTACCTGAGGTCGTCGCGCGCAACTACAATGGCAAACATGATGACCAACGTTCGAAACGCAAAGGCCCAGCTGTCTGCGCTGATCGCGCGGGCTGCGCGTGGCGAGGAGGTCGTCATCACGAGCGGCGGCAAACCCAAAGCACGGCTGCTCGGCGTGGCACCCGCGATCGTTCCCTTTCGCGTCAACGAGCGGCTCCTCGCGATCAGGAGTCGGCGCGGGCGCGGGTCCGAGTTTTTGATTCGAGACGATCGCGACTCGAGAGCCTGATCCGCCGCCGAGCGCCTCGCGATCCCGCTGTGTCCGCTCCCACCGCCGGCCCGTCGGTGAGGGCCCTGCACGACGCGCGCGAAGTCCGCTAGACTTCGCGCCTCATGTCGTTCGCAAGCGCCTCCGAAGTTTCAGAAGCCGCCGCCAAGCTCCGCGGCGCCGAGCCCGCGGCCGTCGTCAAGTGGGCCGTCGCGCGCTTCGGCGCGAACCTCGCCGTCGCGTCGAGCTTCTCCGTCGAAGATTGCGTCCTCATCGATCTCTTTTCCAAGGCGACGGACGGTCACGCGCGCGTGTTCGCGCTCGACACGGGGCGCCTGCACGACGAGACGTACCTGACGGCCGAGCGCGTGCGCATGAAGTACGGCGTCGAGATCGCCTGGACGTTCCCCCAGCGCGAGGCCGTCGAGACGCTCATTCGCGGCAAGGGCCTGTACAGCTTTCGCGACTCGCTCGACGAGCGGCACGAGTGCTGTGGCCTCCGGAAGGTCGAGCCGCTCGGGCGCGCGCTCGCCGGGCTCGACGCGTGGTTCACGGGCCTGCGCCGCGAACAATCCGTCACGCGCACCGACGGCGCCGAGGTCGAGGTCGACGCCGGCCACGGCGGCATGACGAAGGTGAACCCGCTCATCGGGTGGACGATGGACCAGGTGCGCGCCTACGCGAAGGCGAACGCCGTGCCGGTGCACCCGCTTCACGACAAAGGCTTCCCGTCGATCGGCTGCGCGCCGTGCACGCGAGCCATCCAACCCGGCGAGCACCCGCGCGCGGGCCGCTGGTGGTGGGAGGATCCCGAGAACAAAGAGTGCGGGCTCCACCTACCCGTGAGCGCCTCCTGACGAAGGCCGCCCTGTCGAGAGGCCAGGCCGCATAAACGGCCCCATCCGCTCGTCGCTTCTTGCACAACGGACCAACGGCCCCACAATGGTCTCGGTTCACCGCTGTTCGGTCGAACCGAAACTTGGCCCTCAGCTCTAGTCGTCGGGGGAATTGAATCATGAAGACGCGGTCGCCCTTCCTCGCGTGCGCATCTTTCTTTGGTTTCGGTCTCACCTGCCTCGCTTCGACGAGCTTCGCGGGCACGCCGACGCCCGCGCGAGGCCCGCTTTCGCTGCGCGCGCCTTCGGGCATGACGCTGCGGGCGCTCGTGCGCGAGCGCGTCGCCGAGTCGCATGAGCTCATCGCGGGCGGCGTCGAGGATTCGATCTTCTTCGCCGTCGCGCCCCGGCGCGAGACCGTCACCTATCGGCTCGACACCGAGGGCGCCGCCGGGCTGCGGCTCGTGTCCAACGTGCTCGAGCTCCTCGACGCCTCGGGCACGCCGCGTCTGCGCGTGCGCGCTCCTTTCGTCATCGACGCAGCGGGCGCTCTGCGCCCCGCGACGCTCGCCGTGCGCGGCTGCGCCTTCGATCGCAGCGGCGTCGCGCCGTGGGGCCGCCCCGTCGTCGCGCCGGGCTCGCGCACGTGCACGCTCGAGGTCGCCTGGGGCCGCGCGATCGGCGCGCCCGTGGTCTATCCCGCGACGTTGGATCCCGCGTGGGTCACGGCCGGCGAGATGGTGACCCCTCGCAACTCGCACGTCGCGGTTCGTCTCGCGGACGGTCGCGTGCTCGCCTTCGGCGGCTTGACGAACATCGCCGCGACCAGCGATTACTCGACGGCGGCCGAGATCTTCGATCCCGCGACGAAGACCTGGGCGGCCACGACCTCGATGAAGCGCGCGCGCGCCCACTTCGGCGGCGTCCTGTTCAAGAGCGGTCCTCTCGCAGGCAAGGTGCTGGCCGCGGGAGGAGACACGGATCTCCAGGCGACGGCCGAGGTGTTCGATCCGGCGCTCGCGACGTGGACCTTGACGATGCCGATGAAGGCCGGACGCGACGGCGGCGCGATGGCGCTCCTCGGCGACGGCCGCGCGCTCTACGCGGGCGGATGCACCGCCTACACGACGACGTGCAACGCCGTTTCGTCGACGGCCGAGGTCTACGATCCGACGGCCGACACCTGGACGCTGACGCCGGCGATGCGCGACCCGCGTGATCTGTTCACCCTGACGACGCTGCCGAACGGGCGCGCCCTCGCGGCGGGTGGCTGCAGCCAATACGATCCCGGCTTCCTGTGCGTGACGACGACGGGCACGTCCGACGTCTTCGACCCGGCGACCAACACCTGGTCCGCGGGCGGGGACCTCGCGGCCCCGCAGCAGAATCAGGGCGCGACGCTGCTCGCCGACGGCACCGTCTTGCTCGCGGGCGGAACGCGAGATGGAAACTTCTCGCGCGTGTCGCAGATCTACGACCCCACGACCAACACCTGGACGGCGAGCGGCACGTTGATGGAGGTTCAAGACGTCGCCGTCATGGCGCCGTTGCCCAGCGGCAAGGTGCTCATCGCCGGCACGTGGGGGCTCGACGCGACCCCGCAAACGACCGCGGGCAACGTCGAGCTCTTCGATCCGTCGACGGGCGCTTGGTCCTTCACCGACGCGCTCATGGTGGCGCGCGCCGATGGAACGGCGACGGTGCTCGCCGACGGCCGCGTCCTCGTCGCGGGAGGCCTCATCAGCGACGCGACCACGCAGTCGGACACGGGCGCGTCGGAGATCTACACCGAGAGCGCGGCGGGCAGCACCGACGGCGGCACGGACGGCGCCGCGGGCGGCACTGATGGTGGCATGGGCGGCGGCACCGACGGCGCCGGTGGCACCGATGGCACCGACGGCGGCGCGGGCGCCGACGGAAGCGCGGGCACCGACGCCAGCGCGGGCGCCGACGGGAACATGGAAGATTCGGGCGCGGATGACGCGAGCGCCGGCACCGGAGGCACGGCCGGCGCGGCTGGCTCGGGCGGCGGCGGCGAGGGCGGGTCGGCCTTGGGCGGCACCAGCGGTGAGGGCGGCGTCGCCGGCACGGGCGGCACCACCGAGACGGGTGGCACCGGCGGCACGATCGCGATGGGCGGCACCGGCGG
>JBBQJG010000213.1:0-10815 GCA_038325725.1 Polyangia bacterium | reverse complement strand
CACGCCGTGGTCGTCCTGCTTGACGAGCGTGTCGCCGCTGGCCAGGGCGCACTTGACGAGGTACGAGACGGTCTTGCGACCGTCGTCCGTCGTCATGAGGCCGTTGGCCGAGCCGAGGCCGTTGACCGAGCCGAGGCCGTTGGCGAGGTTGAGGCCGTTGACCGAGCCGAGGCCGTTGGCGCCGTTGAAGCCGTTGGCGCCGTTGAAGCCGTTGGCGCCGTTGAAGCCGTTGACGCCGTTGAGGCCGTTGACCGAGCCGAGGCCGTTGGCGGCGTTCAGGCCGTTGGCGGCGTTCAGGCCGTTGGCGGCGTTCAGGCCGTTGGCGCCGTTGAAGCCGTTGGCGCCGTTGAAGCCGTTCTCGGTGGCGAGGTACCCCTGACCGACGCTCGTCGTGGCGGCGCCTTCGTCAGCGCCCGCGGCGCCCACGTCGGAACGCATGTCATTGCAACCCACGAGGACCGAGGTCAGTCCCAGGGAAGCGCCGACCCAACCGATTCTCCGCAGCGTAACTTTTTCCATCAGTCTCCTTCGGTAGCCCCGCTGACTCTTGCGAGCCCGGTTGCTTTGCGACCCTCAGTCACCTGAGGTGTGCCGTTTCGAGAGTTCGTTCCCACTTCGGGAACACATTCATACTGTGCAGTAAGCGTGCCCACATATTATGACAAAGTAATTCACATAAGACCATGTAATTACTAGCTCGTAGACGCATAGTGTCTCGCGGCGTGTCGACTTGCGGGCAACAGGCTGTTGGCCCCAGGTCAACAGCGTCGTCGGTGCGCCCGATGAGTGTGAGGCGGCGGACCGCAACGGCGACGGCAAGGTCGACGCGCGCTATTTCTACGACACCCGCGAGAAGCTGGTCTACGAGCAGCGCGACATGGACTTCGACGGGCGCGCCGAGTTCGTCGCCGACGACTCGCGATTTCCCAAGCTTCCCGCGAAGAGCTCGCTCGTGCGCGCGCGCGACGTCGGGAACTGAGCGCCCGCGCGGCCGGCCCCGATGACGGCGAGCGTGAGCCCGAGGCGGCGCAGCGTCGGGCTCGAGGTCGATCGGTTCGGCTCGCTCATCGCCAAACGAACCCTGCGCGGGGCGGCGCTATTGCTGCCGCTCGCCCCGCGCGTCGTCAGCGCGGCAACGTCGCGCCCCGCCGCGCCCCCGTCGTTCTGCCCGTGACCCGCAGGTGCAACCACGCCGCGACGACGCACGCCCCAAAACAGCCGAACCACAACGCGTGCGCGCCGGTCCGCGCGAGCACGAACGTTCCCAGCGGGGGCGCGACCATGCTCGCGATGCCCCACGCGAGCTGGTACGTGCCCTGGTAGGCGCCTCGTTGCGCCGCGGGCGCGAAGTCGGCCACCAACGCGGGCGAGGCCGTCGAGAAGCCGACCTCGCCGAGCGTCCACAGCACGCTCGTCAGCGCGTACGCGAGCGCGCCGCCCGCGAACGCCGTGGCGCCGAGCCCCAGCCCCGTGATCACGCAGCCCGCGGCCAACCAGTGCACGTGGTCGACGCCGCGCACGTAACGCAACACGATCGGCTGCGCGATGACGATGGTGATGCCGTTGAGGCCGAGCAACCATCCGATCGACGAAAGGCCGAGCCCGTGCGCGCGCATGTCGAGCGGCAGCGCGACGATGACCTGCGCGAACGCGACGAGCAGCACGACCTGGATGCCCACGAACTTCACGAACGGCCGATCGCGGAACGGCGTCAGCAGGCGCGCGAGATCGCCCCCGCGGCTTGCAGCGCGCGCGAGCGCGGGCCGTGTCTCGGGCACGCCGACGAACACGATGATGCCGTACGCGAACGTCGACAGCGCGTCGAGGACGAACAGCAGCGCGAAGTGATGCTCCGCGAGCAGGCCGCCGAGCACCGACGCGCCAGCGAACCCCAAGTTCATCGCCCAATAGAGCAGACCGTAGGCGCGCGAGCGATCCTTGGGCGCGACGACGTCGGCCACCGCCGCCTGCAGCGGGGGACGACACGCGTCGGTGAAGAACCCGAGCAGCGGCGCGAACACGAGCAGCGCGCCCATCGAGCGTGCGAACCCGAGCGCGAGCATGAGCGCGCCCGCGCACGTGGTCCCCGTCAGCAGCGTCGCGCGCCGGCCGAGCTTGTCGGCGAGCGCGCCGCCTAAGGGCCCGGCGCACAGGCCGCCGGCCGCGTAGAGGCTGATGACGAGCCCCGCGACCTCGGGGCTCAGGCCTCGCTCACGGGTCAGGTAGATGCCGAGCAGAAAGAAGACGGCGCCGCCCAAGCGGTTGAGCAACATGCCGGCCCACAGCATCCAGTACGTGCGCGGCAACCCGAGGAGGCCCACGCGGTCGGCGACGGCAGGGTGCTGCGTGTCGTTCGCCGGCACGACATGCGCGCGCAGCTCGAGCTTCGCGGGCGTGGCGCGCGCCAAGCCATTGCTGCCATTGCTGCCGTTGGGGGAGTGGTTCTGGCTCATCGTCGTCGTCTCCGGAGAAAGCCGAAGACCGAGAGCCACCTTCCACACTGGCGAAGCGACCCGCGGCCTTTAGCCGGGGTCGTCTCGCCGTCCCCGATTCAGACGCGCGCGACCCAGGCCAGATTGTCCTTACGGACAACCGAACACATGGGGTACAGGCGGTGAATCAGCGCGGTCACGAGAAATCCAGAGTAACGAAACCCGCGGCGCCTCGCAATGGGGTGTTTGCGGACGTCAACGTTAGGATGACGGTGTGCACGTCGTGCTCGTCGCATTGCTCGCGCTCGGACTCTCGGACGCGCCGCGCGTGGGCCTCGGCGATCCGGCGCCGTCGCTCGAGCTCGAGACGTCCGACGGTCGGCCCTTCGCGACGACGCGGCTCGGCGGCGAGACGACGATCGTCGACTTCTTCGCGACGTGGTGCGTGCCGTGTCACCGCGCGCTCGCCGATCTCGCGGTCGTGCGCGCGCGGCTGGGCCTGCCCACGCGCTTGCTCGTCATCGACGTCGGCGAGGACGCGCCCACGCTCAAGCGGTTCCTCGCCGCGCATCCCTTGCCCCCGGGCGCCGAGCTCGCGCTCGATCGCGGCGGCGGCACGGCCCACCGCTGGGGGCAGGAGCGTTTCCCGACGACGTTCCTCGTCGACGGCGCCGGCGTCGTGCGCCACATCAACCGCGGTTGGGGCCCCGGTTACGAAGAGCGACTGCTGCGCTGGCTGCGCGCGATGTCGGCGCCGCCGCCGCGATGAGTGAGGTGACCGTGAGGCCGTCGCCGACCCTGGGTACCTACGGATAACGCGCGCCGCGCTCCGCGTCGCCGACGATGACCGTCGGTGAGAAACCGACGAACAGCCCGTGCTCGACGAGGCCCACGACGCCGTCGAGGCGCGCCGCGAGCGCCTCGGGATCTGCGAGCGGGCCGAACGCGCAATCGAGCACGAGGTTCTGGCTGTCGGTGAGGTACGGCGCGCCGCTCGCGTCGCGGCGGAGCGTCGGCCGCGCGCCGAGCTTCGCGACGTCCGCCTCGACGACCGGCAAGGCGAAGGGCACGACCTCTACGGGAACCGGCGCGTTCGCACCGAGCTGGGGCACGAGCTTGCGCGCGTCGACGAGAATGACCAGTCGTCGCGCGGCGCGCGCGATGAGCTTTTCGCGGAGAAACGCCCCGCCGCGCCCCTTGATCATCTGGCCGCGCGGATCGACCTCGTCGGCGCCGTCGATCGCGACGTCGAGCGCGCGGACGTCGGCGAGCGTCACGAGAGGAATGCCCTCGGCGCGCGCGAGCGCCTCGGTGGCGGCCGACGTCGGGAGGCCTCGAATGGAGAGCCCCGCGCGCACGCGCGCGCCCAGCCGGCGCACCATCTCGGCGGCCGTCGTCCCCGAGCCGAGGCCGACGACCATTCCCGATTCGACGTGAGCGAGGCTCTGCTCGGCGGCGTCGATCTTCGCGAGGCGTTCCGCTTCTTCGTTCGTCATGACGCTACGGATCGCCGGGGCAGTAGGTGATGTCGGCGCCCGTGCCGCCCATGCAGGCGTGGTAGCCGCTCTGATCGTTCCAGTCGTCGTAGGCGAACGCGTAGAGGTACGGGCACACCGAGTGCGAGTACGCGGCGTAGACGTTGTACGGCGGCGTCTTGTAGTAGAGGCAGTTCTGCGTGTTGTCGCTTTGCGACGTGCCGGCGGAGCCGCGGTTCACCTTCGCGCAGCAGTAGGGCGAGCCGCTCCAGAACGAGCCCGTGGCGCAGCCGAAGATCGCCTTGCCCGAGCCGGCCTGCGCCAACGTGCCGCCCGCCTTGCACATCGGATCGTTGGCGAGCGTCATCGCGGCCGATTGATCGAGTGACGTGCAGAACGCCTCGGCGGCGTGCGTGGCGTTGTTGCAGTAGTTGTACATCGAGATGCACTTGCCATTGGCCGCGTCGAGGAGCTGTGGCGGGCATCCCTTGATGAGGTCCGCGAGCGGCGCGTAGCAGGCCGTGAGGCCGCACGACGCGCTCGTGCCCTTGCCGTGGATCTCGAGCGGCAGGCCCATGTAGTCGACGAACGAGAGGTTGTAGTTCAGGGCCTTGCCGGGATCGGCGGTCAGCTCGAAGAACTCGGCTTCGGTGCTGCCCGCGCCGCCGGGCGCCGCGTTCTTGTACGCCGTCACACGGCCGTGCAGCGTCGCCAGGTCGAATTCCTGCGTCGACTTCGTCGGCATCATGACCGTGCCGCCCGGCGCGCCCGCGAACTTGAGCCACAACGTCATGGGGCAGTTGTTCATGAAGCGGAACAACAGTCCCTTGGGCGCCGTGATCGCCGTCGGTGGAAACGCGGGCGCTTTGCGCTGCGTGAGCTGGGGCTGGCACTCGCACTGGCCGGCCTTCGTCCCGCACGGCACGCGATTCGGATTGGTCATGTAGGCGCCCCCGGCGCCCGACGTCCCGGCGCCCGACGTCCCGGCGCCAGACGACCCGGCCGTGGAGGACATGCCCGCGGCGCCCATGCCCGCGGTGCCCGTGACTCCCGCGCTCCCCGTCGTTCCGGCGGCGCCGGTTGCGCCCGCGGTGTTGCCCGCCACGCCCGCGGTGCCGGTCGAACCCGCGTCGCCCGTCGACGAATGGCCCGCCGCGCCCGAGCTCCCGGCGCTCCCCGTCGAGCCGAGGCTGCCCGCGCCGCCGGAGCTGCCGGCCTGACCCGTCGCGCCCGCTGCGCCCGTGCCGCCGACGCTGCCGCTCGAGCAGGCGACGGCTACGACAGCCAGCACGCCCAGCAGGCCGAAGCTGTTCCGATTCGCCTTCGTCCAGTGCGACATTTGTGCTGACACACAGAGATCATCGCACGAAATTCGGCTCAGCTACGGTTCGCGCGGGGCGCTGCGCGTGTGGTGATCCCACGACCACAGCCCCACGGCGGTCGTTGCGAAGACGGCGCTCGTGATGCCCGCAGCGAGCCAAGAAAATAGATAGGTAGATAGTTAGATTGATAGGCAGGCATTGCTGGTTTTTGGGGGGCTCGCGCTAAGGTGCCCGTCATTTTTGGAGCCGCCCGCCGACATAGGAAGTCGGAGGGCGCATGATGTCGACCGCTTCTCGCGTGGTTCTCTTGGTGGGCCAGGACTCGAGCGTGCAGGACGCGCTCACGGATGCCGTACGACAGCGGGGGTGGTCCGCGCGGGCCGCCCACAATTTCGCGGAGGCCCTGCGGGCGGCGTCGGTCGGGGCCCCGGACTTTCTCGTCGTCGAACAACACCTCGGCGACGGGTCGGGGCTCGAGCTCGTGCGTCGCCTGCGCGCGCTCAACCCCGAGCTCCGCGCCGTCATGGTGAGCCGCGCGCCCTCGATCGCGGCCGCCGTGCTCGCCATCCGCGAGGGCTTCCTCGACTACCGCGTGACGCCCGTCGATGGCGGTCGCCTCCTTTGCGCCTTCGACGGCGACGCGGGTCTTCCGTTCGAGCCGGAGGCGCCGGAGTCCGCGGGGACGCAAGCGTCCCTCGAGCACGTCGAGTGGACGCACATCCAGGCCGTGTTGTCGGACGTTGGTGGCAACGTCTCACGCGCGGCGCGCGTGCTCGGCCTGCATCGCCGCTCGCTGCAGCGCAGGCTGCAGCGGACGCGCCTGCCAGCGCAGCGCCCGTTCTAGCTCGCGCTGTGCAAATGCGGGTCGCGAGATGCGGCACGCTCCGCAGGTCGCCGCGGGGATACTGCACCCGATGTCTCGCCGGTTTCGATTCGCGGCACTTCTTCTCATCTTCGGGGTGAGTCTCGCGGCGTGCGGGTCGGGTGGTGGCGCGTCCGGAGGGGCGGGGCGCGGGGGCGCTCCGAACGGTGGCGCCGGCGGCTCGGCGAATGGCGGGACGGGGGGCGTCGGCGGCGCGACGTCCTCGGGCGGCAGTGGCGGCGTGACGGCCATGGCCGGAGCGGGCGGCGATCCGAGCGGCGGCGGCGGTGTCTCGGCGGGCGCAAGCGGCGCCGACGCGGGCGCGGCCGGCGGCGTCGACGGCGGTGGCGTCGATGCGGGCGCCGGGGGCGCGGGAGGAACGCCGACCGACGGCGGATTCTGGGGCCCGAGCGGTCCCAAGAAACAGTTCACCTGCCCACCGCCCCCTTATCCCGACCAGGTCATGGGCGCGTCGACGGACGTCTGCGTCGGTTTCAAATACAACTACGGCTACAACGAAGGGCCGACCTGGATCGCGGGCGAGCACGCTTTCTTCTTCACGAACTTCATCGTCAATCAGCCGACGGGCGGCGACATCGTGAAATACACGCCGGGCGGCGCCTGCGAGGTGTGGGTCCACGATGTCGGCTGCAACGGCCTCGGCGTCAGCCCGTCGGGGAACGTGCTCGGCGCGTGTCACGGACCGCGCGCCATCATGGAGTACGACGTCAAGACGAAGGTCGGTCGCAAGGTCGCGACGATGGCGAACGGCAAGCTGTTCGATTCGCCGAACGATCTGATCGCGCGCGGCGACGGGAACGTCTACTTCTCGAACCGCACGGCCGAGACGGGCAATCGACCCGTCGGCCTCGGCGAGGCGCTCGTGCGCATCGACCCGATGGGCGTCACGTCGGTGATCCAGATGGGCGGCCTCAACGGCGTCGCGCTGTCTCCCGACGAGACCAAGCTCTACGTCGTCGGCATGGGCACGTGGACGCTCGATGCGGCGGGCGTGCCGGGGCAAAAGGGCGGACCGACGCCGGGCGGCGACGGCATCGCCGTCGATTGCGCAGGCCACATCCTCATCAACGGCACGAACTCCGCCTTCGGCGGCGACGACGGCAAGACCCTGCTCGTCGTCGGCGGCGGCACGAAGGCGCGCACGATCGCGATGACGGTCCCGGGCCTGCCTTAGCGGATGCGCTCAGGGTGCGACCGTGAACGCCGACAGGTGTTCAAGAACGGACACCGAGCGAGGAATCCTCGCCGCCAAATGTCAAAGCAGCGCGTTTTGCCGCTTGTTTTCCGCACTTCGGCGTAGGCACGAGGTCTGCAATGAAGGCGCGTCATGAAAACTCGCGCATCGTTCTCGTTCGTCGCTCTCTCGCTCCTCCTGACCACGTCGGCCGGGGTCGCGTCAGCGGCCAACGCCGACGGTGAATCGCCCGCGGCCGCCGTGCCCGCCGCCGCTGTCGCCGCCGCCCCCGCGGACGCGCCTGAGGCGTCGGCTGATCCGAACATCGATCGCGGCTTCTTGCTCCCGACGGCGATGAACCAGCCGGCCGGGTCGATGACTTACAACAACTACGAGCTGCTGCTCCACGGCTTCACCTACGCGATCAGCGATCGCATGCAGACGACCGTCACGGTGCTGTCGCCCATCACCAAGGACATGCCGTTCTTCGGCGTCGCCGCCTTCAAGGGCCAGGTCGTCGCGATTCCGCGCTTCTACTTGGCGCTGCAGGGCTCGGCAGGCTACGGCCACTCGTTCAGCAGCGGCGGCTCGAGCGGCGGCGGAGGCGCGCTACTCGGGGCGGGCGCGTTCGCGACGGCGTGCTTGCGTGAAGACTGCTCGTCACTCTTGTCGGCGAGCGCGACCTACGAGCTGGCGTTGTCGACCGACAGCGGCGGCAAGGTCCACATGATCGTGTACGGCGGCTCGATCGTTCACGCCGTGAGCACGCACGTGAAGCTCCTCGGCGAGATCACGTCGGCCGCGGTGGACGCCGAGAACGGCACGGGCTTCGACAACATGCCGGGCGCACTGTTCAGCTACGGCGTTCGTTTCCACAGCTCGAACATCGCGGGCGACGTCGGCTTCATCAAGCCGGTGATCACTGGCAGCGGCTCGGACAACTTTCTGCTCGGCCTGCCGTTCGTCAACATCTCCTACCGCTGGAACTAGCCGGGCACGTCGTCCACGTCCCCGCGTCGACGTCCCAGCCGCGCAGCATGTGGGCCAGGACGGGGCCGCACTTGCGGTCGCACGACGGGTAGTACACGCCGGGCTGTTGGTTCCCGCCCTTGGCAGGCGCGCCCCACCAGAACTCCGCGAGCGCGAGCGGCCTCAACCGCTCGCGTTGCGCGTGCGCGAAGAGCTTGGGCCCCGCGCAATCCCCGGCGCCGCCGGGCGGCAGGTGGGGCGCGAAGAGGTCACGCACCGAGGCGATGTCGCCGCGGGCGTTGGCGAGCTGATAGCCGTCAAGGAGCAGCTCGAGCACCTCGTTGGAGCGGTCGGCGCGGCGGCGCGTGATCGCGTCGCGCTCGTCTTCGTTCGGGCGCAGCGCGCGCTGAACGCGCTCGCGCGCGGCGGCGTGGGCCGCGCGCAGCGTTCCGCTCTCGACGCGCGCGTCGCGGTCGCGGCGAGCGAGCCGCTGCAGCTCGGCGCGCGTCTTGGGGGTCGCGGGCGAGAGCGCCGCTCGCTCGGCGTCTCGCGCGACCCGCGCGGCTTCGTGCCGGGCCGCGAGCGCTTGCTCGGCGCGCGCCTGCTCGGCGACGAGCGCCTTCAGGCCCGCGCGCAACGACGCCGCGTGCACCGCCGAGGGCAGCGCCTCGAGCGCCGCTTCGAAGTCGCGCAGCTCGCGCTCGGCCCCAGGCCACAACGCGTTCCGCGCCTCTAGATCGAAGACCGGCCCCACGAAGCCGTCCACATCCCAGCGTCCCGCGAGCATCCCCGCGAACGCGCGCAGCTCGCCGACGCGTCCGTCGGCGTCGCTTGCGACGAGGACGCCGAGCATCTTTCCCTGGGCCAGGTCGTCGCGCTGCGCCTCGGGGAGCGTCGCGAGATCGCGTCGTAGTCGCTCGGCCGCTTCGCGCGCGAGCGGGTGGGGCGGCCCCGGCGCGAACGGGTTCGGCAGCCGCGCCGGCAGCGCGCCCGGCGGCGGCTGAACGGCGAGCGGAGAAAATCGGCCGACGGGCGCCAAGCCGCGCAATATACAGGGGTCCGTCTAGCGGCGACGCTTTCGCGACGCGCGTTGCCACTCGACCATGCAGCGGGCGAACCGCAGCGGCAGGATGACGTTCGCCGATGTGGCGTAGGTGGCATCGGGGCCGCGCCGCGCGGTGCGGACGGTTGGGCGCTCGCCGGCGTTGTCGTTGGCGGCCGGCTTGAACCTCACGCGACCTTCTTCGCGGCGGCCTTGACGGCGGCGATCGTCTCGGTGCCCGTCGCGGCCTTGGCGACGCCGATGCCGTGCGTCTCGAGCAGCTTGCCGCGCAGGGCGCGCAGCATGTCGGGGTGCTCGAGCAGGTAGCTCTTCGCTGCCTCGCGGCCGTTGCCGAGCCGCTCGCCGCCGTACGCGATCCACGCGCCGCTCTTCTCCAACAGCCCGGCCTCGACGCCGAGGTCGATCATCTCGCCCGCGGTCGAGATGCCCTGGCCGTAGCCGACGTCGAACTCGGTCTCGCGAAACGGGGCCGCCATCTTGT
Organism: Polyangia bacterium; assembly: GCA_038325725.1. Taxonomy (GTDB): domain Bacteria; phylum Myxococcota_A; class Polyangia; order Fen-1088; family Fen-1088; genus DASZFV01. The sequence goes on along the minus strand of JBBQJG010000213.1, from coordinate 1,016 downwards.
TCTTGACGACCTTGACGCGCGTCCGGTTGCCGACGATCTGCTCGCCGTCTTTGAGCGCGCCGATGCGCCGGATGTCGAGGCGCACCGATGCGTAGAACTTGAGCGCGTTGCCGCCCGTGGTCGTCTCGGGGCTGCCGAACATGACGCCGATCTTCATGCGCAGCTGGTTGATGAAGATCACGAGCGTGTTGCTGCGCGAGACGGCCGCCGTGAGCTTGCGCAGCGCCTGGCTCATGAGCCGCGCCTGCAGGCCGACGTGCGAATCGCCCATCTCGCCCTCGAGCTCGGCGCGCGGCACGAGCGCCGCGACCGAGTCGACGACGACGACGTCGACCGCCTCCGAGCGGATGAGCATCTCGGTGATCTCGAGCGCCTGCTCGCCGCAATCCGGCTGCGAGATGAGGATCTCGTCCGACTTCACGCCCAGCTTGCGCGCGTAGCCGACGTCGAGCGCGTGCTCCGCGTCGATGAACGCGCACACGCCGCCCAGGCGCTGCGCCTCGGCGACGACGTGCAGGGCCAGCGTCGTCTTGCCCGAGGACTCGGGCCCGTACACCTCGACGATGCGCCCGCGCGGCAGCCCGCCCGTGCCGAGCGCGATGTCCAGGCCGAGAGACCCCGTCGAAATCACGGGCACCTCGCCGTGTCCCGAGCCTTCGCCGAGCCGCATGAGCGCGCCCTTGCCAAACTGCTTTTCGATCTCGGCGACGGCGGCCGTGAGGGCCCGCGTGCGCTCGGGGGTAAGGGGGGTGGTCTTCGGGGCGTCGATTGCGGAGGGGGTCGTCATGGTCAGCTCCTTGTTGAGGTCCTCAGGATAAGCCCCACCTATGACAGAATGGGTCAGAGCGATGCCGACCCTCGAAAATCGCCGAAAGCCCGGCCGCGCGCGCGGCCGAAAGCCAATCCCCGCGCGCGCAGAGCGATATGCCTCCGCGCGCCGCCTCGTCGACGTGCGCGGGCTGCTCAACACGGGCGAGGGGGCGAGCGTGTACGACGTCGCCGAGCGCTTCGAGGTC